>CAYGRI010000118.1:0-13842 GCA_964352155.1 uncultured Maritimibacter sp. | reverse complement strand
GACATGTCCGCCGGATGATTTCACGAGGCGTTCAAGGCCCTCCCTGCCAATCAAGCGAACCTCTCCGCGCGATTGCTCGACCCAGCCGCGCCGCTGAAACTCCGCCAGGGTGCGCGATACAACCTCGCGCGCGGTGCCCAGTTCCGTGCCAAGCACCGCATGCGTCGCGTGGACAACCGCCCTGGCATCCGCAAGCTCCAGCAACCGGGAGGCCAGTCGCACATCCATGCGCTGGAACACGATGTCATCGATCAGTGTGAACAGGTCGGTGATCCGGCGCGAATAGGCTGTGAAGACGAACTCCCGGAAAACCGGGGATCTCGCGACGAGATCGTCGAAGGTCCGGCGCGGGATCGCCACCGCCGTCACCTGGGTTTCCGAGGTGCCTTCGGCCGAATAATCCTCGAACGCCAGCATGCAGGCCGTGGTCAGCACGCAGCTTTCCCCGGCATGCACCCGGTACAGGAACACCTCGCGCCCGGTCTCTGACTTTTGCTGAACCTTCACCGTGCCGTCCAGCAGCAGCCAAAGGTTGTCGGCAGTCTGTCCGGGGGTGAAGATCTGCGTGCCGGCTGGCACCGAAACGATCTGGCTTCCGGCCGCGAGCGCGGCCTTGATCTCGGCCGGAAGACGGCTGAGCCCCTTGAATTTGTGGATCCATGTGTCGTCCATATCCGTCGACCCTGGGGTGAATGCGCGGTGTTTTGGCGTGTCGCGGCGCGGGATTGGGCGCGACACGCCGGTTGCTTTGGCGGCGTCAGAGCGACCTGGTCGAGAAATACCAGTCTTTCGTCTCGAACCCTTCCGACATGCGCGCCTCGGCGGCAGCGGCGGTCGCCGGGGGCGGCACGATGACATCGTCGCCCGGCTGCCAGTTCTCGGGCGTCGCGACCCTATGCGCGTCCGAGGTCTGGAGCGCCTTGACGAGGCGGAGGATCTCCTCGACCGAGCGCCCGTTGGTCATCGGATAATACAGCATGGCGCGCAGAATGCCGTCCGGGTCGATCACGAAGGTCGCGCGGACGGCCTGGGTGTCGGACGCGCCGGGCTGGATCATGCCAAAGGATTGCGCGACCTTCATGTCCAGATCCGCGATGATCGGAAACGGAATCTCGACCCCGAAGGTCTCTTTGATCGCGCGCATCCACGCGATATGCGCGTAATGGCTGTCAATCGACAGGCCCAATAGCGCGGTATCAAGCGCCGCGAAGGCATCGGCCCGGGTCGCGAAGGCCATGAACTCGGTGGTGCAGACCGGGGTAAAATCCGCCGGATGCGAAAAGAGGATCAGCCATTTGCCCCGGTAGTCGGCCAGCGTCTTGCGTCCGTCGGTCGTCACCGCATCGAAGGCGGGCGCCGGTTCGTTCAGCCGCGGAAGACCGGTGGGAATGTCAGCGGCGTGGGATGTATGCGCGTTCATGTTCATGCTCCAGAATGTTGCGATACCCCGGACTTAAGACCTGGCACTGTATCTTGGAAATTGATTGTAACTGCCATGGCTATTCAATAAAACGATTACTTATGACAACGTTGCGCCAACTCCGCTTTCTGGTTGCCCTGGACGAGGCGCGGAACTTCTCGCGTGCGGCCGAGCTTTGCCATGTCACGCAATCCACCCTTTCCACGGGGCTGAAAGAGCTGGAAGGGCGTCTGGGCCTGCAGGTTGCCGAGCGGACGAAGCAAAGCGTGCTGATGACGCCCGTCGGCAAGGACCTGGCCGAACGCGCGCGGAACATTCTGGCCGAAGTTCACGATTTCGAGGATCGCGCGCATCGCGAACATGCCGCCGGTGCGTCTGTGATCCGCCTTGGCACGATCCCGACCGTGGGTCCGTTCCTGATGCCGCGCGCCATGCCGCTATTGCGGCGGGACCTGCCGGACACCAAATTCTACCTTCGCGAAGAGCTGACCGACCCGCTGGTACAGGGCTTGCTGGAGGGCCGTCTCGATCTGCTGCTGATCGCCTTGCCGCATCCCTTGCCGCACCAGATCGCCACCGAAACGCTTTTCTCGGACGGCTACCGGCTTGCGACACCGATGGATCACGCCCTCGGCAATCGCGACACCGTTGGGGCGGACGACCTCGCGAACCGTCATCTTCTTTTGCTCGAAAAGGGCCATTGCTTGCAGCGTCACGCCTTGTCTAGCTTTGCCGGGATCAATCTGGACGAAGACGAAAGCTTTTCCGCCACCAGCCTTTCGACCCTGGTGGCGATGGTCGAAGAAGATCTGGGGATCACGCTTTTGCCGAACCTCGCGGTCGATGGGGGGATTTCAAAGGGGCACACTCTGCATCTGAGTGACGTACAGGGGGCCTGCCCGCGCGACGTGGCGCTGGCGTGGCGCAAAAGCACACCGAACGTGGCGCTGTTCCGCAAGATCGCCGAATGCCTCCGGCGGGCCCGGTCAGACCTCGGGACGCCCGCCGCGCCGGTGTGATGGGGCGCGTCGGATGGATTGGCCCGGAGCGACGGCATGCACATCCGGCGCCGCGCCCGCAAGCAGGCGGCAGCGACAGCGCCAGGACCGCGCCGAACAAGGCTTGCAACGCGACCCCGGCGAACGCCGCGCATCAGAACATGGTCAGGCCCCCTATTCCCCGATGACAACCGGCGCCCGGGCGCCCTCCTCCTCTTCCATAAGTTTGCGGTCGCGCGGCATCTCCAGCCACATGGCATTCATGACGGCAAAGATTGCAGCGAGCGGGAGGCCGAGCAGCCAAGCAAAGTACCACATGGTCAGTCCTCAAAAAGTGACGCGACAGGACTCGGAGTCCTGTCCATTTCAGTAGACAGTGTCGGAATTGCCGGTGACATCGGCCTCGGTGACCTTGCCCCAGAGCACGTTGTAGACCCAGGCCGTGTAGGCCAGGATCAGCGGCAAGAAGATTACCGTGCAGACCAGCATGATGAACAGCGTCAGATGCGAGCTTGAGGCGTCCCAGACGGTCAACGAGCTGTTCGGATCGACGGTTGAGGGCAGGATGAACGGGAACATCGTCAGCCCCACCGAAGAGATCACCCCGGTGATCCCCAGTTTCGACCACAAAAGCGTGGAGATTTCGCGGCCCGCGATCAGCCCGCGCAGCGCCAGCGCCATGCCGAGAAAGCCCATGATTGGGGCGATGATGATCCAGGGCCGCACCGCATAGGCCGCCAGCCAGGAACCGCCCCGCGCGACCTCGGAATACAGCGGGTTGGACGGCCCATCGGTGATGACCTCGCCCACAAAGGCAAACCCCTCCACCCCAACCGCCAGCCAAAGCCCGGCCAGGGCATAGCCCGCCATCGCCACGATGCCGGCATAGGTCCCGATCCGGCGGGCGCGATGGGCGACGAGGCCCTCTGTCTTCAGGCTCAGCCAGGCCGCGCCATGCAGCAGCAGCACCGAGAACGACACCACCCCCGCCAGCAGCGCGAAGGGGCGCAGCAGGCCCAGGAACTTGATCGCGAAATTGCCGTCATAGCGCGGCATCAGCATGTCGTTCAGGTGGAAGGGCACGCCCAGCAGCACGTTCCCGACAGCCACGCCAAACAGCAGGGCCGGGACGGCCCCGCCCGCGAACAGGGCCCAATCCCAACCGCCGCGCCAGGCAGCCGCCTCGCGCTTGGAGCGGTACTTGAAAGCCACGGGCCGCACGATCAGGGCCGCGAGCACGACGAACATCGGCAGGTAGAAGCCCGAGAAGCTGACCGCGTAAAGCGGTGGCCAGGCGGCGAAGATCGCGCCGCCGCCCAGGATGAACCACACTTGGTTGCCCTCCCAGACCGGGCCGACGGTGTTGATCACCACCCGGCGCTCCACATCCGTTTTGGCCACGAAGGGCAGCAGCGCGCCCACCCCCATGTCGAAGCCGTCGGTCAGCGCGAAGCCGATCAGCAGCACGCCCAGAAGCGCCCACCAGATCACCCGCAAGGTTTCATAGTCGATGAGTTCATAAAGGATCATGTGTCTTACTCCGCAGGGGTTGCGTTCGCGTCAGGCAAGGGGGCGTCCACGGCAGAGGCCGCCAGGGCCCCGGCGGGGGCAAAGACCCCCTGACCGCGCTGCGGGCGCAGGCGCTGCTCGTGCCGCGCCTCCCAGGCCTCGGTCTCGGCCACGTCCTGGAACGGGCCCTTGCGGATGTATTTCAGCATCAGCCCCATCTCGATCACGAAGAGGATCGAGTAGAACAGCATGAAGCCCGCCAGCGTGATCAGCAGGTCCGCGACGCTCAGGTGGCTCGCCGACAAAGCGGTTGGCAGCACACCGTCCACCGTCCAGGGCTGGCGGCCAAACTCGGCCACGAACCAGCCCAACTCTGCCGCGATCCACGGCGTCGGGATCGCCACGACGGCGGCCCAAAGAGCCCATCGCGGATAGGTCTGCCCCCTGAAGGAGGAGCGGTAGAAGAAATAGGCCATCACGCCGATAAAGGCGAAGCCAAGCCCAACCATGACCCGGAAGGCCCAGAACAGCGGCGCCACGGTGGGCACTGTATCCTCCGCCGCCTGCGCGATCTGCTCGGGCGTCGCGTCGCGTGGATCGCCCACATAGCGCAGCAGCAGATAGGCAAAGCCAAGATCGCCGGAATGCGCTTCGAAGCGCGCGCGCACCTCTGGCGGGGTTGTGTCGCGCTGCTCGCGGATCGTTTGCAGCGCGTCATAGGCGATGATGCCGCGTTCGACCTTGTGGCGGGCTTCTTCGACCAGATCTTCTATGCCAGGGATCTCTTGCGTCAGCGACCGTGTGCCGATCAGCCCCATCACCCAGGGGATCTCGACCGCGTAATGCGTCTCGCGCGCCTCCTGATCGGGGAAGCCGATCGCGGTGAAGGGCGCGGGGGCCTCGTGGGTTTCCCACATCGCCTCGAGCGCGGCGAGCTTCATTTTCTGCGTGTGGCTGGCCGAATAGCCGGATTCGTCGCCCAGAACCACCACCGAAAGCGCCGCCGCCAGCCCAAAGGAGGCCGCCACAGTGATCGAGCGCCGCGCCAGTTCCACATGGCGGTCCTTCAGCAGATACCAGGCCGAGACGCCCAGGACGAAGACCGACGCGGTGACGTAGCCCGCCGAGACGGTGTGCACGAACTTGGCCTGCGCCACCTCGTTGAACAGGACCTCGAAGAACGAGGTCATCTCCATCCGCATCGTGTCGGGGTTGAACTCCGCGCCGACCGGGTTCTGCATCCAGCCATTGGCGATCAGGATCCACAGCGCCGAGAAGTTGGACCCAATCGCCACCAGCCAGGCCACCACAAGGTGCTGCACCCGGCTCAGCTTGTCCCAGCCAAAGAAGAACAGGCCGACAAAGGTCGCCTCCAGGAAAAAGGCCATCAGCCCTTCGATGGCCAGCGGCGCGCCGAAGATGTCGCCGACATAGTGGCTGTAGTAGCTCCAGTTCATGCCGAACTGGAACTCCATCGTGATCCCTGTGGCGACGCCGAGGACAAAGTTGATCCCGAACAGTGTGCCCCAGAATTTCGTCATTTGCCGCCAGATCGGGCGGCCCGTCATGACATAGACGGTCTCCATGATCGCGACGATGATCGACAGACCAAGCGTCAGCGGTACGAAGAGAAAGTGATACATGGCCGTCATCGCGAATTGCAGGCGCGACAGCTCGACGACATCTAGCTCCATCAAAAGCCCTCCTGAATGTCATGCGGGGTCCGGCCTGGTCCGCAAAGGGCCTGCCCGGGCGCCACGAGTCTTCAAGGGCCGGTTTAAGCCGCTGTGCCGGAATGGCTCGGTGACAAGATCACCAAGTCAGGCGCGCAGCCTGACGATGCGGTCAAAGATCGGGTGCGCGGTTCCCCGGTGCATCGCGGCCAGGATCAACGCATTCGGCAAGACCCGCCTGACGCCCGCCAGAACCGCCCTGGCGGTGGCCGCGTCCAGGCCCTCTGTCGGCTCATCCAGAAGCAGGACGTCGGCCCGTTTCAAAAGGCTGCGCGCCAGGCACAGGCGCCGCTTTTGCCCGCCAGACAGGCCCGCGCCGCCTTCGCCAAGCCCTGCGTCCAATCCGCCCCGGGCCGCGATCTCGTTTGACAGGGCGACGGCATCCAGGGCCGCCCAGATCGCGGGGTCGTCGAATTCGCCCGCGAGTGACATGTTGTCACGGATCGTTCCGCCTACAAGCGCACTGCGCTGCGGCAGAGCCGAAACCACGTCCCGCAGCGCCGCCTCCGGCCAGTCGGTCGGGGCAACGCCCTTAAGCAGAATGCCGTCACCCGGCAACAGCCCCGCGATCTGGAGCATCAGGCGCGACTTCCCGACGCCGGATGGCCCGGTCAGGGCGATGGCCTCGCCGGCCTTCAGATCGGCCTGAAGCCCGTGGGTGTTGATCGCAAGCAACGGTCCAGAGGGCGCGATGGTTCGCGATGTGTCCGGGCCGGGCTGGGGTTGCGGGAAGGCACGCTCTGCCGCGGCCACCATCCTGCCAAGATCAGAGACACCCCGACGCAGCGGCATCACCGCCTCGCCAAGCGCCAATGCGACGAACGGCCCGATGACCGCCGTTGCGGGTCCGACCGCCTCGGTCTCGAGAAGCCATGCCCCCGCCAGGAACGCGCCCATCGCCACACCAGCGACCAGGATCGAAATCCAGAGCCCTGCCTCGCGCTCGGCGCGATCCAGCGCGCGCGATGCCAGCCGGGCGCGGGTGTCAAGATCAAGCAGCGCGGCCTCTCGCGCAGGCAGTTTCGCGGCGAGGATCAGCGCCTCCCGGTCCCGGAGCATGTCGATTATGCCGCGGCGCAGGGCCTGCCCGGCCTCTTCGGCCTCCGCCGAGGGCGCAACGCTGCGCCGCCCCAGCAAGACCAGGATCAGGGCGCCTAGCAGCAGGGAACCGCCCAGAATGACCGCCGCGACCGGCATCCCGACAAGCCAGGCCACAACGCCGAACACCAGCGCATGGGTCACCACAGCCGCCGCCCCGGGCAAGAGCAGACGCAGGATCACCCCGTCCAACGCATCCACATCTGAAAGGATGCGGGTCAACGCCCCCTCGCCGCGCAGCCGCGCCAGCGTATTGGCATCGCTCCGGGCGAAGCCGCGCAGAAGGACGACCCGAAACGCCGCCAAGGCGCGCAATGTGGCGTCATGGGTCAACAGACGCTCGCCATAACGCGCGGCGGCCCGCCCCAGGGCAAGAAAGCGCACCCCGGCCGAGGGGCGAAACACGTCAAAGGCGATGCCGATCCCGGCCAGCCCCGCAAGCCCGGTCGCGGTGATGAACCATCCCGACAGACCAAGCAGCGCCGCCCCCATTGCCAGAACGGTCACCGACAGGGCGGCGCCCCGTGCCATCGCCCAAGGGTCCGCCCGTGCCAGCAACATCGCGATGCGGAGCAGGGATTTCACCGCCGAAGCTCCAATCGCGCATCCATCGCCGCCGCCAGATCCGGGTCATGGGTCGCCACGAGGATCGTGCGGCCCTCGGCCCTCAGCGCTTGCAGCGATGCGAGGATCCGCCCGGCGGTCTCGGCATCCAGATCCGCCGTGGGCTCGTCGGCCAGGATCAGATCCGCCCCGGTCAGAATGGCCCGCGCCAGAAGCAGCCTGCGCGCCTCGCCGCCCGAAACGCCGCCGCCGGTTTCGCCCAGACGCGTCGCAAGCCCGTTCGGAAGCCGGTGCACGATGTCCTGCGCATCCGCCATCCTCAGGGCCGCCCATGGGTCCGCCCCCGTCCCCTTGGTGTCCAGCCAGGCACCAAGCGTCTGATCGGGGACATGCGGAACCTGGGACATCCATGCGATCCGCCCCCGCCAGGCATCCGCAGTCGCGTCATCCAGCGACCTGCCGCAGACCGTCAGCGCACCGGATGCAAGCGGCACCAGCCCGGCGATGGCCGACAAGGCGGTGCTCTTGCCAACACCGCTCGGCCCGGTCAGGGCAAGGCTTTGGCCCGCGCGCACGGTGAAATCAGGAAGCGGCACCGCCCGGCCCGACAGATCGGCGATGGCGCCAAGGGTCTGAACCTCCAACGGCCCCTCCAGCGTGGCGGAGGGGGTGCCCTGCCCCACGAACCGGCGACGATCGGCGGCGTCCAGCGCGTCCAGCTCGGCCACAACCGCGAAACCGGCGGCCCGGTCGTGCCAGGCGGCAGCAAGCTCGCGCAGCGGCTGGAAGAACTCGGGCGCGATCAGCAGCAGGAAGAGCCCCTGCCCCAGGGTCAGGGCGCCGCCCCAGGTGCCAAAGCCGATCTCCCCCAGCAGCGTGAAGCCCACGAACACCGCGACCATTGCCACGCCCAGGGCCGAAAAAAGCTCCAACACGGTGGAGGAAAGAAAGGCGATCCGCAGCACGGCAAGGGTGCGGTCGCGCAACGTCTCGGCGCGCCGGGTGAAATCGGTGGCGGTTCGGTCGGTGGCGCCCAGCAGTCGAATGTCGAGCATCGCCGCCAGCCGGTCCATCAGCATGTCGTTCATGCTTCCGATCTCGTCCATCTGCCGCCGCGAGGCGTCTTCGGCGGCCATCCCCACCAGCGCCATGAAGACGGGGATCAGCGGGCCAGCGATCAGCAGCGTCAGGCCCACGACCCAGGATTGCGAGGCCGCGAGGATCACAAGCACCACCGGCAGCACGGACGCGCGCATCATCGCCACTTGATAGCGGGTGATCCAGGGCTGCAGCATCGGCAGCTTCTGCACGATCAGGGCGGCGATCTGTGCGGACCCAGTCATAGCCCGATCTCGCGCCTCGCGCGTCAGAAGCGCGGCGCGTTCGCGCGCGATCGTCCGGTCGGCGGCATCATAGAGCAACGCTCCGGCGCGGTGGTCAAGCGCGGCCCGGACCCCCGCACAGAGCAGAAAGACGCCAGCCGCGATCCACGCGCGGTCGAATGGCGGGTGGCCTTGCGCCCATCCGGACACAGCCCAGGCGATGGCCGCCGCCTGCACAGGCCACAGCGCGCCCGCAAGGACAGACAGCCACCCGGCGACCCGAAGCTCGCGGTGAACCGGGGCGATGATCCGCGCCTTGATCCGCTGTCTTGACGCCCGAGAGGCGCCGCTCCCTGTCTGTTCCATCCAGCCCTGCCTACCCGCTTGTCGCGGCGGGCGCCCGCGCCGTGTCCGCCGTTTCGGTCCGGGTGGCGGCGCAGACGGCAAACGTCTCGTTGGACAGGCGCGCCAGCGCGGCGGGCGCGTTGAGGCGAATGCGGCCCCGGTGCTGCACGATCCAGCCCCTCACCGCAAAATCCCGCAGCCGGCGCGACACGACTTCGCGCGCCGTCATCAGATCGCGCGCAATCTCCGCATGGGTCGCGCGGACCTCACGCGATGTCGCGTGGGTCAAAAGCCAGCCGGCCAGCCGGCCGTCAAGCCGGTCCGCATGGCGGGACGACAGGCGCGCGAAGAAGGTCGGCAAGCGTCTTGCATGACTTGCGAAAAGCGCCTTGCGAAAGGCCAGGTTGCGGTGAACCAGCAGGATCAGTTGCGCCGGCGCCAGTTCGATCCATTTGCACGGGGCCTCGCAGGTCGCCCACACCGTGATGTCGCGTTGCGACAGGATAGCGGCGGTCACGGGCATGCAGTCCTGCCCCTGCGACGCGCGGCACGCCGCCCACGGAACCTGCCGACCCTTGGTCCGGAACCGGACGGTCAGCTTGCCCTGGGTCAGGAACACGAAGGCGTTCGGAGGCCCCTGCCAGTGAAAGGCCGCCGACCCGTGCTCTGCCGCTTTCGGGACACCGCCCGCCTCAAGGACGGCGTGCCGCAAAGACACCTCGGGCGGGAACGGCGGGTCGGGGGGCATCTTCGCCTCCGTCGCCCGGCGCACAGGCCGGGCGGGTTCGATCTGCGGGATCACTCGGCCGGAACCGTATAGCCACCCGACCGTCGCCCGAAGTGGCGCTTGTTCAGGAGGA
Organism: uncultured Maritimibacter sp.; assembly: GCA_964352155.1. GTDB lineage: Bacteria > Pseudomonadota > Alphaproteobacteria > Rhodobacterales > Rhodobacteraceae > Psychromarinibacter. Next base: position 3,993 of record CAYGRI010000118.1, on the reverse strand, counting down.
TCACGAGTACGATCATCGCGACCTGAGCGGCAATCGCCACAGAGGTCAGCGACCAATATGCAAGGCCGAACTTGGCGATCAGCCCGGCCCCGACCAGCCCCTTGTTGATCCAGAAGTGCAGCATCACGCTGAGCGCGACGCCGGGGCAGACCAGCGCATAGGACCCGGCAGAGGCCCCCTCGCCGCGCAGGAAAGCCTCTGCGTAGGCCTGGCGCTTCAGAACCAGCAGCCCGAGGGCCAGAAACACGCCCTGGATGGCCAGGATCGTCGTGGTCAGGATCAAATTGTCGGCCAGCCCGCCATGCGCGTCAAAGGTCGTGTGCAGGCCATGCTCTTGCCGGATGGTCATGATCCCGAGGATCGTCAGGATCGGAACGACGATCATCAACGTCGGCGCGCTTTCCCGGGACGTCCCGTGATGCAGCATGGAGTTGAACGCAACGACCGCGGCGACCAGCGCGTAAAGCGCCGCGACCGCCCCGAGTGCGACAGACAGGACAAGCGCCAGGCCAACGGTCAGGGGCACGGTGCTCATCGCGGCGGGGGCGGACAGGCCGACCGCTGTCATCGCCAGCGCGAAGGCGGGCAGAAGCTGGGCGAAGGAATTGTTCGCGGTGACATCGAACACGCCCCCCTCGCTAAGGATGCGGCCCAGGAAATCCCCGATGCGCCGGAAGGCTAGATAGGCGATCAGCACGAAGGCGATCAGCGCCATCGGGAACAGATATTCCACCACGCCCCAGAGCCCTGGCACAAAAACCAGCCCCAGGATGAACCCGGCATTCACCGTCATCGCCAGCGCCAGCGGCATGGCCAGAAGCTGCGTTTCCCCATTGGAAGTCACGAGTCTGGCGTAGGCCTCGGTCCTCTTGAACGCGGCCAGCCGCGCAAGGTTCCAGATCAGCAGCTTGATGTTGAGGAAGGCAAACCCCGCGATGCCGGTGACGGCGACCAGAATTGCGGCCTGCATCGCCAAGCCACCGTTTGCAAAGGCGGCAAGGATGTCCTCGAAAACCGGAACCGGCTGGCCGGGGTGCGGCACCCAGAACATCAGGAACATGAAGAAGGTCACCGCAAGGCCACCTGCCCCAAGAGACGCAAGAAAATAAAGCGGGGACCAGGTATCCGCGGGTCGCTGTTGAGTGGTATCCATGACGAATCTCCAGTGTTGATGGGGATTGCATGCCATGCCGGGTGCCATCCCGACGGTGACTTGATCACACAGGGTGTTCCGGCCCCGACACCAACCGACACCTCTGCCCCAGACGGCCAAGGCCGCATACCGTCACGATGCGGCTATCTCGGCCAATCGACCTTCCAGCCTCGGACAAACATGATAGAGGATCGGCCATGAACATGGGGGCGGATAAGTTGCGATTTGAACTCAGGCGGCAGAGTGACGACCTCGTCTATCTTTTCGAGGCCGCAACCGATTCAGACGGCCGCGCTGGGTTCAAACGGTGTGACGGCGAGTATTGGATCATCCGGCATGAGAGTCTGGGCTGGATCGCGGGCAGCTGGGACAGTGATGAGGTGTTTGGTCGGCCGTGGGATCAACTGACGCCGCAGCCGAGATCCGCCCCTCCGGAAGGGGTTTGGGTCAGCCGGAAAGGCGCAAAATCCTATGTCTACGATCTGGTCTATGTGAAAGCGCCATAGGCAAAGGCTGCAAGCAAGGGCGCGAACCGCCCCCTGTGCTGCGGCCGGGCGGAGCTTGGAGTATGATTGACGCGCCCCGGCCTGTGGTCTTCTGCATCGTCGCGCCCCCCTTGACAGGGTCGGTCCGGTCAACGCGTGTCGCAGATTGCCTGCGCGCCCGGCGATGTTGCCGGGTGGCTGCTTGCGTCAAACCGCACCATCGCTTTTCGGCCGTCCTCCAATGCACCCCGTCCGCAGGCGCGGCCTGCAAGGTGAACCAATACAACGCCGTATCAATTCCCATGTCCCGGTAACAGCGCGGGTAGCGATCATGTTCGGGGTCGGAGCGCGGCAAATCGGTCGCCGCGACATCGTCGGCGCCCCATGACAGCACGCCGATACAGGCCCCTGCGTCATGAACGCGGTCGACGCCGGCCAGGAACAGGTCAGCCCCGCCGTACGCCACGAGGCCGCCGGAGGGCACACGTGTGGTCAGCCCCAAGAGCGCAGGAAGTGTGATAAGCTGCGTCTCCGGATCCCGCCCCCTATCCGGGTTGCTTGGCTGGGCTTTCCTTGGCACGGCATCGGTGGTCCGGCAACACCGACCTGGGGGGCGATCCATGGGACGGGAGATCGGTGTGACACCCACGTCCGCCAGATCCCGCACCGCCGCAACGGGCACCGGCAAAGAGGACCTGGCGCCCTAGCCGTCGCTTTTCAGCGCGGTTTCCGCGTTTTCCAGCATCCGCGACAGCAACGAAAAGGCCAGTTCCTGCTCTTCCTGCGAAAACCCGTCGAACAGCGCGGCGTTGATCCGCTCGTGGAATTCGGAAAGATGCCGCAGCCCGTCCCCTTTGTCGGTCAGCGTCACGACAATGGCCCGGCCATCGGTCTTGTGCTTTCGGCGCGCCACCAATCCCCGGTCGACCATCCGATCCAGGATTCGGGACGTCGCAGGAAGCCCGTTGCGGGTCAGATCGGCCAGCGCGCTTACCGTGACTTCCGCGTCGCGCCATAGGCATGACAGGATCACCCATTGAGGCAGTGAAAGTTCATGCGGATCAAGCAGTTGCTGGCAAAGTGCATTCAAGCGCCCGGTGGTGAAGTTCAAGGCGCGGCCAATAGATCGCGGTGGCGGCGACATTTTGCTTGCCATGTAAACCAAAATCCCCTTATTATTTACGTGTAAACCAAATTGACCGGTCGGGCCCGGTGATGCAATGACATTCGGCGACCGGCGTTTCAAACGGACTCGGAAAGGAAATCCCGATGGCAAAGAAAGTCCTAATGGTCGGCTGGCACCCCTCGGTGGTCGATTACTCCAAATATCCCGGCCTGGACGCCGCCAAGCTCGAAGCCGCCTTGCGCGCGGATGAAAGCAAACTGAACGACCTGGGCTATGACGCCGCCATCGGGTTCATTTTCAGTGGCAAGACCGCGACGGATCAACTGGCGCAAACCCTGCAAGAGGCAACCTATGACGTGGTGATGATCGGCGCCGGCGTGCGCAAGAATGAGGACCATTTCCTGATCTTCGAGACGCTGGTGAATGTGGTGCACGAGCACGCACCCAAGGCCCGCATCGCCTTCAACACCGGACCAACGGATTCTGACGCTGCCATCCAGCGTTGGGCCTGAGCGGACAGAGATCATGTCACATCCTGCAAAAAGTACCGAAGACCAGTTTGGCAAGATCGGGATTGGCCTTCACTGGATCAGCGCCGCGCTGGTCATCGTCTTGCTGGGCAGTGGCTTCATGGCGGGGTTCGCCACGGAGCCAGAGGTCAAGACCGCCGCGCTTCAGGTACATCTGCCGGTGGCGCTCCTCGTGCTGGTCCTGACCGTGGCCAGACTGGTGTGGTGGTGGCGCTTTGACAGCAAGCCCGGCCCCGTGGCGGGCATTCTGCCCTTGCAAGACCGCATCGCCCGATGGACCCATCGCGGCCTTTACGCCGTGATGCTTCTGCTTCTGGCAAGCGGGATCGCCATGTCGGCCATGTCCGGTCTTCCGGACGCTCTGTTCGGTACGGCCGCGTTTCCGGACCTGGCCGATCTTGCGCCGCGGACGGGGCACGGTATCGGCGCGCGGCTTCTGGTCACTTTGGTGGCTGTCCATGCCGGCGCCGCGCTGTACCACCATGTCGTCCTGAAAGACAAAACGCTCAAGCGGATCTGGTTTCAAAAGGCATAAGCGCCGCCCAAACAGGTCGCGCGCCCCCAGATCGCCCCGGCGATGGAGGTCCGCACCGACCCTGGCGCCAAACGTCGTGCTCATCGTGGAAGGCACGGTGCGCATGGGCCGCCCACCCGCGCCGGAACGGATCGCCGCAACCGGCGGATCGTGGCGGCCAGTTC
>CAYGRI010000117.1:12503-13873 GCA_964352155.1 uncultured Maritimibacter sp. | reverse complement strand
CCGATCTGTCGGTCTATTACGAGGGCGCGTTGACCCCGGGCATGGTCGGCGGCCACGCCGGACAGATCGGCGAGGTTGCCCGCCCCGGCCCAGCCCTTCACAAAGCCAGAGGACATGGCGAAGACATCCGGCAAATCGCCCGCGGCGGCAAGCGCCGACAGCTTGGGCCAGTAATCCGCCGGAGGCATCGCCTGCGCGTCGATGGTGACGCCGGGATGCGCGGCCTCGAACTCGGCGATGGGGCCCGCCTCGATCTCAAGCTGCGCGGGATCCCACATCATGTAGGTCAGGGTGATGTCCTCGGCGGCGGCGGCGCTCGCCACCAGAATCAGGGACGTCGCCAGGGCGGTCGGGGTTTTCATGACAGGTGTCCTTTTTGAAACGCTTTGCCGATTAGAGCAGAGGCTCTTGAAGCTTCGATGACAGGACGGGCGCGTTGCTGGCCACTTTGCCATCCCCAAGGCTGTGGCGCGGGCGATCTCTTCGGCGTCGCTGCGATACGCGCGGTGCGCTTGGGCTTCGGCTTGGGCTTCGGCTTGGGCAGCTTCCGCACAGCAAGCCAAGGGCAACTTTTTCCTGAGTTCCGCCATGGTGACGCATCGATCCGATCCGTGCAGATCGCCCCAAGCACCGCGACCGCCACAAACCCCACCCGACGACAACAAGGCACTTCACGCAAAGCCTGAGACTCGCCGGGTAACATTCTCAAATAATATGAGAACTCCCTGTTCACCCGCCCGCTCCGGATTGGGGCGACCTTGGCGCCGGAACCGAGATGATGTCCCCGCGCGGCGCGGCTATTCGATCTGCGCGATGTCTCCGACGACCCGCAACCGCACCCTGCGGGACTCTCCGGGTAGATAGGCAATGGGCAGGTCTTCGACCTCCACAACCTGAATGTCCTCCGCCCGGGCGCCCGCCGCGCAGGCGCGCTGACGGGCAATCGACTCGGCTTGCGCCAGCGCGGCGTCGCGGGACATGCCGCTGAACACCTGATCGACCTCGCCAGACACCTGCGCCATGGCCGCACCGATGGCATTGGCGACCCCCGCCTGCGCCATCCGGTGAACCTGCCGCACGCCCGCAAGTTGATCCGGTACCAGAAACGCGCCCCCGCCCACCGCGATCAGATCGACATCGGCGGCAGAGGTTTTCATCCGGTCGATGTTATCCTCGATCATCGCGACGATCCGGGTCAGAAGCGTCGTTACCATCGCCTTGTCCAGATGCGCCACGCGGGCGCTGTCCCCGATCTCTATCCGGCCCGCCGCCACCGCCAGATCGGTCGCGGTCAGAGTCTCGCCGCCGAACACGAGCGCCTCTTGGGTGATCCGGTAGCCGCTGCTGCGCGGGCCGATCCGACCGGTGGC
>CAYGRI010000117.1:0-12493 GCA_964352155.1 uncultured Maritimibacter sp. | reverse complement strand
CCCCACATCCATCTCCATCGCATCCGTCAGCCCGGTCAGAACCGCCGCGCCGCGCATGGAGTTGGTGGGGCCGGAGGCGAAGGAGAACACCGGGCTTTGCGCCGCCGCCTCTGCCATCACCACGGTGCCGTCGTTCTGGGTCAGATACAACGGCGCGGCGATCCCGACCTGCGCCAGAGCGGCCCCGAAGGCATCGACGGTCTTGCGCCCCAGCGCCTGCAGCGCGGCGTTGAGCATCGCCACATTCTCCCGCTCCAACAACCCGATGCGCCCGAGCGTGTGGGACAGGGTGATATGCGCCTCCGGCAGCACGGCGCGCAGGATCTCGGCGGCCTCAAGCTCGCATTCGGCGGTCAGGGGCGAGAACAGGGCGTTGAGGGCGATGCTGCGAATACCGGCATCGGCGATCTGCTGCGCCGCGGCTTGCAGCGCGGCGCGGTCCAGCGGCACCAGCGGGCGCCCATCATATTCATGCCCGCCGGCCACCATGAAGACCATCGGATCCACCGCCGCCCGAATATCCTCGGGCCAGTCGATGCCGGGCGGCAGCGAGGCGCTGGTGGGCAGCGCGATGCGGATCACCGCGATGCGTTCCAGATTGGCGCGCTCTACCACGGCATTGGTGAAATGGGTGGTGCCCAGCATCACTGCGTCGATCTTCCGCGCCGCGCCATCCTGCGGCGCCGGATCCTGGTCGAGCACAGCGCGGGTGGCGCCGATCACACCGCCCATCACATCCGCCGTGGTCGGCACCTTGATCGCGGCCAGAACCCGCGCGCCGTCGATCAGCACGGCGTCCGTATTGGTGCCGCCCACGTCAATTCCGATGCGCTTCATGCTGTAAATACCGATTTGAAATCAAAATCATAGCCAAAGGCCCGCGGCCCCACGTTTTCCAACCCGCGCGGGCTGCGCAACAGCGCGGGCGCGGGCAAGGCGATCACGGTGACGCGCTGGCCATAGCGCACGGTCTCGGTCCCGATGGCATCGCCGCTGTCGGTGTCCAGCAGGCAGATAAGATCGGGCGACATGACGATGGGGGTCTCGCCCTGCAAGGCCACCAGCCATTCATTCTGGAATTCCAGCACCAGCGTTTCATTCTGGTTCTGGCCCACCCCCACCAGCCGGGCGGTCCCACGCAGAAAACCGCCCGTCGCCCGGCGATCCACATCGACAACCTTGCCGACGAACAGCGTCTTGCCGCCCTGCTGGTCTAGGATCGCGTCTATCGGATTGCTGTGGGCCTTGCGCGCCGCCAGCACCGCGCGGCCAATCTCGGTCGCCTGGGTGACCGTGTGCAGGATGCCCCATTCCTTAACCTCGGCCCCAGTGCGCGGCGCCTTGCAGGTAGAGGCGACAGAGCCGACTTCGGTCGTGATCTTGCGCGAAATCCGCTCCATCCAGACCCAGGACGGCACTTTGGAGACGATGGCCTCTGTCTCGCGGCAATCCACCAGGCTCAGAGGGTACATCTGAAGATTGCCGATGGCAAAGCTGGTGTTCTGCGCCTCGGGGTAGGCGCGGCCCATGGCATCGGCATCGACCACGGGAATATCCAGCAAGGCGGCGGCCAGAAACGGGGAAAAGGCGTTCCCGCCGCCGATCTCCACCGCCATGATCGCGGTGAATTTGCGGCCCAGGTAGTCTTCCATCACCTGCACCGAGCGGGCCAGGGTCGCCGGGTCGACCAGACGTTCCTGACCGACCAGCGGCGCCCCCATCTGCGAGACCACCGCCACCAGCGCGTCGTCGGACAGATCCTCGGGCTGGATCAGACGGCAGGTCTTGCCCTGCGCATACAGCGCCTTCAGGTTCAGCTGCGCCAGATAGGGGCTGCCGCCGCCGCCAGTGCCCAGAATCCAGGCACCTATGGCCAGCGCGTCGATGCTGTCGGCCGGGAAAGCGTGCTCCATCTGGTCCTCCTCGAAGTTGTCGTCAGCCCTACCCAATGCGCATATGGCGGTTTATTGGGGGTGACCCCATAGGGTCGCTGACTTGCCGCGGATGCAGCAGTTTGAAAACATGCGCAAAGGGGTGGTTTGACATGGCAAGGTTCGAAACGAAACTGCGTAGTCTCTTTGTCAGTATCAGCCAGTCGCCGCGCCCCGACTTGTTGGATGCCGTCACCGAAGGGGTGACCTTGCCCGCGCAGTTGTCCGAGATCGGCTTGCTGGACGGGATGGGCGGTAGCGAGATCAACGCGCTATTGGCCGCGCCGGACGAAACCGCCGTGGCCGCGCGCCTGGCTGTCACTGTCGCGGCGCGAGATCACGAGTCTGGCGCATGAGAAGATCACGGGCGTCAGCGAGGGGGCCTTTGACCTTATCGTTCTGCTGTCCAACGACATCTTTCGCGATTTCGAAAGCATCTGCCCCAAGGTCAATTCCCAGCGTGCCGTCGATGCGGCGGTGATTTCCCTGGCTGCGCAAGGCGATTGCCTGGGGCTGATCTTTCCGCCGGAACAGCAGGTTCAGGATTTCGACTTCCCCTCCCTGGCGCTGTTCGACACCGTCTCGCGCCATGCCGATCACGGCGATATGACCAAGCTGCGCGCCGCCGCGCGGGACCTCCGGGAATGCGCCTATATGGTGCTCAATTCCGTCGCCTATTGCGAGGAACCCCGGCGGATCGTGGCTGAGATCACCGGAAAGCCGGTGATCCTGCCACGCCGCATCGTGGCCAATTCGATCCGCCTGATCCTCAGCTCTGTCGCGGCTCCGGCCTGGCAGGACCTGCCCTGGGGGCTGCGCAGCAAGTTGGAAACGATGACCGGCCGCGAGATGCATGTGATGTCGCTGGTCTGGGAGGGGCTGTGGAACAAGGCCATCGCGCGGCAATTGGGCATCAGCCACAAAACGGTGGAGATCCACCGCTCCAACGTCTGGCGCAAGATGGATGTGCCATCCTCCGGCGCGCTGATCCGCAAGATGGTCCAGGCGGGGTTTACCTGAGCCAGGGCCCCACACCGCATAGGTGTTTTGCCGTATTGTCTGACCTTCCCATCTGCTTAGCCTCATGGGAAGGGTTTCGCACGGGATTGCCATGAACGCCGTACCATCTTTCATCACGTTTTCGACGCGCCCCGCCAGCCCATGTGGGCGCATGTGACGTCCGTCCGTGGCGGCCTCCCCCAAGATCACACCGCGCCCGCCGCGCAACATGCTGGCGCTATTGATCCTGCCCTGCGGCCTGCTGTTTGCGCCGTTCTTCGTCGTGCCCATTGGCCTGATGGCCCTGCTGAGCGTGCTGACCGGCAACCCGGTCTGGGAGGACGACGTGCGCTTTACCACCGAGCATTGCGCGCGGTTCGCGGGCGATTGGTACAATTGGGACGTGCTGTGGGCGACGCTGCGCATCGGTCTTTGGACCACGATCGCCACGCTTCTGATCGGCCACCCGATCGCGCATCCGATGGCGCGGATCCACAGCCGCGCGCTGCATGCGCTGTCGCTGTTCGCCGTGCTGACGCCGATGTCGACCGGGATCGTCGTGCGGACCTTCGCCTGGATGACCCTGCTGTCAGACAATGGCGTTCTGACTCAAACGTTTATGTGGCTTGGGCCGATCACCGAGCCGCTGCCGCTGATGTACAACGAATTCGGCATCATCGTCGGGCTGAAACATATCTTGATCCCCTAAATGGTGCTGACCCTGACCGGCGTGATCGGGCGCATCGACGAAGGCCTGGAACAGGCCGCCGTCACCCCGGGCGCCAGCAAGTTCCGCGCCGTTCCGGAGGTCACCCTGCCCTTGTCGCTGCCGGGCATCGTGGCGGGGTCGCTGCTGGTCTTTTCTCTCGCGATCGCCGGCTATGTGACGCCGATCCTGACAGGCGGCTTTCAGGTCACCACCCTGCCGGTGATGATCTATCAGCAGGTCTCGTCCTCGTTCAACATCGGCTATGTGGCGGCGCTTGGGATCATCCTTCCGGTGATCTCGCTGGCGCTGGTGATCGCCTATGGCCGCGCCCCGACAAGCGCCAGACGGAGGCGCTGAGCCATGGGGCGGTTCGTGTACCTCACGATCAATGTGCTGGCGCTGATCTTCTTGCTGGCGCCGATCGCGATCGTCTTTGTCTTCGCGCTGAACCGCTCGCCCTACATCAATTTTCCGCCGAAGGCGTGTCGCTGATCTGGTTTCGCGCGTTCTTTGCATCGGAAGACTTCACGAACGCGCTGTTTCTCAGCTTGAGGGTAGCGCTTTATACCACCGTGCTGTCGGTCTTCTTTGGCGCCTCTGCCGCCCTGGCGCTGGCGCGCGGCAATCTGCCTGCCGCCCGAGCACGGCCTTCGTGCTGTCGCCGCTGATGCTGTCCGCGATCCTGACCGGGCTGGCGCTGATTCAAACCTATACGCTGCTGGGTGTGGGCCGCCCGCTGTGGGGGCTGGTCATGGGCCATGTGCTGGTGACAACGCCCTATGTCGTGCGCACCATGCTGGCGGTTCTGGCAAATTTCGACATGCGTCTGGAAGAGGCGGCGACCTCGCTGGGCGCCTCGCCCCTGCGGGTGTTCTTCGAGGTCACGCGGCCCTGATCAAGCCCGGCGTGATCGCTGGCGGGATCTTTGTCTTCATCGTCTCGTTCGATCAGTTCCCGGTGTCCCTCTTTCTCGTCGCCCGGGGACAGAAACCTGGCCCATCACCCTCTTCAACTACCTGCGCTTCGCGCTCGACGGGACCATCGCGGCGGCCTCTATCGTGTCGATCCTGCTCGCCTTCGTTGTCGTGCTGGCCCTGGACCGGACGGTGGGGCTGCGCACCTACGCCAAACTCTAACAAAAACCATGAACAGGAGGGACGACATGATTGCCAACACGCTATCACGCCGCGGATCGCCGAAATCCGGGCCCGCCGCGGGGGCTATGGCGCTGACCATGCCGCATATCGCCAACGCTCAGGCGATGGTGCTGAACATCACCGACTGCGGCCGCCGCCGGGGCGAGGAATTCGACAAGAACCTCACCCCGATGTTCGAGAAGAAAACCGGCGCCAAGCTGCAGCGGGACACGGGCTTTCCGTTCATGCCGAAGCTTCAGGCCAGTTCGCGCAGGAACCCGGTCTATGACGTGCTGCACGCCGACAACAACGAACAATGGGCCGCGGTCGAGATGGGGCTGGTCGAGCCTGAATTGCCGCAGGACCGGATCCCGAACATGGCCGATCTGTCCGGCGACGCCAAAAGTGACAAGGTCGCCGGTGTGGTTATGTTCACCTCTGCCATCGGCATGGGCTATCGCAAAGATCTGGTCTCTGCCCCGCCGACCTCGTGGACGGATATGTGGGCCAAGGAACATGCCGGCAAGCGCGGGGCTTGCGTGGTCTCGATCAACAGCCTCGGGCCGGCTTGGCTGACCATGGCCGCCTTGATCTACGGCTCCGGCCCGCAGGATCTGGAAGCGGCCTATGACGCCCAGGAAAGGATCAAGCCGGTCACGGTGGTGGATTTCACCGGCTCGATGGAGAAAATGCTGCCGGGCGGCGAAGTTTCCGTTGGCATCATCCATGCCAGCTGCGTTTACCGCAACAAGGACGCCAATCCGACGCTGGGCTATGCCGCCCCCAGGGAAGGCGTGATGGCGCTGGAACAGATGTCGCTGTCCGGCTACGCCGACCGGATGCCGGACCAGCTTTCGGGCGGTCGGCAGCAACGCGTGGCACTGGCCCATGCGATCGTCATCGAGCCCCGAGTGTTGCTGTGTGGCGAGTCCCTGGGCGCGCTGGACAAGAAGCAGCGCCAGCAGATGCAGTTCGAGCTGAAGGAGCTGCAAAAGCCCCTGGGGCTGGCGACGGTCTTTGTGACCCATAGCCAGGAAGAGGCGATGGCCATGTCCGACCGCATCGCCGTGATGAACGCGGGCCGGGTCGCGCAGATCGGCACCCCGGCCGAAATCTACAATGCGCCCAAAACCCGTTTCGTGGCGGATTTCATTGGCGATGCGAATGTCCTGCTGTGTCGTCCTTCGCAGAAGCCCGAGATGTGGAAATTGGACGGCGGCCCGCCGATTGGTCCGCTGGACGGAGTCTGCGGCCCCTGCACCATTGCCCTGCGCCCGGAGCGGATTGGTCTTACTCCGCCAGCGTCGATTCCACCGGCCTGCCCGGCACGATTGAAAGCGTGAATTTCCTGGGCGGCGCGGTTCTGTACCGGGTGCGCGTTGACGGCTCTGACGGACGTATGCTGGCCCAGGCCCCCAACCGTGCGACGGAATCGCCGATGGAACGCGGCACTAGGGTAAGGCTGTCCCGCACGGCCTCGGACATCGTTGTGCTGCAAGACTGATCATGCCCGCCTGCCCCGTCCGGCGTGGCGAGCCTGCCGCGCGCGGGGCCGTCCAGCCGCCCGCGACCCTCTGGACGAAACACCCAGCGTCAACCCGCGCGCCTTGGCCTGACCGAACGGCGCCCAGCGATCTGTCCTATTGACCCACATCCGCAGCCCTTCAGCGCAGAACGGCTCGTGCGCTCAGTGCCAAGTGCCAAGTGCCAAGTGACTTCACGTCTTTTCCATAATTGCACCGGCATACCAGTGTCGCTCCTGGCGTTGAAATCCAGCCCCGGCCGCCGTTTCCAAGACCGGATTGAAATCCTTTGTCCGTCTTTTCACAGGGCGTTTCCCTCAATTCAGATAAGACACCATACACCCGAATTCGCCTTTAAGGAGAGTCCCTGAACATCAATCCACCGCGAGCCTGAACCAAATTTTACAGGCAAATTATCCCCTCATTCATCCGGCGAAAACATGCCGGACCTAAGGTCGGTCCAATTGCAGCTGAGGACTTGAGGCATGTACGGACTGGTGAACAACGGGGTGCGGAGACTTATCATCGACGCCCATGGCGAAGATGTGTGGCGAGAGATCTGCCGCAAGGCAAACGTGCCGGACGAGGAATTCGAGACTCTGACGGCCTATGATGACGCCGATACCTACGCGTTGGTTGGCGCGGTCAGCGAACGGCTGGATATGCCTACGGACAAGGTGCTGGAAGTGTTCGGCGAATATTGGGTCGAATTCTCAAAGGGCACCGCGATCGGCAAGTTGATCGACCAGGGCGGCGAGCAGTTCATAGAGCGTGTTCGCGGCCTTGACGCGATGCACGAGCGGGTGAAGCTGACCATGCCGCATCTTGACCCGCCCTCGTTCGAATTCGAGGAATCCGCCGATGGGAACCACCGGCTGCACTACCTTTCCTCGCGCGAAGGGCTGGCGCCCATGGTCACCGGCCTGCTGCAGGGCATGGCGAAGGAATGCGGCGTGGCCATCGACATCATCCATGCAGAGCGACGCTCGGATGGCGCGGAAAACGATGTCTTCGTCCTGCGCATCGACGCTGCCACAGCCACGGCCGCCTGAGAGACCAGGCCGTGAGCGCGCCGACCCATATTGGATCTCTGACCCTGTCATCCAAGGATCTGGGTCGCATTCTGCCATTCCACATCCTGGTGGGCCAGGACGGCGTGGTGACCTCAGTCGGCCCAACCCTTATGAAGATTGCCGATGTGGACAGGTTGCTGGAACGCCCGCTGTTCGATGGCGTCCGGTTCCTCAAGCCGAGACGCCTCGATCCCCAAAAGGCGCTCCGGGACGGGCTGGGCGTGCGGCTGTCGGCCGAGATCAAGGGCGTCTCCGGCAAGGGCAAGCTTGGCATGTTCGGCATGGCGTTCGAGATCTTTCACGCCGGGACGCCCCAGATCCTGATCGCCCTGACGCCGGGGGTGAACGCCCGCACTTTTGTCGAGCGTCACGGGCTGAAGATCGCAGACTTTGGCCCCGCGGACGGCTGCGCCGAAACGCTGACTCTATTGGCGATGCAGCAGGACATGCTGGAAGACGGTAAGCGACAATCCGCCAAGCTGCGGGCCGCGCGGGATTCGGCGGAGCATCTTGCCAATCATGATGTTCTGACAGAACTGCCCAACCGGCGCGCCCTGATGCGGGAACTGACCGAAGCCTTGCCGCGCGAACCGATTGCCATTCTCCATGTCGATCTGGATAAATTCAAGGAGATCAACGACACACAGGGCCACGCCGCCGGAGATGCGGCGCTGCGGCACGCTGGCGCGGCCCTCAGGTACGTCCTGGGCGACACCGCGCTTTGTGCGCGTCTGGGCGGGGATGAATTCGTGGGCATGGTCTGCGGAGCCCCCGATACCGAAGCGCTCAAGACCTTGGCGGACCGTGTGATACAGCACATTTCACACCCCTTCCGGTTCAATGGCGAGGATCTGTCGGTTGGCGTCAGTCTGGGGCTTGCCACCGCCGCCCCCGAGGATCGCATGTCTGCGGATGAGATCTTGCATCAGGCCGACCTTGCGCTCTACGAGGTCAAGCGCACCGGTCGGATGCGCGCCATGCTGTGCACGCCGGAGCTGCGGAACGCCCATTCCGAGTATCAATCGCTGTCCGCCGATATCCGCCGCGGTCTTCACGAGAGAGAATTCGTGGCCCATTTCCAGCCGCAGATCGAAGCCAGAACCGGCGCTGTCGCGGGCTTCGAAGTCCTGGCGCGGTGGAATCATCCGACCCTCGGCCTTTTGCTGCCCGAACACTTTCTGGCCGCGGCGGACCGGGCCGGTCTGATCCAGGCGCTTGACGCTGAAGTCCGCCGCTCTGCGCTTAGCACGCTGACCTCATGGGATGAGGCCGGCCTGAAGATTCCCAAGATCAGCCTTAACGTGACGACCCGGGATCTGCAGAATCCACAGTTTCGCGAGGTTCTGCTGTGGGCGCTGGAGGCGCGCGGCATCGACAGCCGGCGTATCGTGCTGGAAATGGTCGAATCCGTCCTGTACGAGGAAAGCGCCGGGCAGATCAAACAGGCCTGTCTGGCGCTGGTGGAGGATGGCTTTGTCATCGCGCTTGATGATTTTGGCACCGGCTATGCCTCTATCCTGAGCCTCGTGAACCTGCCGATTTCGCTGGTAAAAGTCGACCGGGCTTTCGCGGCCGGGGTTGCCGGCGATGTCCGCAAGCAATCGCTGGTGCGGTCGATGCTGAAAATGGCGGCCACACTGGAACTGGAAGTTCTGGCACAGGGGGTTGCCGACCATGCCGATGTCGAGATCCTGCGCGAAATGGGCTGCGACCTGTTCCAGAGCTTTCATTTTGCCCACCCGATGCCGCCGGAGCAGGCCTTCGCCTGGATGCAGGACCGTTCGCTGCGCGAAGGCGCGCTCGCGGGACTATCGGCGCAGGCGGGCCTGAAAGCGGTGTGACCCGGGCGCGCAGGCCCCATGTCATGGAAACCGCGCGGAACGTATACATAGCTCCCCTCGAACCGGCCGCCAGCCATGTAACCACGCTTTGCCCCGGTCCAGGGGCGACCTGTGGCGCGGGCAACCGCGGCAGCTTAGCGCCCGGGTCAGACGGCGGCGGCCACCACGGCGGCGGCCCGCACCCCGTCGATCAACCGGATCTGCGTCCGCGCACGGGCCTGTTCGGCGATTTCAACCATGCCGCCACAGCCAAGAACCACGCATTGCACCCCATCCTCCTGCCCCGCCGCGACGATCTCGTCGATCACCTCGCGGGTGGCGCGTTCCGGCTCGCGCTCCAGCATCAGAACGGGCACATTGCTGGCCCGCACCCGCCCCAACTGTCCGGTTAGCCCATAGGTCCGGATATTCTCCTCTAGCACCGGGACAGAGACGTCCAGCGTCGTCACAACCGAAAACCGGTCCCCAAGCATCGCGGCCATGTGATAGGCCGCCTGCCCGATGCCAACCACGGGACAACGTGCGATCCGGCGCGCCTCGGCCAAGGCGGTGTCGTCGAAACAGGCGATCACCACCGCCCGGGCCCCCATGTCAGAGGCTTTGGCCACCAGCTTCAGCAAGGGCGGCGTAGCCAGATCGCCATCGGCGCGCCCCTGAATGGCGGGCGGTCCATCATGCGAGGTCCAGCCCTCGAACCGCGCACCTGGCACGGTGTCCCGCGCGGTCTGCACCATCGCCTCGGTCATGGTTTGCGTGCTGTTGGGGTTGATCAGAACGATCATACCATGCCCTTGCCCGCGTCTGATCCCGCCCTGGCCTTGCGCCGCGCGGTCCAGAAGGCGATGCCAAGAAACACTCCGATCAGCAGCAGCGAAAACACGGTGGTCAGCGTTCCCAGCGCGTAAAGCACCGGCGAGGTGACATTCGTTGTCATTCCGTAGATTTCCAGCGGCAGCGTGTTGTAGCTGCCAGAGGTCAGCAGCGTCCGCGCGAATTCGTCGTAGCTGAGCGTGAACCCGAACAACGCCACGCCAATCAGCGACGGTCCGATGATCGGCAGCACCACATAGCGCAGGGTCTGCCACGAGGTCGCACCCAGATCCCGCGCGGCCTCTTCATAGCTCTTGTCGAAGCGGTTGAAGACGGCGAACATGATCAGCAGGCCGAAAGGCAGCGTCCAGGTCAGCTGCGCGCCAAAGCCCGAGGTGGACCAATGCACCTCCAGCCCCGATTGCGAGAACATCAGCCCGACCCCCAGCGAGATCAGGATCGACGGGATCACCAGCGAGGTGATGATCAAATAGAACAGGATCCCGGACCCGGCAAAGCGCTTGCGAAACGCCAGCCCGCCCATCACCGAGGCAACGACCGTCGTCACCATCACCATCAGCCCCAGCCCAAAGCTGCGCCGGAAGCTGCCCCAGATATCGCCCACCGCTTGCTGCTCGAACAGGTCGCGGAACCAATGCAGCGAGGTGCCGCGCATGGGAAAGGTCAGCCCTCCGCCTGGCCCCTGGAACGACAGGATCGCGATTGTGATCGTGGGCCCGTAGAGAAACAGCAGGAACAGCCCGAAAAAGGCGGCGAGGATGTAGAAGGACCGGGGGCGCTTTTCCATCAGACGCGACCCTCATTGGTGCGACGCGGCCCTGTCTGGCACCATGCGCTCTGCTCCGCGAAAGCCGTTTGAAAGCCCATGGTTACAGCTCCTTCCGGATGTCGACGGCGCGCAAGAGCAGCCCGATCACGATAAGCACCGTCAGCAACAGCACCACCGCCGTGGCCGCCGCCGAGGGATAGGCCAGCAAGGCGATGTCGTTGGAAATCAGCCGCCCCACATTGGCCGACTGGCTGCCCGACATGAAGCGCACGGTGATGAAATCGCCCATCACCAGCGTCACCACAAAGATCGTGCCGATCATGATGCCCGGCTTTGTCAGCGGGATAATCACGTTCCACATGATCTGAACGCCCGAGGCCCCAGCATCGCGCGCCGCCTCGATCAGCGACTTGTCGATGCGCATCATGGTGTTGAAAATGGGCACGACCATGAACAGCGTGTACAGATGAACAAAGGCCAGGATCACCGCGAAATCGCTGAACAAAAGCCAGTCGACCGGCTCGTCCACCACGCCCCAGGAGATCAGCGCGGAATTGGCGATCCCATTGCGCCCCAGAAACGGGATCCACGAGATCATGCGAATGATGTTCGAGGTCCAGAACGGGATCGTGCACAACAGGAACAGCGCGATCTGCCAGGTCAGGGAGCGGACGTGGAAGGCGAGGAAATAGGCGACGGTGAAGCCAATCGCCAGGGTCAGCGCCCAAGTGATCGCGGCATATTTGAAGGTGTTCAGGAACACGCGGTAGGTCACGCTGGAACTGAACAGAAATTCGTAATTCTCCAGATCGAAATCAGGGATGATCGAGAATTCGGTGGCCCGCCAGAAACTGACGACCACGATCATCACGATCGGCACCACCAGAAAGACCAGCAAAACCAGCACAATCGGTCCCGCCTGCGCCCAGGCGATCAGGTTCGACCGCATCCTTTGCAACTGCATGACTGGCAGGTCCTTTGACGTTTCTCGTTCGCATTGGCGCGGGGCTTGTCGGCCGCCCCCGCTGCGGCGGTGGACCCGGGCGCGCACGCCCGGGCCCTAAGGCATTCCATCAGGCCGCGATGAACTCGTTCCATTTGCGAACCATGTACTGGTTCTCGTCCATCACCGCGTTCCAGCAAGCGACCGAGCCCATACGCTCATAGAACGAGCCGCCGTCGCGGACTTCGCCCGCCTGTGCCAGCGGATCGCCGAACGGCGAGGTGATCACGTCGGTGGCTTCCTTGCCCTCGAACCAATAGCCCCATTCATTCTCGGACATGTAGTTCTTGGAGGTTTCCGGCACGGCCGAGTAATAGCCCTGACGCATCAGGAACCCGCCGACCCAGCCGTCGAGATACCAGTTGATGTATTCATAGGCCGCGTCCCGCTCCAGCCCGGTCAGCGCTGCAGACAGGCCGATGCCGCCGCCCCAACTGCGATAGCCTTCTTCCAGCGGCTGGTAGACGCAGGGAATGCCGCGCGATTTGACCGCTGTGATCGCGGGCGACCACATCGACTGGATCACAACCTCGCCGCTGGCCATCAGGTTCACGGATTCATCGAAGGACTTCCAGAAGGCGCGGAACTGGCCGTTGCGCTTGGCCTCGGTGAAGATGCCGATGGTCATATCGATCTCTTCGCGGGTCATGTTGCCTTTGTCGGGATAGGTATATTCAC
>CAYGRI010000116.1:0-13939 GCA_964352155.1 uncultured Maritimibacter sp. | reverse complement strand
CAAACGACTTCGCCGCTTGTGGATACGATGCAGACTGATCGGAAATGGCTCTAAGTGATCTGACCACTGAAATGGGTGACCGCATGGCGTTCCAGGGGCGGTGCGATGCACAAAATGGCGCCTTGGCGTAGGCCCCGGGTCCGGGATCACGAGGCCAGGTCACTCGGGTGGCCAACACGTCTCAGACCACGGGTGTTGCGCCGCAAGCCGGTCCCGTTGAGCCTCAGAGAGCCAATCGAGCCGGACATCTGAAACCCTGTGTTCGGAGGAAATGAATTGCGGCTACCTACACAGGGCCCCGGGGCTTATTCATGGGGGGCCGGGTGCAGGAACGGCCAGGGTGAAGCCTCTGAGCCGCGCTCGACCGGGACTTCGATAAGGGCGGGGGCGCCAGCCGCCAAGGCGTTCCGCAGCGCGTGTTCAAGCTGTTCCGGGGTCTCCACGCGCTCTGCTGCGAGACCGTAGCTCTGCGCCATCGCCACGAAGTCGGGGTTCTGCAACTCTGCCCCGACGAGGCGGCCGTCGAACACGTTCATCTGGTCGCGCCGCACATTGCCATAGGCGCTGTTGTTGAAGACCACGGCAACCACGCCGATGCCATGCTGAACCGCCGTCGCCATTTCCTGGGCGCCGAACAGAAAGCCCCCGTCGCCATTGACGGATACGACCGCCTTGTCCGGATTGGCCACCTTGACGCCCAGCGCGGTGTTATAGCCGAAGCCGAGATTGTCCTGATAGCCGCATGTGACGTAGTGCCGGGGCTCGTAAACCGGAAAGCCGAAGCGGCCGGTAAAGCCCATCTGGCTGACCTCTTCGACAAAGAACCCGTCCCTGGGCAAGGCGCGCCGGATGGCGTCGAGGTAGCTCATCTGCGGCTGCACGACCTCGCTGGCGGCGCGGGCCTTGTCTTTGATGGCCTGGAACGCGTCTGTGCGATCGGCGGCGGCATGGCTCTCAAGGGCCGTGGTCAAGGCCGCTGTCGCTTCGGTGGCGTCGCCGACGATGCCAAGATCTGGTTTCAGTCGCACCATTTCGGTGGGGTCGATATCGATGCGGATCACCTTCAGACCCTCGGGCCGCCATTGCCACCGCATGTATTGCAGTTCCAGCCGGCTCCCGATGCCGACCAAAAGGTCGCAGTCGCGGAAGTAGTCGTAGGCGGCGATCAGGTTCATCGCCAGAGGGGACTCATCCGACACGATGCCCTTGCCAGAGCGGTGCGAGGCGACGGGCGCCTGGATCTTCTCGGCCAGCGCCAGCACCTCGGCCGCCGCATCCAGCGCGCCGCCACCGACCATGATCATGGGGTTGCGCGCCTCTGCGATCATCTGCGCGGCGGCTGCAATCGCTTCCGCGTCCAGCGCGGTCTGACGGCGTGGGGCGGGCGATTGCGGTTGCTCGGGGCCGCGTTGACCAAAGACATCCCATGGCACCTCGATGGCAACCGGGCGCTGGCGGTCCGACGTCATCTCGGTGAAGGCCGTGCGCATCTTGTCGGCCGCCTGCCCCGGATGGTCGATCCGGTCCGCATGTTTGGTCAATCCGCGCAGGGTCGCCAGTTGGTCAGGCAGTTCGTGCAATTGCCCGCGTCCCTGGCCGATCAGATGCGACATGATATTGCCGGTCAGGCACATCACCGGCGCATTGCCTCCGTATGCCGTACAGATCGCGGCGCCCGCGTTCAGTACGCCGGGGCCGGGGACAACGGTGAAGACGCCGGGACGACCGCTGGATTTGGCGTAGCCATAGGCCATGTAGGCCGCGCCCTGTTCATGGCGTGTGTGGAGGAACCGGACATCGTTCGACCGCCGGGCCAGCGCATCCGACAATTCATAGGAATGCGCTCCGGGGATCCCAAAGACGGTGTCCACGTCGTTTTCCACCAAAGCCTCGACGATGATGTCGGCAGTCGTTTTCTTCACGGTCTTTTCCTTGTTTTCCCGAGCCTAGCGCACGCGCCGCAGCTTTTGCACTGCCCCGTTTGCGCGGGTCGTCTCAAAATCTTCGGCCAGATGCCGGACATGTTCCTTGATGATCCGCTGCGCGCCCGTCACATCCCGTTGCTCCACCGCGGCCAGCAAGGCGGCATGTTCCGCCATGGACCGGTCGAGATGCGCATTCATTGCGGTGAACAACTGCGTGCGCAGCGCCATCAGCGGGCCGAGCGTTGTCCCGTAGACCCGCGCGATGGAACGGTTTTCGCTGCAATCGACGATGGCGCGGTGAAACCGCATATCGCCCGCAGAATAGGCCAGGGAATCGCCCTTGGCGATGGCGCGTTGCATCTGGTCGATGCCCTGGCGCAGCCCGCCTTCCAACGCGATGGGGTTCCGGTCGATGGCAAAGGCCAGGCAGGCCGCTTCCAGCACCGCGCGGTGATCGCACAGGTCGCCGACCGCTTTCTCGTCAGGGGTGAACACGAAGGATCCGCGTTTGGGTAGCACGCGAATGAGCCCCTCGATCTGCAACAAGGCCAGCGCCTCGCGCACCGGAGAGCGGCTGACTTGCAGCATATCCGCCAGCTTCTGTTCGGACACTTTGGAACCCAGCGGCAATTCCCCCCGGATGATCGCATCGCGGATCCGGTCGGCTGTCAGCTCCATGAGCGATTGCGGAGGGGTGATCGGTTCCATCAGATCCAACGTGTCAGTCAGGCTGCAAACTACCATGTTACATGGTTCTTGACAAGCCGATCCAGCATGTACCATGGTAGTTTCGGTGCAAGGCCGACCTGCAGCTGGAGCAACAGACTTTGACCGACACGCAAGACCGCTCGCCTGCCCGGACAACGACTTTCATCGCCGATTGTCAGAAGATCGTGGGCGGCGCCCAGGTGCTGACCGACCCTGCCGATCTGGCCGCCTATGGCACTGACTGGACGGGCGGGTACTCTGTCCTGCCCGTAGCAATTGCCCGACCGGAAACGTCCGCCGAAGTCTCCGCGCTTGTCCGGCTTTGTGCGCAGCAAGGCATTGCCGTCGTGCCGCAGGGGGGGCGGACGGGTCTGTGCGGCGGCGGGGTGCCGATTGCGGGCCAGCCCAGCCTGATCGTCTCGCTTCAGCGTATGAACCGCATACGCTCGGTGGATCCCGCCGCCCGCACCATGACGGTCGAGGCCGGCGTTGTGCTGGAGATGGCGCAGACGAAAGCGCTTGAGGACGGGCTGGTGTTCCCGCTGACCTTCGGCGCGCAAGGTAGTTGCATGATCGGCGGCGCGCTGTCGACCAACGCCGGCGGGTCGAACGTCGTCCGCTACGGCACCACGCGAGAGCTGTGTCTGGGAATCGAGGCGGTGCTGCCGGATGGAGCGATCGTGTCCCAGATGTCCGGGCTGCGCAAGGACAACACCGGTTATGATCTGAAGGACCTGCTGATCGGCGCGGAAGGCACGCTGGGGATCGTGACGGCCGCGGTGTTCAAACTGTCGCCGCAACCGCTGGTACGTGCGACGGCCTTTCTGTCTCTGGCATCACTCGGGGCGGCGCCCGACGTGCTGAACCGGCTGCAGGATCAGACCGGCGGCGGGGTCGAAGCCTTTGAATACATGCCGCGCGCCGCGGTCGATGTGATCTGCAAGGTCTTCCCCGACATACGCCAACCGCTGGACGCTCCCGCCGACACCGGGATTTTCGTCGAGGTCGCCTCTAGCCGCAATGACGACGCGGCGATGGAGGAAGATGGTAGCGTCCGGCTACAGGCGCAGGTGCTGGAGCTGCTGGGCGAACTGATGGAGGACGGCCTCGTCCTGGACGCCATGATCGCCCAATCCGACCAGCAGCGCGCGGACCTGTGGCGGATGCGCGAATCCATCTTGGAGGCAATCACCGCCTCTGGCCCCGCCTATCACTTGGACATCTCGCTGCCGCTGGCCAGGATCGCGGATTTCGTGACCGAGATGGACGAGGCGCTGTCTGGCTGGGGATTTCACCCCCTGACTGTCGGGCATCTGGGCGACGGCAATCTGCACTATGCCATCGCGGCGGCAGAGGGCCGGGTCTGGGAGACTTTGCCGTTAGAAGAAGCGCGGCAAAAGGCGTTCTGCTTGCTGCGGGACCTGGGCGGCTCCTTCTCGGCAGAGCATGGCATCGGGCAAAGCAAGCTGGACGTGATGCTGGCGCTCAAGGAAGGCACACAACTGGCGGCCATGCGCGCCATCAAACGGGCGCTCGATCCCGACAACATCATGAACCCCGGCAAGCTGGTGCCGATGGAGTGACAGACCGCGCCGCGCATCCCACCGCGCGGATCACGCCATTTGGAGGAGGACAAGACATGGCACTACAGGCGAAAAAGAGGCTCTCGGCCTTGGCCGCAGTCGCAACGCTGTCGGCGGGCCTTGCGACGCCAGCCACGGCGCAGGCGCTGTTCGACGGATGCCCCTCGGGTCCCATCATGGAACGGTTCATCGAATTCGGTCGGACCGGCAAGATGCCGCCCGACCTCGGCAAATGGCTCAACACCCCGGACGCGCAATATGTGGCGCCGTGGAAGCCCTTTGACAATGTCGACTACGTTGGCATCTGCTGGGTCTCTGCCTGGCTGGTTCACACCGATGAAGGCTCCGTCCTGATCGACACCCTCTACGGTCCGTTCACGCCGACGCTGCTGGAGAACATCGAGTCCACAGGCACCGATCTGGCCGATATCAAATACGTCCTGATGACCCATGGACATTTCGACCATGTCGGTGGAGCTGCGGCGCTGAAACCGCTTTTGCCCAATGCGACCTTCGTGATGACCGAAGAAGGTTGGACCGAAGCGGTCGACTCCGCTGCCGCCTCGCAGGGCGGCCCCCGCGCCTGGGACATGATCGCGCCAGACAGCGTGGCGGACGATGGCACAGAGATCACGCTGGGCGACAACACGTTCACCGTCGTCAAGACTCCCGGCCACACCTGGGGCACCGCGTCGTTTGTCTTCAATGTGAAGGACGGGGAGGATACGCATCGCGCTATGACCATTGGCGGGCTGGGCCTGAACGCCATTCTCGGCGCTTCGCAGGTCGAAGCCTATATCGACAGTGTCGACCGCATGCGCGCGCTGGTCGAGGAAAGCGGGGTCACGGTGCATCTGACGACGCATGGCTTTTCGAACAATCTGGACGAAGACCGGCAAAAGCACGAAGCCCGCACCGCCGGCGCGCCGCATGTCTTTGTGAACCCGGACGGTTTGCTGGGTCAGATCGCGGGCCTGCGGGCGCGCGCCGTCGACCGGCTGGCGCTCGAACAAAGCAAGTAAGGGCAGGCGCGGCACCGGGTCAGTAGCCTGTGCCGCGCTGACGCTGTCGGACCCACGCCGCCTGTGCAAAGGGCCTTAGCCGTCCAGCAGCCCCTTTGAAATCGGCGTCGGCGCCATGAAGCTGGAGGCGATGTTAACCACGACCTCGCCATAGGTCTCCACATGGGCGGCTCTTGCTTCCACCCATTCCGGATCTGTCATGAAGGCCGCCCACTTTTCCTCGCGCTCGGCCATGCTGTCCCAGATCAGAAAATAGGTCAGATCATTGTTGGTGGCGCCGATGGCATTCGTCAGAAAGCCCGCCGACCGGAGTCCCAGCCGCTGCCAGATCCCCAGGGTCGTGTCGTCAAACCGTTTGATCAGATGAGGCAATTGCCCCGGCGCGCAGCTGTACACCCGCATCTCGTAAATCATCCTTGGTCTCCTCCTGGGTCCCGGCAAGCGGAATCTGTTCGGTGATGGTGCGGCGTCAATCGCCGATGACGACGCTCTGATCCGAGAAGCGGATTGTAAAGGACATCGCGCCTTCGTTCATTTTCCATTTCTGGATGGTGTAGCGGCGCAGGCCCGCCGCATGGAACGGATCCTGATCGGCCAGCGCGCGCGCCTCGTCAATGGACCCGGCGCGCAGGATGATCATTCCGCCCAGGGGGACGTCGTCGCCTTCCTCGAACAGCGGGCCTGCGCCGAACAGCACGCCCGCACGCTCCAGCTTGACTTGATAGTCCAAATGGGCGGGCAGCAATTCGCGCAGCCCCGGACCACGGGCGGGTTTGGTGGTGACGACGTAAAATTCCTTGCCAAGCATGCTGGCGGTCAGTTGCTCCGGGGTTTCATGGGTCATTTGGCCGCCCCTTTGGTTGCCATGGCGTTTCGGGCCCGCCCCGGCAGGGCGCGGGCCCGATCTTGGGTCAACGCTTGGGCACACCCGCGCTGGCGACCACTTCGGTCCAGGTTGCGATCTGCGTTTCCACCATCATGCGAAGGGCTTCATTGGTGGACGCGCCCGGCTTGGCACCCAAAGCGGCAACCGATTCCTGCACCGAGGGCAGCGCCATGATGCGCTGCATCTCGTCGCTGACTTTCTTGACGATGGCATCCGGAACGCCCGCAGGCATGCCGATCCCGGTCCAGGACACGATATCCATCTCGGCCGCCACCGTTTCCGCCACGGTCGGCACATCCGGAGACCCGGGCCAACGTTCGCCCGAGGTCACGGCTAGCACGTCAAAGGCGCCTGCCTCTGCCTGGCCGCGGATCACCGTGCCGGTGTCGATCAGCACATCGACCTCGCCGCCCAAAAGCGCGGTCGCCGCGGCGGCGCCGCCCTTGTATGGGATATGCAGAAAGTCCGCCCCGGTCATCAGGTCAAGCAGCTCGCCCGTCAGGTGCTGGGTCGAGCCAACGCCGGAATGCCCGATCTTGAGCGATCCGGGCGCGGCCTTGGCCTGTTCGATCAGGTCTTCGATAGACGAGAATTTGCCCGATTGCGCCGCCACGAAGAACGGGAACTGGCCAATGGTTGAGACATAGGTGAAATCGTTCATCGTGTCGTAGGGCAACGAGTTGTATAGTGCGGCCGCCACGGCATGACCGCCCACCAGCAATTGCATGGTGTAGCCGTCCGGGTCGGATTTCGACACATAGTCAGAGCCGACGGTGCCCCCCGCACCCGGCTTGGATTCGACCACGACCGGCTGGCCAAGGCCCTTGGACATTTCCTCGGCGATGATTCGCGACACGGTGTCGGCGTTGCCACCGGCGCCAAAGCCATGCACCAGCCGGATCGACTTGGACGGATAGTCGTCCTGCGCCCAGACGGGCCCCGCGAGGGCCGCCAGCAGCGGCGCCGTGATGAAGAATCTTCTTAGCATGTCTTTCCTCCCTTGCTTTCGAATCTGTTCGTTGTTGTCAGCCTTTGGCGCGATGGACGCTCTGCTATGGAGCCTCCGCATCCGCGCCGGTCTTCGGTTTCGCCTTGGCGTAGGACCAGCCCGCTAGGACCAGCAAAAGGACCGCGATCGCCACCAGCACCGCGCTGATCGGACGGGTCACAAAGACCGTGAAATCGCCGCCATACAGCAGCATCGTGCGGCGGAAATTGTCTTCCAGCAGCGGCCCCAGCACAAAGCCCAGAAGCACCGGCGCGGGTTCGAAGCGATAGCGCTTCATGAAGTATCCCAGCACGCCGAAGATCAGCGTCATCACTACATCGGTGACAGAGTTGCGGTGCGAATAGACGCCGACGCAGATCAGTAGGACGATGAACGGATAAAGCTTCTGGTAGGGGATGCGCAGCAGCAGCACCCACAGGCGGATCAGCGGAATGTTGATCATCAGCAGGATGATGTTGCCCACAAAGAAGCTTGCGATGACGCCCCAGAACAATTGCGGCTCGTCCACCATCAGGCGCGGGCCGGGGACGATGCCGTTCAGGATCAGGGCGCCGATGATCAGCGCCATCACCGCGTCGCCCGGAATGCCAAGCGTCAGCGTCGGGATAAAGCCGGTTTGCGCGGCGGCGTTGTTGGCGGATTCCGGTGCGGCCAGCCCGGCCAGATTGCCCTTGCCAAAGCTCTCGGGCCTGCGCGACACCCGGCGTTCCAGCGCATAGGCCATGAAAGAGGCGATGGCGGCCCCGGTTCCGGGCAGGGCGCCAAAGGCGCTGCCGACCCCGGCGCCACGGATCGCGGGGTTGCGCAGTTCCTTCATCTGGGCGCGGCTCGGCAGGATGTGCCTCAGGCTTACCTGGATCGGCGCCTTGCGTTCATGCGGCACCCCGGCGTTGCGGATGATCTCACTCAGCCCGAACAGACCCATCGCCAGCGACACCAGGCTGATGCCGTCCGCCAGTTCCGGGACGGGGACAAAGCGGTACAGGCCGGTGTTCATATCCGCGCCCACGCTGCCCAGCGCGATGCCGACCAGCACCATCGCAAAGGACCGGATCTGCGAGCCAGTGCCGATCAGCGAGGCGGCAAGCAGCCCGACCGCGACCAGCATCGTATATTCCGGGGCCCCGAATTTCAGCGCAAGATAGGCCATGGGGATCGCGGCCAAGACCACGATGGTCACGCCGACCATGCTGCCAAAGAAGGATGACATCGCGGTGATGAACAGCGCCAGCCCCGCCCGCCCGCTTTGCGCCAGCGGATAGCCTTCCAGACAGGTCACAACCGAGGATGGCGTGCCCGGAAGGTTCATCAGTATAGAGGCGATCGACCCGCCGTATTGCGAGCCATAATAGATCCCCGCCAACAGGATCATCGAGCTTGTGGCATCCAGATAGAAGGTGATCGGCAGCAGCAGCGAGATCGCGGTGATCGCGCCGATGCCGGGCAGCACGCCAATCAACTGCCCCAGCAGCACGCCCATGAAGGCGTAGACCAGCACGTTCGGCTGAAGCACGACCGACAGACCCATGAGGAACTGGTCGCCCATGCTTTATCTCCAGAATGCGGACAGGGGCAGGCCAAGGGCCTGGATGAACAGCAGCCAGCCAAGAAAGGTCATGACGGCGGAATAGGCAACGATTCCGAACGGTTTCGCATCGGGATCGGCAAGCATAGAGACAGAGACGGACAGGAACATCGCCGGCACCAGCCCCGCCCAATTGACCAGAACGCCGAACAGCACGATGGCCGCGCAGATGAACGCAAGCCCGCGCCAGTGCACCGGCCCCGCGTCGTCAGCATTGGGCTGGCGCAGATCCATTGCCATGACGGCGCCTCCAAGGGCAATAATCCCGAGGGCGATATAGAAGGGCAAGAAGCCCGGGCCCATCTGGGTCAGGGTGCCAAAGGGATAGCTCCAGCCGAGCACGATGATCGCAAGGCCGATCGCGATCAGAATCGCGCCGCTCGCAAGTTTTCGCCACAAAGCGGTGTCGCTTGGGTTCATAGTCCGAATTGCCGTGTCCTCCCTAGTCCAGCCGTCCGGCGGTCGCTGTCAGTTTGCCTGGCTCTCCGTTGCCTGTGCCGCGGGCATCGCTACGTTCAATCCTGCCGCCACGGCTTGCAGTCGTGAGACAGTCCCGGATGCCAGCGGAATCCCGTCGCGCAACCGGGTCTCGGACAGACGGAAGCCGCGTTCGCCGGGCATCAGGATGTCCTCTGTACCCGTCGCCTTGGGCAGCGCCTTCAGACTGCGGACGAGAGCCGCGATGTCATGGGCGAAACGCTCCGGATCGCCGAAGGCCGCCTGGTTCAGGGCCATCGCCAGCCCGTTCATCGGAGCTTTGCGCCCCGACAGCGCCTCTGACAGAATGGGGTTACCGACCAGCACGCTGGCAAGCACCTCGATCATCAGCGACAGGCCAGAGCCCTTTGGCCCCGACATCGGCGTCAGCGTGCTGAACCGGCCTGGGTCCGTCGCGGGGGCGCCGTTTTCGTCGATGGCCCAACCTTCTGGAAGGGCCGTCCTTGCGTCCTTCGCGGCCATGATCTTGCCCAGCGCCACGGTTGAGGTGGACATGTCCAAAAGCAGCGGGCGCCCGGGCGCCGGAACCGCGATCGAGATCGGGTTGGTCGACACGCCCGACACGCGCGCCCCGTGATAGGCCATCAGCGGCCCCGAGGCGGTCATGACGATGCCGACAAAGCCCTGCCTGGCCGCCTCCAGAGCATAGTATCCGACCGCGCCCGCATGGGTGATGTTGCGGGCCGAGCACCAGCCCACGGCCATCGTTCCGGCAATCTTCACCGCCTCGGACATCGCGGAGAGCATCGACGCGGCGCCGGGCGCGTTGGCGGCCTCCAGGATCGCGACGGCGCCCTCTGTGCGGTCGATACCGGGGATGGCGGTCGGGTCGATCTTGCCTTCACCGACCATCTCCAGATAGCGGGGGATCCGCAGCACCCCGTGGGACTCCGCCCCGCGCGCATTCGCCCAGACCAGCACCCGCGCGGTCGCTTCGGCATGGGACGGCGCAAAGCCCCCCGCCGCAAGCAAATCCCGCGCGAAGCCTTCCAGATCCTCTGCGCGAAACAGGGCCATCAGCTCTCCCGCAGCGGGCTGGGGAAGAACTTCGTCAGCCAGGCCTGTATCAGCGCCTGGGTGTGCGGGCGGTCCTCGTCCGAGACGGGGAAATGCGACATGCCCGTGGGGATCATGAGTTCGGCATTCTCTCCGGCCTTTTCGAACAGGCGGATCGACTGCTCCATCGGGGTGATGACATCCCCGGCGGTGTGGAACAGCAGTAGCGGGCGCGGCGCGATATCGTCCACCACATCCTCGGCGCGGAACTTGTACATGCTGATCGCGGTTTCGACCGGGACCTCGAACTGCGCCTTGGGCGACAGGTTCACCCGCAATTCCGGCGGGATCGGCACCACGTCAAAGCGCGAGACCCACATGCTTTCGCCGGTCTCGGCCTTGTGCTTGCGGCCCTGTTCCAGAATGCCGGTGAACTTCTCCCAGGCCTCTGGCGTCGGGTGCTGGCCGCGAAACTTGCGTTCGCCGTCGCCCCAACCGCAGAACGACATCACGCAGGCGATCCGCTCATCTATCCCGCCGGAAAAAATCGCAACGGCGGCGCCAAAGCTGTGGCCGGTGACGCCGATGCGGTCCGGGTCCACCTCTTCGCGCTGGGCTATGAAGGTCAGGGCGTTCTTGGTATCCGCCACCTGATCGAAACAGCGCACTTCGCCGCGCGCGCCCTCACTCTCACCGCAGCCGCGGAAGTCTATGCGAAACACGCAATAGCCCATATCCTCGATCATCCGCGCGATGAGTTCGACATGGGACTTGTCCTTGGTGCCGACGAAGCCGTGCAGGACGATGAAGGTTGGCAGCCGCTGGCCGGGCATTCGCCCCTCTGGCACATGCAGCACGCCTGCCAGCTTCAGCCCGTCTGACATAAAGGTAAGGGGATATTCCATGTTTGGCCTCAGGCTTTCAGGACGCGGTGGTCCAGCGTCGGACGAAGTCGGTAAAGGCGGCAAGATGCGTGGTCAGGAAGGCGGCGGTGTCGTCATGGGTGATCTGGCCGCTGTCCATGTCGAGCTTCGTCTTGACGAGGGCCACCTGCACCTCAGGCTTGGCCATGACCTGCATGCCTTGCGAAAGCAGCACATGCCGCAGCCCCTCATGCACCCGCGCGCCGCCCAGAAGGCCGGGCGAAACCGACCAGATCGCGGCGGGCATCCCCTCAAGCGGATTGGGCTTCAGCCGGGACACCCAGTCGATCGCGTTCTTGAGCGTTCCGGGGATCGACCAATTGTACTCCGGCGTTACAACCAGCAGCCCGTCCAGATCGGCAACCGCCTTGCCATAGGCGGCAACGGATGCGGGCAAGCCTTCGTCCATCACATCCTGATTGAAATGCGGGAGAGTGTCAGTGGCACGGAGTATCGAGATGGACACGCCTTCGGGCGCAAGCCGCGCGGCATTGCCCGCCACCGCGCGCGAGAGCGAGGCCTTGCGCAGCGAGCCCTCCAGAACACCGATCCGCATCATGCCGACGCCGCCCATGGGAAGTGATGTTCGCGCCACGGCAAGGGCGCAGGCTCTCCCCAGACATTCATCACGCGCACATTCTCCGGCCGTTTGAGCGCGGTGATCACGTTCGGCTCGTACCGATCATCGTCATGGATCATCGCCATGCCGCCCGAACACTCGACCATCGCGCCGCAGGCGTCGACGTAATAGCCAAAGGTGTTGTCGCCGGGCCGGTGCCTGCCGGGGCCCCAAATGAAGTTCTTTTCGATGGTGTCCAGCCTGTCGCCAAGCCGACAATAATCCGAGAACTCGCTGATCTCGAACGAGTAATGGTGCAGGCCGGTCTTGCCTTTGACGATGCCCAGGCAATGGTGAAGCCGGTTGGCCCCCCGCATCCAGCTCAGGCTGTCGTCCACCATTCGCTCTGACAGTTTCAGACCCATGATATGCTCGAACTGGCGGCGCGTTTCATGCGGCTCGGGAGAGGTGAGGTTGACGTGATCCAGGCGCAGCGGCCCCATCCCCACCGTCGCGTGGCGACGTCCGTAGGTGTCATCCTGGATCGGCGCGTGCACCTCGATCATCAGCCCTTGCGGGGTTTCGAAGGTGACCCCGGCCTCGCAACAGCCCAGCGTCGCGCTTTGCGACACCAGACGGCAGCCCGCCGGTTGAACGCGCGCGGCGGCCTCTGCCACCGCTGCCTTGGAGACGGCATCGAAGCCGACCAGCCGGACGGAATTCTCGTCAGCCTTGTGCAGCACCAGTTCCGCCGTGCGCCCGTTGCAGGCCAGCCAGACCTGATCCTCGGTTCGGTGGGTGACATGAAGGCCAAGAATCTCTGTCGCCTCTGTGACCAGCGCCTCGACATCCACCACGTTCAACTGAACATGCCCGATTGCATTCACCAGATAGGTCAAATCCGTCACCCCCGGTCTCCCCGACGTAATTTTCGTAGCACGACATTTTCTAGTCTTCAAACATTTTCGAAAATAAAGTTATATTGGAAAGTGAGGCTGTCAGGCATGTGCGGCGCTTTGGCGGGAAAGGAACAGATTCTGTCCAGTAGAGCGAAACCCGATGAGATCGGAAAAGACGTTGAGGCCGCCGGACGACCCCTGGTCGACCGCCTGCGATCGGACATTGCAAGCAGCGTGCACGCGCCGGAGGCGAAGCTGAAGTTCGCCGCTTTGTCAGAGCGTTACGGGGTTGGCGTTGGCACTTTGCGCGAGGCGCTGACACAGCTTGCATCCGAGGGGTTCGTGACTCTTGAAGTGGGCAAGGGGTTCAAGGTGGCCCCGGTGTCGCGCGAAGAACTGATCGAGATCACCGCGCATTTCATCGATCTGGAAAAGCGGGCGCTGGCGGAGTCGATCCAGTTTGGCGGCGAGGAATGGGAAAGCAATCTGGTCGCTGTGTTCCACCGGCTTAGCATCGTCGAGCGGCTGCCCTGGGCGCAACGGATGGAGCGGCATTCCGAATGGGTCGAACGCCACCGAGATTTCCATGTGGCGCTGGTGGCGGCCTGTCCTGGCAAGTGGCTGTTCCGCCTGCGATCGTTGATGTTCGACCAGCTTGACCGCTATCGTTTCCTGACCAAACGCGCCCCGGAGGGACTGGGCCCGCGCAAATTCACCGAGCACCGGCTGATCATGGAAGCTGCTCTGGCCCATGATGTCGACAAGGCCGTGGCTTTGATCGAAGACCATATTCGCGATACGTCGGAGCGGGTGATCTCGCTGCTGTGACGGGCGTCCGCGAGGCCGGGATGCATGGGCGCTCGTGCCCTTTCAGGCAACGCGATTGCGCGATCTCTGGGTGCGGGCGGGCGACCTTCGTCGGTCTTCGCAACCAAGATGAGCGCTACCGCGCAAGACCATTCACGATAGTCGACAGGTGACACATCGGAGCCTTTGCACGGCCATTTGCCGACCGTGAGCCACAATGCTTGCAAGGCGGGTGCCCTTCACGTCGATGGGCTACACCCCGCTATCGTCCTCACGGCCACGCCTTTCAAAGCGCGGGAGCATGGCGGAGAAGTCGCGGCCCGCACCGCCTTCGCGTTCGACGAATTGCTCGTAGAGCTCGGTCGCACGCTGGCCCATCGGGGTGTCCGCATCGGTGGCGGCGGCGGCTTGCTGGCTCAAGCGCAGGTCCTTGAGCATGAGATCGGCGGCGAACCCGGGTTTGTAGCCATTGTCGGCGGGGCTGTGGGGGCCGCTGCCGGGGGCTGGGCAATAGGCATTCATTGTCCCGCTGTCGCCCG
>CAYGRI010000115.1:2974-14080 GCA_964352155.1 uncultured Maritimibacter sp. | reverse complement strand
AAGGTCAACGGTTACCTTGCTGATCGGCAAGGGATGGCACAGCGGGATCAGATCGGCGGTCTTTTTGGCGGCCATGATACCAGCGAGCCGTGCGATGCCCAGAACGTCGCCCTTTTTGGCGGTGCCAGCGGTGACGTGGGCGAGGGTTTCGGGCGTCATGACCACATGCCCTTCGGCCACGGCGATCCGCGAGGTGACGGCCTTGTCCGAGACATCGACCATATGCGCGTCGCCCTTGGCGTCGAAATGGGTCAGTTTTGCCATCACGCGGTCACCGGATCGGCGAGCAGCATCCGGGTGGCCGCAGCCACATCGTCCTGGCGCATCAGGCTTTCGCCGATCAGGAAGGCACGGGCGCCGTGCCCGGCCATATCCGCCAGATCCGCCGGGGTGAACAGCCCAGATTCAGAGATCGTCATCCGATCCTGCGGGATCCGCGCGGCCAGGCTGCGGGTGACATTAAGAGAGGTCTCGAACGTCTTGAGATTGCGATTGTTTATCCCCAAGAGGGGCGAGCGCAGGGCGAGGGCGCGGTCCAGCTCTGCACCGTCATGAACCTCGATCAGCACGTCCATGCCCCAGCCAAAGGCCGCATCCTCCAGCTCGGCGGCCTGGGCATCAGAGACGCTGGCCATGATGATCAGGATGCAATCGCCATGCAGCGCGCGGGCCTCGGCCACCTGATAGGGATCGTACATGAAATCCTTGCGAAGGGCGGGCAGGGACACGGCGGAGCGGGCCGCCGTCAGGAAGGAATCCGCGCCCTGGAAGCTGGGCGTGTCGGTCAGCACCGAAAGGCAGGTGGCGCCGCCCGCCGCATAGGCCTGCGCCAGCAAGGGCGGGTCGAAATCGGCGCGGATCAAGCCTTTGGAAGGGCTGGCCTTTTTGATCTCGGCGATCAGACCATAGCCGGTTTCCGCCGCCTTGCGCAAGGCATCGGCAAAGCCGCGCACGGGGGGGGCCGCCTTTGCCGATGCCTCGACCTCGGCCAGCGGGCGCAGAGCCTTGCGGGCAGCGACTTCCTCCAGCTTATAGGCTTTGATCCTGTCCAGAACGGTTCCGGTCATGTCGTCTCCGAAGTTGCTTGGGCCAGCGCGGTGACTTTCGCACGCGCCGCGCCACTGTCGATGCTTTCTGACGCCAATTCAACGCCCTCTGGCAGGCTTTTCACCCGATCCGCGACCATCAGCGCGGCCGCTGCATTGAACAGGACCGCGTCGCGATAGGCGCCCGCCGCCCCGTCCAGCAGGTCACGGAAGGCGCGGCCGTTCTCCGCCGGGGTGCCGCCCAGAATAGCCTCGAACGGGTGTTCGGGCAGGCCGGCGGCCTCTGGCGCGATCTCGAATTCGCGCACCGCGCCATCCTCAAGCGCGGCCACCCAGGACGGCCCAGCGATGGACAATTCATCGGTTCCGTCAGATCCATGGACGAGCCAGGCTGCCTCTGACCCAAGCGCCAGCAGCGTGTCGGCCATGGGGCGGATCAGCGCGCGGGAGAATGCCCCCGTCAACTGTCGTTTCACCCCCGCCGGGTTGGTGAGAGGGCCGAGGATGTTGAAGATCGTCCGCGTCCCTAGCTCTGCCCGGACGGGGCCGACATGGGCCATCGCGGGGTGATGCATGGGCGCCATCATAAAACAGATGCCGACGCTTTGCAGAGCTTTTTGAACATGTTCCGCGCCGATCATCACGTTGATGCCCATCTGCCCCAGCGCATCCGCCGCCCCCGATTTCGACGACAGGTTGCGGTTGCCGTGCTTGGCCACCGGTACGCCCGCACCTGCCACGACAAAGGCGGTCGCCGTGGAGATGTTCAGCGTGCCCTTGCCATCCCCGCCGGTGCCGACGATGTCCATTGCGCCCTCGGGCGCCCGGACCGCATGGCATTTCGCCCGCATCACGGCGGCGGCGGCGGCATATTCCTCGACCGTTTCGCCGCGCGTCCGCAGCGCCATCAGAAGGCCGCCGATCTGGCTGGGCGTCGCCTCGCCTGCGAACAGGATGCCAAAGGCGGCCTCGGCCTCCACGCGGGTCAGGGGGCGGTCGGCGGCGGTGCCGATCAGGGATTTCAGCGCATTGCTCATGCGGGCACCCGTACACGGTCCAGAAAGGTCTTCAACAGGGCATGGCCATGTTCAGTGGCCAGGGATTCCGGGTGAAACTGGACCCCTTCGATGGGCAATTCGCGGTGGCGCAGCCCCATGATGACGCCATCCTCCAGCTCTGCGGTGATTTCCAGCGCGTCAGGCAGCGTCGCGCGGTCCACGACCAGCGAATGATAGCGGGTGGCGTTGAAGGGCGAGGGCAGGCCAGTGAAGACGCCGAGCCCCTTGTGATGCATCGCGCCCAGCTTGCCATGCACGATCTCGTGGCAGCGCACCACGCGGCCGCCGAAGGCCTGGCCAATGGTCTGATGTCCAAGGCAAACGCCCAGAAGCGGCAGGCGCGCCTGAGCGGCGGCGGCGGTCAGGGCCAGGCAGATCCCGGCCTGATCGGGGTCGCAGGGGCCGGGGGACAGCACGATCGCCTCGGGGCGCAGGGCCATCGCCTCGGGCACGGTCAGGGCGTCGTTGCGGCGCACCAGCACCTTGGCCCCAAGCTCGCCCAGATAATGGGCGAGGTTCCAGGTAAAGCTGTCGTAATTGTCGATCAGCAGGATCACGCTTGGCCTCATGCGCTTTGGGGGTGCCCGGGAAGGGCGCAACGCGCTATACATGCGGTAAGGCCGGGCCAGGGGTCAAGGGACCCGGCGCAAGAACAAGAACACGAGAAGGGGTGCGGGCACGTGCGCGGATTTTTGTCAGGCGCGTTTCTTGGCATTGTGGTGTCGGGCGTCGGACTGACGGCCTGGTCGTATCTGAGCGAACCGGTCGTGCTGGGGCCGCCGGCGCCGATGGGCGACGGGGCGATGACCGGCGACAGCGCGCCGCCGCCTGACGAGACCACGGCGGATGGGGCGGTCGCTCCGGCGGTGGGTGGGGTTGCCGAACCGGCCCCCGAGCCAGAGACGGATCCGGGCAACGCCCTGGTGGAACCTCTGGTCGAGGATGGGCCCGAGGCGCCTGCCGGGGAAGACGCCGTTGCCACGGTGCCCGACCTGGCCGCGCCTCCGTCGCCAGAAGGGGACCCGGCGCCAGAGGTTTCGGCGGAATCGCCGCTCACACCCGATGCGACGCTTGTGCCAGACACTCCGGATTCGCCCGGGTCGGATGCGCCCGGGTCGGATTCGCCCGGGTCGGATGCGCTCGGGTCGGATGCGCTCGGGCCGGATGCGCAAAGGGAGGACGATCTGCTCCTATCGCTCGACCCGCCGGCGGCAGAGGAACCTGTGACGGCGACCCTTGATACCGGGGTGCCCGAGGCGCCGTCGCCGGATCCCGAGCCCGAGGGCGCCGCGCCTTCGGTGGCGGTCGACGTGCCCCCCGCAGATGGTGCAGTGGATGCGGCTGACACGCCCACGCCAGATGGTGCAGCGACTGACGTTGCGTCAACGCCGGATGGATCTACGCCGCCCGAAACAGCCTTGGACGAGGCGCCGGTGGCGACGGGCGAGGAGGGGCCAACGGTCAGCACCACCGGGCCAGAACCGCTCGGCCTGCCCCGGCCGGACATCGAGGCGGTCTCCATCGGGGTTCTAACGGACCGCCTGCCGCGCGTCGACGATGATGCCGAACCGGCGCCCGACCCTGCCGACGCCGCGCCAAGCGCGCCGGAGGTTGCAACCGGCCCGGCGCTGAGGGCCTACGCGACGCCCTTCGATGTGCCGCAGGGCACGCCGGTCATGTCGGTTGTGCTCCTGGATCCGGGGCCAAGCCGGGCCGACCCCTCCGTGCTGCGCGATTTTCCCCTGCCGTTGTCCATCGCGATCAACCCGATGCTGCCCGGCGCCAGCGAGGCCATGGCCGCCTATCGCGCGGCGGGTCAGGAGGTCGTGCTTCTGACCCCGCTTCCGGATGGCGCGACCCCGGCGGATGTCGAACAGGCGTTTCAGGTGTATTTTGCCGCGCTGCCGGAGGCCGTTGCCTTGCTGGACGTGCCTGAGGCGCGGCTGCAGACCGACCGGACCCGTGCAAGCCAGGTGGCGGATATCATTGGGGAAACCGGGCATGGCCTGATCACCTACGAAAGCGGTCTGAATTCCGGCTTGCAGGTGGCCCGCGCGGCGGGAGTCCCGGCGACGACCGTGTTTCGCGATTTCGACGACGGCATCCAGCCGGTGGGCGCGATGAAGCGCCTGCTGGATGCCGGTGCCTTCCGGGGCTCGCAGCAGGGCACCGTGGTGCTGACCGGCATGCTTCGGCCCGAAGCGATCACCGCCCTGGCGGAATGGGCCCTCGGCAGCCGCGCCGCGACGGTGACGCTGGCGCCGGTGTCGGCCCTTCTGCTGTCGGTCCAATAGGCCACAAAGCGGGCCGTGTGCCCGGTGGATCGTCCGTTGTCCGAGGGGGCTGTTGAGCCGTCAAAGCGCTGGACGGGACCTGGGCGCCCGCAAGCGTTCGGGGGGCCACGCGCCCGTCAGGCGGTCCATCCGGGGCCGGGTCAACGATTGCCGCTGGCAAACCGGCCCGCATCTTCGGCGGCGGCGCGGATCGCCTTGGATTTGTTCACCGTCTCGTCGTATTCCGCCTGCGGATCGCTGTCATAGACGACACCGCCACCCGCCTGGATGTACAGGTCGGTGCCTTTCAGAACCGCCGTGCGCAGGGCGATGCACACATCCATATCGCCGCCGGAGCTGAAATAGCCCACGCCGCCGCCATAGATGCCGCGCTTTTCCGGCTCCAGTTCATCGATGATCTGCATCGCGCGGACCTTCGGCGCGCCAGAGACGGTGCCGGCCGGCATCCCCGCCAGCAAGGCAGACAACGCGTCATGTTCGTCCGAAAGCGCCCCGACCACGTTCGAGACAATGTGCATGACGTGGCTGTAGCGCTCGATCACGAATTGCTCTGTCGGGCGCACGGAGCCGATCTTGGCGACCCGGCCCACATCGTTGCGGCCCAGATCCAGCAGCATCAGATGTTCGGCGCGTTCCTTTTGGTCGGCGATCAGATCCTCTTCGTAGGCGCGGTCGGCCTCGGGCGTGGCGCCGCGCGGGCGGGTGCCCGCGATCGGGCGCACCGTGACCTCGCCATCAAAGACACGAACGAGGATCTCCGGGCTGGCGCCGATTACCTGGAAGCCGCCGAAATTGAAGAAGAACATGAAGGGCGAAGGGTTGGTTCGCCGCAGCGAGCGATACAGCGCGAAAGGCGGCAGCACGAATTCCTGGCGCCAGCGCTGCGATGGGACGACCTGAAAGATGTCGCCCGCGCGAATGTATTCCTTGGCTTTCTCCACGGCCTCCAGATAGGCAGCGTGGGTGAAATTGCTTTCGGGCGGGCCGATCTCTGCCGCGTCGCCCAGGTTGCGGCTGGTGTCGGAGGGCACGCGCTCCAGGTCGCGCACCGCGTCCATCACTCGTTCCGCCGCCTGCGCGTAGGCCGCGCGGGCCGACAGTCCAGAGCCGACCCAGGCCGGCGACACCACCGCCACCTCGCCCTTGACCCCATCCAGCACCGCCACAACCGAGGGCCGCATCATCACCGCGTCGGGCAGGCCCAGGGGATCGGGATTTATGTCGGGCAAATGCTCCACCAGGCGGATCATGTCATAGCCCAGATAGCCGAACAGCCCGGCCGAGGCGGCGGGCAGATCGGCGGGCAGGTCGATCCGGCTTTCGGCGATCACGGCGCGCAGGGCGTCCAGCGGGCTGCCGCCCAGCGGCTCGAACGCCTCTGGGTCAAAGCGGGCGGACCGGTTCAGCGCCGACGTCTCACCGTGGCAGCGCCAAATCAGATCCGGCTTCATCCCGATGATCGAATAGCGCCCGCGGACCTCGCCGCCGGTGACCGATTCCAGCATGAAACTGTCGGTCCGCGCCTCTGTCAGCTTGAGCATCAGCGACACGGGCGTGTCCAGATCCGCCGCCAGACGCGCGTAGACGACCTGATTCTGCCCCGCGTCGTAGCCCTTTGCGAACGTGTCGAAATCCGGGATCAGCGTGGCCATTGTCAGCGGGTCAGCTGGCTGTGTACGGCATTCAGCGCAGCCTGGTTCAGGGTGATGCCCGCGTCGGCCTGGATCGCGGCGGCATAGGCGCTGAGGATGTCATCCCCCACCGTCCGGGCCATCCGGTCGCGGATCGCATCGGCCTGGGCGACAATCTCTGGGTCTTCCAGATCCGGCGGTGTGATCGCATCGAGACGCACGATATAGGCGGCGGTCACCCCTTCGATCACGCGGATCTCGCCCATCTCCATGGTAAAGATCGTGTCCACGAACCCGCTGGGCGTGTCGGGGATGAACCCATCGCGCCCCAGACCGAGCTCGGTGACAAAGTCAACGGGGGCAGGGGATTCGGCTGTGTCTTCCTCGACCGGTGCCTCGTCGGCATTGGCCACGTCCGGCGTTTCCTCCGCGGGGGTCTCGGTGATCTCTGTCGTGTCGGGCGTCTCGGTTGTGTCCGCAGGGTCTTCGGCGACAACGGGGGTATCGGCGGGGGGCGCCTCGGCGGTGTCTTCGGTGACCACCGGCGTTTCCTCGGCGGGGGTGTCGTTCGCTGTTTCTTCGACCGGCTGGTCGTCTTCCGGCGGGGCCGGGGCCTCTGTCTCGGCGTTCCTCAGCTCTTCGGCGAGGACGCGGGCGCGGGCGGCCAGGGCTTCGACCGTTTGCTGGCGGCGCCAGTCCAGTTCCACACGGTCGCGGGCGTCCTCAAAGGGCTCGACGCGGGGCGCGATCACCTCGTTGACGCGCAGGGCGAACAGGCTGCCGTCCTCGGCCTGAAGCACCTCGGGGAAGTCGCCGACGGAGGTGTCCAGCGCACCCTGGCGGAACTCGGGGTAGGCGGCGATCCCGCCAGAGGCACCCTCGGCCCACTGGATCTCTCCGGCTTCCATCTGGGTGTCGGTGCCCAGTTCCTCAAGCGTCGCGCCGCCGGCCAGAAGGTCGTCGATCTCGTCGATCATGTCGGCGATGGCGCGGCGGGCGGCGTCGGTGCGAAATTCCACCAGCAGCTCTTCGCGCGCGTCTTCGAAAGGAGTGACCTGCGCCGCCAGTATGCCGTTCATGCGAAACAGGGCAAAGCCCAGATCGGTTTCCGCCGGACCCGCCAGACCGGGACCTTCGAGCGCGAAGACAACCGCGCCGGCATCGCCCAGGTCGGCTTGCGCCACGTCGCCCAGATCCACGTCTTCCAGGGTCAGATCCCGCTCTGCCACCAGTTCTTCATAGGTCTTCTCGCCCGCCTCGATGGCGGCGAGGGCGGCCTGGGCCTCGGCCTCGGTGGTGAAGATCAGCCGCTCGACCAGGCGCCGTTCGGGGCGGTTGTACTCGGCGGAGCGGCCGTCATAGAGCGTGCGCAGCACCGCATCGTCGCCTTCGATGGTGCCCGCGATCATCTCGGGCGTGATCCAGGCATATGTAATGTCGCGGGTTTCTGGCAGCATGAAGGCGTCGGAATTCTCTTCCCAATAAGTGGTCAGATCCTCTTCGGTGGGGGCCGGGATGGGATCGGCCAGGTCGTCGGCGGTCAGCACGGCCCAGGTGAGATCGCGCGTCTCGGCGCTGTAGGTCAGGATCGTGTCGATATAGATATCGGGCATCGTCGCTGCCCCGGACACGGCCTCGGTCAGGATGTTCCGGGCCAGATCGCTGCGCAGGGAGCCTTCAAACTCGGCCTCTGTCAAACCGGCGCGGTCCAGCGCGAAGCGGTAGCCCTCGCGGTTGAAATTGCCGTCAACGCCTTGAAACGCCGTCACTTCCAGCAAGGCGTCGCGCACCTCTTCGTCGCCCGCGGAAATCCCCAGCGCGTCGGCCTCATTCTCCAGCGCGGCGGTCGAGAGGATCCGGCTGAGCACAGCGCGGTCGATGCCGAACATCTGCGCCTGCTCAAAGCTCAGCTGGGTGCCGAATTGCTGCGACAGGCGGTTGATCTCCTGGTTGAGCGCATTGGCGTAGCGGTCCACCGTGATGTCACGGTCGCCGACAGAGGCGACGGTGGTGACGGTGCCGCCGAAATTCGTGGCGCCAAAGCCCGCGAGCCCCACGATCAACAGGCCTAGAATGACCCAGACGACAAACTGAGAGGCGGAGTTCTTCTTTTTCTTGGCCATCTGAGGGGCTCCCTGCTCGTCCTGCTGCGCGTGTCAGCGCTGTCTACTGGGGCGCGGGCAGCGGTGCAAGAGACGCAGGCCGCTTGTGCAGCCCGATCCGCAGATCCATCGCCGGTTCTTGGGCTGGTGCGGCATGCCCGAAGCTGCCGGTTCGGGCCCCGGGCTGTCCGGTGTTGGTGTCGGTTAGGGTTTGTTCCGGTAGGGCTCGACATATTGCAAGGCCATGTCCCAGGGAAAGAAGATCCACGTGTCCTGGCTGACGCCGGTGATGAAGGTGTCGACCATCGGTTCGCCCTGCGGCTTTGCGTAGACGGTGGCGAAATGGGCGTTGGGGTACAACTGGCGCACCAGTTCCAGCGTCTTGCCGGTATCCACCAGATCGTCGACGATCAGGATGCCGGTGCCGTCGCCCATCATCGCCGCATCGGGCGATTTCAGCACAACCGCCGCATCCTGGGACTGATTGTCGTAGCTTTTGACGCTGATCGTATCGACGGTGCGAATGTCGAGCTCGCGCGCGACAATCATCGCGGGCGCCATGCCGCCCCGGGTGATCGCGACGACCGCACGCCAGGCGCCGTCATCCGGGCCCTTGCCATCCAGCCGCCAGGCCAGCGCCCGGCTGTCCCGGTGGATCTGGTCCCAGGAGACGTGAAACCCCTTTTCGTGCGGCAGCCATTCGCTCATGCGCTTATCCCTTGTCGATGTCGGGGGCGTCGACGGCCTTCATCCCGACGATATGGTAGCCCGCGTCCACATGATGGGTTTCGCCGGTGACGCCCGCGCCCATGTCCGACAGCAGATACAGCGCCGAATTGCCCACGTCATCGGTGTTCACATTCCGGCGGAGCGGCGAGTTATACTCGTTCCATTTCAGGATATAGCGGAAATCGCCGATTCCACTGGCCGCCAGCGTCTTGACCGGGCCGGCGGAAATCGCGTTCACGCGGATCCCGTCCTTACCCAGATCCTCGGCCATATAGCGCACGGACGCCTCGAGCGCGGCCTTGGCGACCCCCATAACGTTGTAATGTGGCATCACCCGTTCAGCGCCGTAATAGGTCAGCGTCACCATCGACCCACCATTCGGCATCATTGCCGCGGCGCGCTTTGCCACCGCGGTGAACGAGAACACCGAAATGTCCATCGTCATCAGGAAATTGGCGCGGCTGGTATCGACATAGCGGCCGCGCAGCTCGTTCTTGTCGGAAAAGCCGATGGCATGGACGATGAAATCCAGCTTGCCCCAGCTTTCGGATAAGCTGTTGAAAAGCGCCTCGATACTGGCCTCGTCGCCGACATCGCAGGGCAAGACCAAGGTCGATCCGACCTGCTCGGCCAGGGGCACCACGCGTTTCTTCAACGCGTCGCCCTGGTAGGAGAAGGCCAGCTCCGCCCCGGCGCCGGCAAGCGCCTTTGCGATGCCCCAAGCCATGGACTTGTCGTTCGCCAGGCCCATGATCAGACCGCGTTTTCCCGCCATGATGTCGTTCGGCATGGGCCGTTTTCCCCCGCTCCTGCGCAATGAACTTCGTTTATGGTATTGATGCGGGCGCATCAAGGGCGGGTGCGGCCTTGTCACAGCCTCGGCAACCGGCTAGCCAGAAGCGGTTTACGGAGGGGCAAGATGCACGACGGGTCGGGATCTGACAGGAAAGGGATATTCGCCGGAGAAGATCCGGTCGCGCTGGTGCGTGACTGGGTGGAGGCCGCGCGAAAAACCGAGCCCTCGGATCCGGATGCCGTCGCCCTGGCCACCGTCGATGCCGAGGGGCTTCCGAATGTTCGCATGGTGCTGCTGCGCGAGATTGAGGCAGACGCTTTCGTTTTCTACACCAACTATGAAAGTGTGAAAGGCCGCGAGATTTCCGAGAGTGGCAAGGCCGCCTTTGTGCTACATTGGAAGTCTTTGAAGCGACAGGTTCGGGTGCGCGGGATTGCGGAGCGTGAGGATGGCGCGCAGGCGGATCGTTACTATCAGGGGCGCGCGCTGCAAAGCCGGATCGGGGCCTGGGCTTCGCGGCAGTCCCAGCCGCTGCCAAGCCGGGCCTCGCTGATGGCGGATGTGGCGAAGGCAAGTTTGACGCATGGCACATCACCCCAGCGTCCGCCATTCTGGGGCGGGTTTCGAATCCGGCCTGTCGAGATCGAGTTATGGGCCGACGGGTCTTTTCGTTTGCATGACCGGTTCCGCTTTGCGCGCCCGGATCCTGCGGATAGTTGGACGGTCACGCGGTTGAATCCGTAGACCTTCTTGTGGCGCGCGCTCGGGTCGGCCCACCTATGATGGTAGCGCCAGACCAGCCTTCTACCAGAGCGCGTGAAGACCGGTAACCATTGTTCCAAGTACAGCGAAACCAACATCTTACGCGTATCTTTTCGCGTTTTGATGCAGCGGTTTTTTCGATTTGATGTATAGCCCTGTAGATGGGTTTTATGTCACCATGTTAACAGTCTAGCTACGCTTGACCAACGCCAGAAGACCGGGACGCACAGCATGACGGAGAACAATCAAGGCGCCGTGACGGTCGAAGGCCATGTAAAGTGGTTCGATCCATCGAAAGGCTTTGGATTTGTTGTGCCGAACGAGGGCGGCGCCGACATTCTGTTGCATGCCAATGTTCTGCGGAACTTCGGCCAAAGCTCTATCGCGGACGGCTCGTCGATCTCGATGACGGTGCAGCAGACCCCGCGCGGGGTGCAGGCCGTTGAAGTGCTGCGAATCGAGCCGCCCAAAGATGCGCCGATGACCGAGCTGGAAGAGATTTCGGCCTTTGAAAGCGACCCCAAGCTGGCCTCCGTTCCGTTTGAACCGGCGCGGGTGAAGTGGTTCGACAAGGCCAAGGGCTTTGGTTTTGCCAATGTTTTCGGGCGCCCCGAGGATGTCTTCGTGCATGTGGAGGTGCTGCGCCGGTCCGGTCTGGCCGAATTGCAGCGGGGAGAGGCGGTTGCAC
>CAYGRI010000115.1:0-2964 GCA_964352155.1 uncultured Maritimibacter sp. | reverse complement strand
CCTGGGATCTGGTTTTGCGAGTGGATGCGGAATGAGAACGACAGTTTTGGCGGCGGTGATAGCGCTTGGGCAAGGCGTGGCCGCGTGGGGCGCCTGTTCTGACGGAACGGTTGAATTCCGGGATCCGGACGGTGGCGTCAAGGCCCGGTTCAGCGTGGAACTGGCCGATGAATGGCCCGAAATCCAGACCGGCCTGATGAACCGCGAGAGCATGTCGAAAAGCGCGGGCATGTTGTTCATCTATGACCGGCCGCGCATGGTCAGCTTCTGGATGAAGAACACGCTGATCCCGCTGGACATGATCTTCATGACCGAAGACGGCGTGGTGCGCAAAGTGCATGAGAATGCGGTGCCGCTGGACGAAACCGCGATTCCGGGCGGTAATGCCATCAAGTTCGTGCTGGAGATCAACGGCGGGCTGTCGTCGATGCTGGGCATCGTTCCCGGGACAGAGATGCGCCATCCCGCGGTTGAGGACGAAAAAGCGGCCTGGCCCTGCGAGTGATCGCGTTCCTGGGTGGGGCGCATTCCGTTGCCCGGTGCGCAACCGCCGGTCTGATGCCGAGTTGCTTGCCGCCCGACACCTGAAATCCGACGGCCTGACACGAACGGCCGTGAAGCGAAGATCCTGATAAAAAAGGAAAGTCTCGACGTTTGCCTAGACGACCGGCGCAGATCGTTTCGCGCCCCATCCAGGCTGTCCGTGAAGCCCGCCGATGGGCCAGAGCATCTAGCGTTTGACGGGCTGGCCGTCGGGCAGATTGATCCGGGCCACCTGCTCTGCAATTGGGGCGGTGGACAGGGGATGGGTGGCGGCCGAATGCGACGCGGGGTCGCCGATGTTCTGCCAATCGCCGTCCTTATAGACCTCGAGCGCAGAGAAATTGGCCTTGTAGCCCATCTTGGGGCTGCCGGGCACCCAGTAGCCCAGGTAGACATAGGGCAGGCCCGCCTCGCGCGCGATGCGGATGTGGTCGAGAATCAGATAGGTGCCAAGGCTTTGCGGCGCGCGGTCGGGGGCGTAAAAGCTGTAGACCATCGACAGCCCGTCATCGAGCACATCGGTCAGGCAGACCGCGACCAGTTCGTGGCCGCCCGTCACGGTCTCGGCGGTGTATTCGATCACCCGGCTGCGGACCGGCGTCTCCTCGATCATCGCGGCGAATTCGAAGATGTCCATGTCGGCCATGCCGCCATCGGCATGCCGGTTGTCCAGATAGCTGCGGAACAACGCATATTGTTCTTCGGTGGCCCAGGGCGAGGTGGCCGCGCGTTTGATCCCAAGGTTGCGCTTTGCCGTGCGCTTCTGGCTCTTGGAGGGCACGAAATCCGCCACCCGCACCCGCGCCGACAGACAGGCCGAACATTCTGCGCAGGACGGCCGGTACAGCACGTTCTGCGAGCGTCGAAAGCCCTGTTTTGACAGGGTGTCGTTCAGCTTCTCGGCATATTCGCCCTGCAACGCGGTGAACAGCTTTCGCTCCATGCGGCCGGCAAGGTAGGGGCATGGTTGCGGGGCCGTCACGTAGAATTGCGGCGCGATGGGAAGTGTGTGACGCATGAGGATCTAATCGTTGGCAGGTTCGAACCGACGTTAGCAATGCAGGGCGCTCTCGCCAAGCCCCAACAACCTCGCCTTTTCGGGGGAGGGGCAATCCGCCCGATCGCTGCTGCGCGGATGTCCGCCCCAGAGCGGTCCAGACTGGCCCGCCCAGACTTGCCCGCCTGGATTGGCTCGCCGATGCCATGACACGCGCCTGAAAAACGCCGGAACCGGCCCCGGGGAGGTCGGGGCCGGCTCGCATGGCGCCTGCGTCAGATCGTAACAGGCGTGTCCTTTTCGTCGTTGTCCGCGCTGTTGCGCCGGGCACGGTCGTCCATGAATTGGTCGAACTCGGACTTGTCCTTGGCCTCGCGCAGGCGCTGCAGGAAGGCCTCGAACGCCTTTTGCTCGTCTTCCAGCCGG
Source organism: uncultured Maritimibacter sp. (assembly GCA_964352155.1). Classification (GTDB taxonomy): domain Bacteria; phylum Pseudomonadota; class Alphaproteobacteria; order Rhodobacterales; family Rhodobacteraceae; genus Psychromarinibacter. The sequence continues at coordinate 998 of CAYGRI010000115.1, read as the reverse complement.
CGCAGGGTCTCGATCCGGTAGGCATCGAAGGCCTGGTTGCCGGTTGGGCGGAACCCGCTGCGCATATGACGGGAATAGCGCCCCTTGGCGCAGTTCGATTTGAACATATTTTTGCTCCAGATCATGTAAGCCAGAAGGGCAAGTCCGATCGGCCAGAAGAAAATGAAGCCGAGGATCATCGCTGCAATCCAGGCGCCTTTGCCGCGCTCATCAAGCCAGGTCTCGGCCTGCGAGGGCCAGGTGGCGACGGAACTCATGGGTCGTATCCTTTTTGGTTATGTGTATGTGAATGTCTTTCACATCACCTAGATCGTATGCAACGCGCCCTGGATCAAGAGGTTATGTGAATGTATTTCACATTTACTTTTTTAAGGTTTTAAAATCAGTAGGTTAGATTGAATAATTTCATGAGGTTTCCCAGGCGCGGGGCGTCTGGCGGCCCATTTTGCCTGTGTCAACGGGGGGGGCGGTAGGTTGGCGCGGGCCAATCAGGCGGACTCACGCCCGTTCGGTGACGAAATCCGCGGGCGTTGCGCCGGTCAGGCGCACAAGCGCCGCGGGGGCCGCCGCGAAGATGTGGCGCGGCGTTCCGGCGGCGGCCCAGATCCGCGCGAACTCCGACAGGCGGGGATCCCAGAAGGCGCGGATAGGCGACAGATGGCCCAGCGGTGCAACACCGCCGATGGCAAAGCCGGTCTGCGCCCGGATCAGCCCGGCATCCGCCTTGCCCAAGGGCTCTCCGGCCAGGCGTGTGGCCTTGTCGGCGCAAACCTGGTTCCCGCCCGCCGTCACGAACAGAATCGCGGTGCCGCTGTCTTCACCGCGAAAGATGATCGACTTGGCGATCTGGTCGATCTCGCAGCCCGCCTCGGCGGCCGCTTGCGCGGCGGTGCGGGTCTCTCCGGGCATTTCCCGGATGGTCACGTCCAGCCCGGCAGCGTCCAGCGCGGCGCGGACCCGTTTCAGGCTTTTGCTCATGTTATACTCTCCGTTCGCGC
>CAYGRI010000114.1:0-14146 GCA_964352155.1 uncultured Maritimibacter sp. | reverse complement strand
GTCCTGCCGCAGCCGGTCGCGCTCCCGCGCCCACAGCGCCGAATGATAGGTTGCCCCGTCGCATTCCACGGCCAGAATGTAGCGGCCTGGCTGGTCCGGGTGCCGCACGCCCAGATCGATGCGAAAGCCCGCCGCGCCCACCTGCGCGTCGCAGGGATAGCCCAGGCCGCAAATCACGTCGGCTACATCCGCCTCCAGCGGGCTGTCAGGCAGCGCCCCCGTGACCTCGGGTTGTGCCATCTCTCCGCTGCGGGCGAAGTCGAGAAAGCGTTTCAGAACGCGTGGCCCGTCGCGGGTTGTACGCGCAACGTCGATATCGCCTGGATCGAAAGAACAAAACACCAGGCACCGCGTCCGTGCCCGGCTGAACAGCACGTTCAGCCGGCGCTCGCCGCCTTCGCCGTTGATCGGGCCGAAGCTCATGGTGGCAAGCCGTCCGCCTGGCGCGGCGGGCCCGTATCCGACCGAGATCAGGATCACGTCGCGCTCGTCCCCCTGCACGTTCTCGATATTCTTGACGAAGACATCCTCGGCCCGGCCTTCGCGCAGAAAGTCGTCGAGGATCTCGTCCTCGCGCCGTGCCACTTCCAGCACTTCGGTCAGCATGTCCGACTGTGCCTTCGAAAAGGCAACCACGCCCAGCGACAGATCGGGGCGAGTGCGGGCGTGCTCGGCCACAGCGCGCGCGACCGCCTCAGCCTCGATGCGGTTGGTGCCGGGGCGCCCGTCGCCACGGGATCCTCTGGAATAGACACCTGGCACCCGGCGGAAAGCGAGGCCGTAGTCGGGGTCGTTCTGCACCGGCGACGGCGGCAGGATCAGGCGGTGATCGTAGAATTCGGCGTTGTTGACGGCGATTAGCGACGGGTCGCGTGAACGATAGTGCCATTCCAGCATCGCCGGCGTCAGCCCGCGCGCTTCGCAGAGCGTCAGCACGCTTTCCATCTCGGTCGCGCTTGCGGTGGTGACTTCGTCTTCGTCCTCCTCTTCCTCGGTGCCGGCGAGCCGGTCGAAGAAACTGGTCGGGGGAAGCTGCTTCTGGTCGCCGACAACGACAATCTGACGGCACCGGGCGATGGCACCCAGCGCATCCTCGGGGCGGACCTGGCTGGCCTCGTCGATCACCAGAAGATCGAAATCAGCCGCGCCGGGCGGCAGGTATTGCGCGATCGAGATCGGACTCATCAGAAGGACCGGCTTGATCCGCTGCACCATTGGGCCGGCGGCCTCGACGATCTTGCGGATGGATCGGTGCCGGCGTTTCTTGGCCATCTCGCCGCGCAGGAACCCCATCTGACCCGAGGCGCCTGTTGGCAACTGGTCAAGGTGTCTTGCCCGCACCAGCTGGCGGGTTTCCTGCATCCGGGTTTCTTCGAGCTCCCGGAAGGCAGTCACCAAGGCATGGCGGTCCAGATGCGTCAGGGCGTCAAGATCGGGCAACGCTTTGCGTGCGGCCTCCCAGCGGGCCTCGGCGCTGGCGTAAAGGAATTCGTCGACCGCCGCGCCAGTGGCGAGGTCGCCGGTATCGAGGGCCATGATCAGTGGCGTAAGGCCAGCTCGCTCGAGCCTTTCGGCCATATGTGACAGTTGAACCCACTCGCCGTAGCGATCGAGGCCCGCCTGTATGGCCGCAATGCGGTTTGCGACAACGGGCAGGGGCGTGTCGTCGCGCCCGTCGCTCCATGCGAGCGTCAGGCGTGTCTCAAGCGTTTCCAATGCGGCACGCGCGGCTTGCACCGCGGTATCAAGCTCCCCGGCGTGCTCGGACGCCAGTGTCAGGTGTTCCAGCGCCTGCGGGGTTTCTACCGGCATCACGGCCACGATCCGCGTCAGCCACGCTGCCTGGGCGTGCAGTGCGTCGAAGGGCGTCCGCTCGCCACGCCAATCGGGGCCAAGTGCGTGTTGCAGCCATGCCTCTTCGTCGGCCAGCGCCTTGCGACGCTGGCGGACCGAGACAAGCGTGTCGACAAGGCGTATCCGTTCGGACGGTGCTGAGGGCAGCGGGCCGGTCAGCAACGTCGCCAACTCGCGGCTGGCCCCGCGATAGGATCCGAACAGCCGCGCCCAGACCGACCCGACACCGGGAGCAAGCCGCGCGCGCAGCGCGTCCGGCGCGAGTTCAAAGGCTGCGTCGGCAAGCTGGTTGCCGGCCTGCGCACGCTCTGCAGCCCATGTGGCGCCCGTCTCCAGCGCCTCTGTCAGGCGCGTGGTCCCGGCATTCGACAGCAAGGCAGGGGTGGCGTCCTGCCCTTCGGTCGGGCGCTGCGCCCCGAGGCGCAGCAACGCAAGCAGGGTGCCGCAGTCCTGCACGGTCTGCGGGACGGGGTATCCGGTGGCCTCGGCAAGAGCGGCGGCCCAATCCTGCAGGGCGGTCAATGCGGTGGCGGCCTGCGCCAGGTCGGGGGCAAGGCGCTGCAGATCCGTAGGCTGCAGACCGGTCGCGCCGACCCCGGCAAAGGGATGTGCGGCGCGCGGCCCGGCTTGCGCAAGAAGGTTTGAATAGCCGGCGATGTGCCCGGCAAGGTCCCGTCGCTGACCATCGTCCAGTGCGGCAAGACCGTCGCGGGGCAGGCGTGGCGGCGGCACATCCTGCCCGACGAACCGCGCGATCTCGGCCATTGCGCGGAAGGGCGTGAAGTCGTGGCCAGGAACCTTGTCGTGCAGCAGGGAAGCGATCCCGTTCAGCCGGTCGCGCGCCTCTTGCAGGGCATCGGTTTGCACCGGGATGTCGGGGACGGCGCGACCGGCGGCGAGCGTCCGTGCCAGTTCCTGCAGGAACGCCTTCTTGTTCGCCGCGCGCGAATGCACCTCCATGCACAGATCGCCAAGGCCCACCTTTTCCAGCCGGTCGTGCACCACCGACAGCGCCGCCATCTTCTCGGCCACGAACAGCACGCTCTTTCCGTCATGGGCGGCGCCGGCGATGATATTGGCGATGGTCTGCGACTTGCCGGTTCCGGGCGGGCCCTGCACAACAAGGTTGCGTCCGGCCCGGACCTCTTCGATCACGCGCGTCTGCGAGGCATCGGCGGGCACCACATGCAGCAGATCGGCGGGAGAAAGACGCGGGTCGAGCCGTTCTTCGGGCGCGAAAAGTGGTGTGGCACGGTCGAACCCGCCCGCCAGCAGGCCCTGAAGGATCGGATGTGCCTGGAATGTTTCGTCGGGCCACAGCGCAGGCTCCAGATCCCGCATCATCAGAAGCTTCGAGAACGAGAAGAAGCCCAGTTGCATCCCGTCGCGGTCGATATCCCATCGCGGGCGACCCTCGATCCGGTCGGCGAGGTCGTCGAAATAGGCTTCGGGGTCAAAGCCAGCGTCCTCCTCGATCTCGGGCAATTCCAGACTGAAATCGCCGCGCAGACGCTCCTGCAGCGGAAGATTGGTGACGATATCGTTGTCGCGGGCGCGCAAGGCGAAGGACGCCCGCCGCTCGTCGCGCACCAGGTCCACCGGCACCAGGATCAGCGGCGCCTCTCGCGGCGTGTCCGAAGACTCGGCTTCGAACCAGCGCAGAAAACCAAGGGCGAGGAACAGGATGTTGACGCCCTGCTCTTCTTCGGCGGTGCGGGCATCGGTAAAAAGCCGCAAAAGCCTGCGTTGCAAGGCCTCCGGCCCCAGCCGTGTCTCGAGAAACGCGTCCCGGAAGCGCGTTTCATCGTCCTGCGTGGCAGCCGGGCCCGCAGGCACGAGGAACAGGAGTTCGTCGTCGTCCTGCTCGCGCGCGGCAAAGCGCATCCGCTTGCCCTGAACGCGTAGCAGGTCGAAGACATCGGCGCTGCGCTCATTGACGACATCGAGGCTGTTCGACCGCGTCGCCGCGCGATTGACGTGGATCAGCCGGTTACGCGTTCCCGTTTCGACGAGGCGACGACGGGCGTCTTCGAGAAGGGCGGTCAGGCTTTCGGACTGTCGCGTGTCGGGCACCGGCATACCTTTCAGACTCTTGCGTCATGGGGGACGTCTAGGACGACCAGTTGCGACACATCCTCGAGCCCGCTGGACTTGAGCACCCATCGTTGGCCCACCACTTCTTTGGCCCCCAATTCAACATGCACGCCCAACTCTGGCAACAGGAAGTGCTGCCTCTTGCAGGTGGGGTGACTGTTTTTGTCTTGACGCGGATACCTCACGAGAAGGCGGCGGAGGTAGCGTAACCATCGGAAATACCGTGTTTTTTGGGTGCCACCGCCAAACATGCAGCTCTTGAGAGGACGACGTCCGCCACGGTCCAATCTACGTGCCCCACACCCCGCCTGTCACCCCTCAATGGCAAGCCGATGCTGCTGGGATTTGACGGCGCAGACATGAGCTCCGACGCAGGACTGACGCTGCTGGCCGAGATCGAGCGCAGCCCCAGAACGTCCCGCGTGCCATCCGGCAAGATCGCCAGCGCCACGAAGACTGGCTTGTTGCTGACCGTCCCATCGCTGCGGATATTGACCCGGATCGCGTCCATGAGGACCAACGGATCGCAGGGTTCCAGCGGGCGGTTCTGCAACGCCGTGACCTCGTCCATGACGGCGTCGGTGATCGCCGTTCTCAGTTTTCGTCACCAACCACTTCAACATCGATCGCGACTTCACTACACGCGCCATCTTCAAGAGAAACCGCGCCGCCGCCCTCGCAGATTGGCGTCAACTCGGCGCGGCATAGGGACAATCATAGAGATTTCGGGCCTGGTGGGGCACACTGTACCCGGGAAACAGACCTTCTGACGCACATTCAATCCCGCCGCTTTCCCCGGATTTCGTGACTGACCACCTTCGGTTTCACCGAAGGTTCTACCCTTGACCGGGCTCCTGGACAGCCCGGACAGCCTTCGGATAGCAAATCGAGACCCGCAACAGACGTCAATCCTCATCAACCTTTGGATGTACCTGATGGGGGCCGTCTGGACAACCGCGCCAGAAACCGGGTGCGCCCGTTCTCGATATGTCGCCTGATGGCTTGCGCAGTGTCGTCGGGATCCATTCGTGCGATCGAGTCTATGATCGCCGTATGTTCTCGCAATCGGTATTCGTTCCGATCCGGGCCCGCGTCAGGGGCCGTGTGCAACACGGTGGAAATCCACTGTTTCGTGTGATTGCCCAGCGATCTTTGAGCCTCCAGAATGGCGTGGTTATGTGTCGCAGCCGCGATGGCCACATGGAACGCATTGTCCAGTTCCCCGCCATAACTGTGCCCGTCTTCCAGCCGGAGCAGCGCATCATTGATCTCGACGATCTTCGCAAGATCTTCAGCCGAGCGTCGGGTTGCGGCAAGGCGTCCGGCTTCCTGTTCGATGGCAATGCGAAGTTCCTGCCAGCCAAGAAGGTCGTCGATCGACCGGATCGGCGCTAGGGTCAGCGACTGCATGGCCTGTGCGGGTTGCACGAAACTTCCCTTGCCGCGTTCGGTGCGGATCAGGCCGCTTGCGACAAGCCGGGCCATCGCCTCGCGAATCACTGGCCGCGACACGCCGTGCAGGGTTGCCAGCGCGTTCTCCGTCGGAAGGCGGTCTCCGGCGGCCAGTTCTCCGCTTTCGATCTGCTGGAGCAGGACGCGCTGCACATCCTCGACCCGGTTCTTGCGGCGATCCGTGACACCGGGTGTCTGGCGGGGGCGGGTATCATCCATCTTGTATTACAACTCGATCCTTTTCCGCAGATGATGTTGACGAGTATTACAACCAGGATCATCCTGCCGCAAGAAGGCTAAAAAAGGGAGGAAACGGCACATGCATTTCAGTTCCAGAGTTCTGTCGGTGGGGTTGGCCTGCGCCCTGGGGGTCGCCGGGTCAGGCTTGGCCAACAACCCGGTCGCGGCAGAAACACTGACCGTCATCGGGCATAAGGTTCACGAGACGACGACGACCGGCGAAACCGGCGGCAACTTTGCCGGGGAATGGGCGGCCGCAAACGGCGTTGACCTTGAATGGCTCACCTTCAACGTCGCCGCGGTGCACGAGCGTCTGTACCGCGAGGCCAGCCTTGGCTCGACCACGGTGGATGTGGGCTTCGCGGCGAACCGGTTCTTTCTCCCGCAGTTCGCCGAGATGTTCGAACCGCTGGACGCCTATGTGGCCGCCAACCCGATCAAGGACTTCGACGAGCTGCCCAAGGGCATGCTGGAAGCCATGACGATTGACGGAAAGCTGTACGGAATTCCGTACCGTCATGCGACCGCCGGTCTGCATATCAACACCGCGTTGCTGGAGGAACGCGGCCTCGAGGTGCCGACTACATTCGAGGAGGTGCTGGAGGTCGCGCGCGCGCTGACCTTCACGCGCGATGACGGGACCAAGGTCTATGGCCTGATGCTGGACGACCGCACGCCGACCACCATCACCGACATCGCGCGAGCCCAGAGCAACGGCGAGTTCCTGACGCCGGGGTTCGATCTGCGCGCCGACAGCCCGCAAATGATCGCAGCCGTTCAGACCGTCAAGGACCTGTATGACGAAGGCGTTCTGCCGGATACCTATCTGAGCTTCCTGACCGAAGACGTCATCACCTTCATGCAGCAGGGACGTGGTGCGATGGCGATTTCGCCGTTCGGCCGGAACAAGAACTACAACAACCCGGACGAAAGCCAGTATCCTGGCAAGATCATCTCCATCCCGCTGCCTGCGTCCGAGGCCCTGACGGGCTTCGACGTGGCCCCGGTGCGGACGGAATTCTGGGCGATGTTCATCCCGAAGAATTCCGACGACAAGGAACGGGCATGGGATTTCATCCGCACGGTGTCCTCGCCCGAGAACACGATCAAGGCCGCGCTGAACGGCAACGGTCCGGTGCGCCCATCGGCCTACAACGATCCGCGCATGGGCGAGCTTCTGACCTATGCCAATGCCGAGCAACGCGCGCTTGCAGTGGCGCGCCCCCCTCTGCCCGGCTGGACCAATTCGGCCCAGACGCAGGACATCTTCATTGAGGAGGTGGATCTTGTCCTGCTGGGCATGAAAACCCCCGATGAGGCCATGGCATCGGTTCAGGAACGCGTCACACCGTTGCTGCCCGAATAAACCGCCAAACCACACGGGACCGCCGGGACCGGACCTTTCGAGGTCCGGATTCCGGCGGCGCGAGACAGGGAATCCCGCGACATGTTCGAAGAAAGAAGATGGCTTCCGGTCATACTGGTCGCGCCGGTGCTGGCGCTGCTTATGGTGCTGATCGGAATTCCGTCGGTGTTCGTGGGCTGGTTGTCGTTGACGGAGTCGAGCCTTGGGACGAAGACCACCTTCGTGGGGCTGGACAACTATCGTCAGATCTTCGGCGATCGCATCTTCTGGCGCGCGGCGCTGAATACCTTCGTGATCGTCAATGTCGTCGTCTATGCCGAGCTGTTCCTGGCGCTGGTGCTGGCCGCCGCGCTGAATTGCAGGTTCTTCGGCAAGGGGCTGGTCTTTTCCATTCTGATCGCGCCCTATGCCGTGTCCGAGGTAAGCGCCGTCGTCATGTGGCAATACGCCTTTGAACCTAACGTCGGGATCTTCAACATCCTGCTGGAACAGGTGACCGGCATTGCCTTCAACTGGACCCGCAACCCCTACCACGGGCTGGCGCTGATCGCTGTGCTGTCGATCTGGATCCATCTGCCGTTCACGCTTATCATCCTGTATTCCGCCATCTCCACCGTACCCGAAGACCTGAAAAGCGCCGCCCGGATCGAGGGCGCGACGGAGTGGCAGGTCTTTCGCAAAGTCACCTTCCGCGTCATCGCCCCGGCGGTTCTGATCGCGCTGATGTTTCGCTATATCTTCGCGATGCGGCTGTTCAGCGAGGCCTGGCTGCTGACTGAAGGCGGGCCGGCGCGGCTGACCGAGGTGCTGGGCATCTACCTGTACCGTACCGCATTCCGTTACTTCGATTTCGGACCCGCCGCAGCGACCGGAATCGCGATGCAGTTCCTGTCGCTGCTGGTGGCCTCGTTCTACCTGTACCGCCTTTACAAGGGGATGCGCGCCAATGGCTGACCGTATCCTTGGCATCATGCTGCGCGTGCTGATCCTTGGCATCGGGGTTGTCTGGTCGGCGTTTCCGATCTTCATGGTCGTCTCGTCGTCCTTCAAGACCCCGGTCGACATCTTCGCCGTGCCGCCGAAGCTGATGTTCCAGCCGACCCTGGACAATTACCGGCAACTTCTGAGCGCCTGGCCCGAATTCTTCGATGGGCTGGTCAATTCGCTGATCGTCACCGCCGGCGCGACAGTGCTGACTGCGATCGTCTCGCTGCTCGCCGGCTATGCGTATTCGCGCTATCAGTCGCGGCTTCTGACCGCGTCGGCGTTCTTCATGATCCTGGTGCGGATGCTGCCACCCTTGGTCGTGACGATCCCTTTGTTTCCAGCGGTGAACTGGCTGCAACTGAACGACACCCACGCCATCCTGATCCTGCTCTACGCCGCTTTTTTCATCAGCCTGTCGACCTGGATCCTGAAGGCGTTCATCGACCAGATCCCGCGCGAACTGGAAGAAGCGGCGGAGGTGGAAGGCGCAAGCCTGATCCAGCGGTTGGTACGGATCATCCTGCCCCTGTCCATTCACGGAATGGTCGCAGCCTGCGTGTTCGTCGTCGTCTTCTCTTGGAACGAGTACATGTTCGCGCTGATCTTCACCTCCAGCACCGCCAAGACGGCGCCGCTGGTCCTGGCCGAAATTTCCGGGTCGCTGGAGGGGGTGCAATGGGGTGTGCTGTTCGCCGCCGCCACGCTGCAACTTGCGCCGATCCTGCTCTTCGTCCTTCTCGTCCAGAAATACATCGTCACCGGCCTCACCGCCGGTGCGGTAAAGGGGTGACCGTGTGGCCGACCTGAAACTGCACAAGATAAACAAAAGTTACGGCGCCTTTCAGGCCCTGACTGGCGTGTCGCTGGATGTGGCGGATGGCGAGTTCATCGTGCTCGTCGGCCCGTCCGGCTGCGGCAAGTCCACGCTGCTGCGCGCGGTCGCGGGGCTGGAACGGATCTCTTCCGGGGACATCGTATTGGCGGGAAGATCGCTGAAGAACGTGCCGACCCGGGATCGCAACATGGCGATGGTGTTTCAAAGCTATGCGCTGTTCCCGCATCTGACCGTGGCCGAGAACATCGCCTTCGGCTTGTCGATACGCAAGGAATCCAAGGCCGACGCCGAGCGTAAGGTCGCCCTTGCCGCCGGGCTGCTGGGCCTGGAAAATCTGACCGGGCGCTATCCTCGCGAGTTGTCGGGCGGACAGCGGCAACGGGTCGCCATGGGCCGCGCCATTGTCCGCGACCCCGATGTCTTCCTGTTCGACGAGCCATTGTCGAACCTTGACGCCAAGCTGCGGGTCCAAATGCGGACAGAGATCAAGGCGCTGCGGCAACGGCTGGGGATCACCTCGATCTACGTCACCCACGACCAGGACGAGGCGATGACCCTGGCCGACCGGATCGTGGTGCTGAATGGCGGCCGGATCGAACAGATCGGCACCCCGATGCAGTTGTACGACCGGCCCGTCAACATGTTCGTCGCCGGTTTCATGGGGTCGCCGCCGATGAACTTCATTTCAGCCGAGCTGCGCAACGGCGGGCTGTCTGTGGCGGGGGGGATGCTTGACGGCGCATTGCCGAAGGATCTGCCGGCGGAGGTGACGCTGGGCATCCGGCCCGAAGCGTTGCGGTTCGAGCCGGGCGGCGTGCTGGCGGGCACGGTCGAGGTGATCGAGCCGCAAGGCGCGCAGACGCTGGTCATCGTGCGCCTAAAGGACGGCACCATGGTCTATGCGACCGATGGCAAGCACAGCGCGATGAAGCCCGGCGACGCGGTGCGACTGGGGTTCGACCGGGAGGAGGCGCATCTGTTCGCGACCGTGGACGGCCGCAGATTGCAAACGAAAGGAACCGCGGCATGAGGCGGCGATCATTGATAACGGGAGCTGCCGGCGACCTGGGTGGCGCCGTGGCAGTCCGGTTGGCGGACCAGGGCGACCGGATCGTTCTGGTGGATCTGGACCAGGATCGGCTGAAGCCCGTTCTGGCGGGACTTGCGGGCGACGGGCACCTTGCCGTGTCTCTGGATGTCTCTGACGAGGAGGCGGTCACCGCGCTGGCGGCGTCGCTTCGCGACGACGGTGCCGGGCTTGACGCCGTGTTCAACAACGCCGGCGTCAACGGAGCCACCCTGCCGGTCGCCGATCATCCGCTGGACGACTTTCGTCGCACCTTCGAGGTCAACGTTTTTGGCAGTTTCCTGATCCAAAAGCACATGCTGCCGTTACTTGCGGAGCGCGGCGACGCCTGGCTAGTGAATACCGCGTCAGAGGCGGGGCTGCGCGCCAACGCGCGCCGCGGCTGCTATGCCGCCACCAAAGCTGCGGTGATCCAGCTGACCCGGGCGGTCGCGCTGGAATACGGCGACAAGGGCGTGCGGGTGAACGTCTTGTGCCCGGGTCCGATCGAAGGCGCCTTCATGGACAGGTCCGAGGCCGGGTTCCCGGACCCGCGGGCCATCCGCGCCACCATTGCCGCCGCCTCCTCGCTGGGTCGCTACGCCAGCGCGGACGAGATCGCGAACCATGTCCGCTACCTTCTGACCGATGCGCCGCCGTATCTGAACGGTTCGATCCAGCAGATCGACGGGTGCCGCCGGTGACAGACTGGATTTCCCAATCGTCCCAACCCTCGCTTGCGGCCGCCGAACGCGCCGCCGACGCGGCTTTGCATCTGGCACGGACCCGCAGGCTGGAGATCGCGATTGCCGTGGTGGACCCCGCCGGTCAGCCGATCTGCCTGAAACGCATGGACGCCGCGCGCCCCGTCACCGCAGAGCTTGCGCTGTCCAAGGCGCGCATGGCCGCGATCCACCGGCGAGAGACCCATCTGTTCCAGGACCTGGCGGCGCCTGGCGCCCCTGCCTTTGGCGTGCAGTTCCACGCGGCTGGCGGCGCGGGCATCCTGCCCGGTGGCCTGCCCGTGACCTCGGCACTCGGTCTGCACGCGGCGGTCGGTGCCAGCGGTGGCGACCGGGACGGCGACATTGCCTGTGCCGATGCCACCCGCGCCTTTCTGCTGAACACCTTGCCGGAGTAAGACATGGCCCGCATCGAGAAAGTCGACCTGATCCATTTCGCCTTCGATGTCGCCGAGATGGGGACCAACGGCGAAGGCATGCTGGGTTACTGCCCCGGCGCGAAAACCTCGCTGAAAAGCTTCGTGCTGCGAATCCGCGACTCGGACGGGACCGTCGGCGAATACTGCCCGATGCATTCGGGCAAGCATCCGGCGGTCACCAGCCAGACGATCCCGCTGCTGGCGTCGCTGATCGGCCGGGACAGCCTGGCGCGAGAGGAACTGTACCAGGATTACAAGCGCCGCCACCGCCACCTGGCCGGAACCGGCTATTCGGCCATCGACATCTGCCTGTGGGACCTGTTCGGAAAGAAGTTCGGCCTGCCCATTGCGACGCTGCTGGGGGGCTACCGATGGGATCTGCCGACCTACGCCAGCACCATCTCGGGCGATCGCAAAGGCGGCCTGTCTTCGCCCCAGGCCTATGCGGACTTCGCGCAGCAATGCCTGGACCTGGGCTACAAGGGCTACAAGATGCATTGCTGGGCAGACGGCGATCCTCGGCCAGAAGTTGAAACCATCGCCGCCGTGGCTCGTGCGGTGGGCGGCAAGATGGACCTGATGACGGATCCCGCCAGCCACATCGCCACTTATGCCGATGCCTTGCGGGTGGGCCGCGCCTGCGACGACCACGGCTATTTCTGGCTGGAGGATCCCCTCGCCGATTGCGGGCAGGCCCCTCACGTCCACCGATTGCTGCGCCAGCAGATCCGGACCCCCCTGCTGCTGACCGAACATGTGCGCGGGCTTGAGAGCAAGACGCCCTGGATCACGGAAATGGCCACCGATTTCCTGCGGGCCGACCCGGAGTACGACATGGGCATCACCGGCGTGATGAAGACCGCCGCGCTTGCTGAAGCCTTCGGGATGGATGTCGAACTGCATTCCAGCGGTCCCGCGCACCGGCACTGTATGGCCGCGATCCGCAACTCCAACTATTACGAACTGGCGCTGGTCCATCCGACAATGGCAAATCCACTGCCGCCCATCTTCGCATGCGGCTATTCGGACGCTCTTGATGCGGTGCAGCCGAACGGCTGTGTGCCGGTTCCGACCGGTCCGGGGCTTGGCGTTATCCTGGATGACGACTTTCTGGCTCATGCCGAAACCGGACGGCAAAGTTTTGAATGACCGATGCCTGATCTGACTGACCCTTGGGATTACATCGTCGTGGGCGGCGGATCCGCCGGATCAGTTGTCGCCAGCCGCTTGTCCGAAGATCCCGGCACCCGCGTCCTGCTGGTCGAGGCGGGCAGCGACGTCGATCCTGATGACGAGCCAGCCGATATTCAGGACCCGTATCCCTATCAGGCCGCCTTCAATCCCGACTATCGGTGGCCCGGTCTGCAGGTCCGTTTTGGCACCCGGCCGGACGAAAAGGACGCGCTCAGGGGCTATGAGCAGGCGAAGGTCATGGGCGGGGGATCATCGATCAATGGCTTGCTGGCCAATCGCGGCACTCCGGACGACTACGACGACTGGGTGGCGCGGGGGGCAACGGGCTGGGCCTGGGACCACGTGCTGCCTTTTTTCCGCAAGCTGGAAACCGACAGTGCCGCGGACGATAGCTTGCACGGGCGCGAGGGCCCGATCCGGATCACGCGGGTGCCGGAACGCGATTGGCCCGGGTTCTCGAGGGCCGCGCGGGATGCCTTTGCCAGCGAACAGTTCCACGAGATCCCAGACCAGAACGGAGACTTCGGCGACGGCTGGTTCCCAATGGCCGTCTCGTCCGACGGAACTCGCCGGGTGTCCGCAGCGCGGGGATATCTGGACGCCGCCGTGCGCGCGCGCAGCAACCTGACACTGCTGTCGGACCGCACCGTCCGTCACATCCTGTTCAAGGGCAGGCAAGCCGTCGGCGTGACCACGACCGCCGGGGATTTGCACGCATGTGAAATCATCGTTTGCGCCGGCGCTTTGCTGGGGCCCGCGCTGCTGATGCGATCGGGCCTTGGGCCGGCGGACCACCTGAGATCGCTTGGGATTTCGGTGATCCGCGATCTGCCGGGACTTGGACGGAACCTGCAGGACCACCCATCGATTGCCCTGTCCGCTTTCCTCAGACCCGGCCAGCGCATGGGACCATCGCCGCGCCGGCATGTGCATGTCGGACTGCGCTACAGTTCCGGCGAGGGGCCACGGTCCGACATGTTCCTTGTCGCCGTCGCGCGCGCTGCCTGGCATCCGCTGGGAACCCGCATCGGCTCCCTCTTCGGCTGGGTCAACAAGCCGCTCTCGACGGGGCGCGTACAGTTGACCTCGGCCGATCCCGCAACCCAGCCCGACGTCCGGTTTGCGCTGCTTGACGAACCCGCTGATCTGTCGCGCATGCTGGCACTATTCCGCCGCATGGCCGCGTTTTTCGCCTCTGCCCCGCTGGCGGCCGCAACGGCCGACCCGTTTGCCGCCCGCCACGGCGCTCTCGCATCCCTTGTGCGCAACCCCACGCCGCGAAACCGGGTCCTAACGACGATCCCCGCATTGATGGTGGACGGACCCGCTTTGCTGCGGCGCGCGGTCTCTCGTAGCCTTCTCGCTCCGGGCTTCGATCTTGAGGCCACCCTGGCCAACGAGACGCTTTTGGAAGAGGTGGTGCGAACCAACACAATCGGGGGCTGGCATCCGTGTGGCACCTGCCGAATGGGGCCGGCCGCTGATCAGGGCGCTGTTGTCGATCCCGTCACCGCGCGTGTTCATGGTGTCGCAGGATTGCGAGTCATCGACGCTTCGGTCATGCCCGCTGTCCCGCGCGCGAACACCAATATTCCCACGATCATGCTGGCCGAGAAGTTCGCGGACGCCGTCCGGATCGAAAGACGCGGGTAGATCCAGGCCTTTGGGTTGCCGTTTCCGGGAACGCATCTTCCGAAAGGGTTTGGCAATGGGGTCCCATGAATGTTGCCGGGCATCTCGGCAAATTCTAAACTTGCTTGCGACAAGTCTATTTCGTTGGAAAGCAGGGAGAACGGACGGTCTCGGATTTTGGTGTAGTTTCATCTGCTTTTTCTGCGATCTAGAGCGGTTTCCCAGCGACCTGAATCGATTTGGGATTCCCATCGGACTGGAGTG
>CAYGRI010000113.1:0-14194 GCA_964352155.1 uncultured Maritimibacter sp. | reverse complement strand
AAAAGACCAGTTCATGCTGAGACCGATAGACCGAGCCCATTCCGCCGTTCGTTTTGGCCCAGACTCACAGATTGAGTTGCGGCCCGAATTGCGCCTGCCCCGCCGCCCCCAGTTCGCGCACATGCCGCCAGTCCATGCAGACAAACCAGACAGCGCCCGGGCGGCTGGCCTTCGCCGCGAGACCGAGTGTCTCCGACAGAAAAGCCTCGAACTCGGCACTGCTCATCTCGCCGGACCCTTCGGCGAATTCGCGGTGCTGCACCGCGCCTTTTCCGCTGACATGGCCCCGGATCGGAACGTTGTACGGCGGATCGGTGAAGCCTGCAGCGGCTTTGTCCGTCCCCATGAGCCGCACAAAGTTCGCGGGATTGCGCGCATCGCCACAAAGAACGCGGTGCGGTCCAAGTTGCCAGAGGTCGCCGGAACACGCAATCGCTGACGCCTCGGGGCCAGGCTCCGGAGCGGTCTCTGGAAGGTCATCCTCGTGATCGCCGCCGATCCCCTCGATCGCAATGTCGATCTCGGCCATGTCGAAACCTGTAACCTCGACATCGAAGTCAAGCTCAAGGGAGGATAGCTCGGCCAGTTCGCGGGCAAGCATCGGGGCATCCCAACCGGCATTCTCGGAAATCCGGTTGTCGGCAAGCATCAGCCCACGTTTTTGCGCCTCGGTGAGGTGGCCCAGCCGAATAACCGGCACACGGGTAAGGCCAAGCTGCCGGGCCGCCGCGAGCCGCCCATGGCCAGCAATCAGGACGTCCGCATCGTCCACGAGGACCGGGTTGGCAAAGCCGAATGTCGTAATGCTGCGGGCAATCTGGCGGATTTGTCGCGCATTGTGTGTACGGACGTTGTGGGGACTGTCGTGAAGTTCTGCAGGCGGGCGGTAGGTGATTTCAAGGTCGGTCATGGTCGTGCCTCTTCGGGAATGGATTGCTACTCCCGTGAGTTGGCACAAAAGCTCCGACGCCGATAATGGACCGATTGGACTTATTGCGACAAACGACCCTCAGCCATCCTCGCGGACCTTTTCAATGGCCTTGCGAAATGGCTTGGCCATGTCGGCGGGACGCTGCCGGCGGAAGCCTTCAGGCAAGGCATCGTTTAGCGCGGCCGCGAGGAGTCTGCAGATTTCGACCCCCATACCCTTTTCTTCGCGGGTATGATCATCCCAGGTTCGCCCGAGAGTTTTTCCTGTCTCATGGAAGACTGCACGCACCACGCGTTCCGCCAGGAAATTGAGCGCGGGTTCGGCCTTCCCGGTGGCGACACCCCGGTCGACGGCATCGCAAAGCAAGTCGAGGACATGCGGTAGATGTCGGATCGCGACGGAGGTGGAATAACGCAAGGGATCGGGTACTATTCCGCCCATTCTCTCCTCGATGAAGGGCGTAACCAGCCGTTCAAGCACCGGGTCGTCCAGAATGCGCGCGCACATATCCCTGTGGTCGGGTGTGGGATCGCCTTCGAAACGCGCCCTGAGTTTAGCGAGTTTCTTTCTCAGCTGGACCCCCAGTTTCGCCGACGGTTTCTTCGCTGCCGCACGTTGCCGATTGACGGTGTGGCGCAACGCGCATTCGGCTTTGGCCATTTCTACGGCTGTGCCAAAGGCCCGCCCGAGATCCAAGAGAACCCGATCCACCTGGCGAGGTGCCAGACGGGTGTTCAGTTTTTCCCGGATCCTGGCAATGGCCTCATTTGGCAATCCCGAGAGGTCACCCTCCCATCCCAAGTCCGCTGGCGCGCTACGCATCAGAAGGCTTTCTGTCAGGTCCGGCAGGCGGTCATCGTCGGGCAGGTTTTCCATTTTTTCGAATCCAAATCCCTGATCAGTTTCGAGCTTTCCCTGCTCAGGTGCAGAAATTTCCCTGTTATATTGTGCAGGGAATTCGCGCGTAAGACCCTGACGACACTCTACTAAATGCTGGGGAAAATGGAAGTTGCAGTCAAATATTGGCAATTTCCCTGTTATTTTCCCTGTTAGCAGGGAAAATTGGCCCAGACCGGATAGCCGCAGACTGCCTGCACAGCCAGAACAACTAACATATTGATATTACTGGATATTATCGGAAATTGGGGCCTGATTTCCGACCCTTCCTGAGGTTCCACAATACCCCAGACCCCAAAGTCACCGTGATTTCCACCAATTCTCCGAAGAGTCTGGAATCGCCATTTCCGAGCTAGCAGTTTGGCCGAGAAAGATGGCCTGAGCATCGGTCGTGATGCGCCCATGCCGCACCCAATACGGAAGCTGCCCCGAATGATTGGCGCGACTTTCCCCATATTCTTGATTTGTCTGAGGAGAATAGGGCTGGTGCTTATCCACAGAGCGCGGATACTTGGTCGCGCTGCTCTGACCAGATCGGCGAAAACGCGTGCCGCGTAAGCCAGTCGGATGTCAGGCCGACGGGCTGCTTTCCGTCCCGAACATTGCGGACCACGTCCGGAGCCAAAAAAGCCAGCTCGATCAACTGCTGAATGCGCCGTTTCGAAACACCCTCGGATTCAGCAATTTCGCCGTAGGTTTTGCCGGAACGAACCTGATCAAAATACCGATGCGCACGCCCGATGTTGCGTAACAGGGTTTCGTCGATTTCCACAGGCTCGTCGCCGATGATAAGCTTGGTTTCGACCCCGCGTTTGCGATGCTGAAAGCGAGACGTGAGCGACAGCAGATCTTCAGAAACTCGGGTGTGATCGATGCCGAGCATCTCCGCCAGCTGTTCTGCTGAAATCGAAGCCCGGATTACGCCGGGGGCAATGTCGATACGGTCGATGAGATCCAGAAGGGCATTTCCGGCATCGGCGGCTACATCGGATCCAGTGCCACCTAACGAAGAGAGCTTCGTGGCGAGTTCAGCTGTCTCGTCTGTCGATGCATCAGATATGATCCTGGCGCGGAATTCCGGCCGCTTCATGTGCCGCACAACCAGATCGACCACCTTTTGTTCCAACTCCGGTGCCGGTAAACGCCATCCTGAGGGATCGCGTGGGGCAGTACCGCGAACCAAGCGATGCGATACGTAGTACCTGAGCCGACGCCCCTTTGCAGATTTCGAATGACTGGGTGTCAGGCGATCGCCGGTCTGATCGAATATCTTGCCTGCCAGCCGCGAGACGGATGGTTTTGCCCCATTCCGGTTCCGCCAGGTGAAAGTTCGATCCTTGGTCGACTCCGATCTGAGTTGCTCTTGGATACCATCCCAGAGCTCCGGCTTGATCAAAGGCTGATGCTGACCCGGGTACACCTTCGCATGATGCCGGATGCGGCCGGCGTAGACCGGGTTCGTCAGGATGTAGTGAATGTGGCCATAGCTGAAGGCCGCGCCGCCTTTCACTCTTCCTGACACCAACGTTCGAACAGGGGTCTTCAGGCCGTCGGCGTCGACTGCTTCCTTGACCAGCCGGACGTTGCCATGCTCAAGGTAGAGGTCATAAATCGTGCGGATGACATCGGCATCAGGTTCGGCGATTTTCAGCGACCGGCCATCCGCGGCATATCCAAGCGGTACAGTGGCCCCCATCCACAGGCCCTTCTTCTTCGAAGCGGCGATCTTGTCGCGGATACGCTCAGCCGTCACCTCGCGTTCGAACTGGGCGAAGCTCAGAAGCATATTGAGCGTCAGCCGTCCCATACTGGTCGCGGTGTTGAACGATTGCGTGACGGACACGAAGGAAGTCCCCGCCGCATCCAGCCGGTCAACCATCTTTGCGAAGTCAGCCAGCGACCGCGTCAGCCGGTCAATCTTGTAGACGAGGATCTGATCCACCGTGCCGCGATCGATATCGGCAAGCAGGCGCTGCAGGCCTGGCCGCTCCATTGTGCCCCCGGAGATACCGCCATCGTCATAGCGTTGCGACAACAGAACCCAGCCCTCTGCCTTCTGGCTGGTGATATACGCGGCGCAGGCCTCATACTGGGCGTCGAGCGAATTGAACTCCTGCTCCAGCCCCTCTTCCGAGCTCTTGCGGGTGTAAATGGCGCAGCGGATCTTTTTCATGAACCGGGTCCCACCTGACCACTCAGACCGAAAAACCGTGGCCCCGACCAACTGGTGCCGGTGATCCGCAAAGCAATGGCTGACAATGACCGGAAATGCTCGCCGTTCATACGGAAGCCATCGTCCGTGACGTCCACCTGATACCGGCGACCATTCCATTCCCGCAAAAGCTGCGTACCGGCCCGGATCTGTGGCGCCTGTGGCCGAACCGTTTTACCGTCGGCAGCTGCTTTCAATGCTCGCTTCAGTTCCGGCTTGAGGCCTCCAAACTTCTGGCACTGCATGTTCCAGATCAGGGCCTTGCGCATAAAGATCATCGACAGGAAGTGAGGCGGCGCGTCTCCAAACGCCTCCGCCCAGGCCACACGAAGGGCGGCCCGGTCCATCCGACCGAGTTCCCCCCAATGCGCGCTGATGGTTTGGTCACCAGCCATCAGGCGGTGTCCCCCGCCGGTTTGGCTGTGATGCGGTAGCACGATGGCCTGCCGTTGCCCGGCTTCTCGGCGGAGATCTCAAAACCTGTCCTCAATTCCGTTCAGGATTACCGGTCGGGCGGCGTCGAAAAGCACCTCGTCCTGGTCGTTGTAGAGCTGGCGCACCGCAAAGCCGCCACCGGTGGTCAGTCGGCAAAGCGTGTCCGAAATCCACGCAGGCAGGCCCGACACGTTGTTGAAGGCCAGCACATGGCCGTTGCTGGCGGCGATGAACAGGTCCCGGTCCTCGCGTGGCAGGGCGCGCAAAGGTGCGGTGTTGGGATCGAGCAGTGAACGCAATATTGCCGAGAAAGTCGATTTCGCCGAACCCTGCTCGCCCGACAGCACGAGCGCCGGATAGGGGCCCTTATTGCGCAGGACAGTTAGCGCCCAAGCCACCACCAAAACGAAATCTTGATCGGACTGGACGTTCAAAAAGGCGCGCAATGCCTCGATCGATCCGCCGGGTGCCGGGACGGCTAGAGGCTGCATGCCAGCCGCGCGCCGGAATCGCACTGGCGGTTTGTCGATCACCCGCCAGTCTGTGGTGTCTATTTCCACCGCCCGCCAAGCCTCGTCACCGAGATCGAGGTAGAGCCGCCCATCGAGACCGCCGACGCGGATGAACACCGGCTGTTCCGGTCCGTCAAAATGCGCCTTCGCCTCGATCACGTTGAGCGCCGATTGCAGCGCCAGGGCTGTGTCCGAACGGTTGGTGTAGGAGGCTGCGCGCGGAGCCCCGGCGTAGCGCAGCGCGCTGGCGGTCGTGACGCTGGCGGTCGTGACGCTGGCGGTCATCGTCGATCTTCGGAGAAGGTTCGGGTTGCGAGACCTTGAACCGAGAACGGAGATGACGATGGGCCGCTCGGGACGCAGACGTACGCACGACCCGTCGTTCAGCCAGAGCCGCCCCTTTTTCTTCTGCTTTTGTGAGACCTTCAGCCCTTCACGCCTCCAGATCCGCTCGACCATTGACCGGCAGGCGAATTGCAAGGCAATTCTGCCGAGAGGGAGCCCGCGATGTTGAGCAAGCCCGTCACCATGCGATATCCATATTGTGCCGTCCGAGCTCCAGCTGATCCATGCAATAGCGCCGCCCGGTTGTCAGAAGGGAGACTTTCGCCCGCCAGTCCATCTGCTCCATGTTTGCCGAAGACCCTGACGAGGATCGTGCCCTAGCGTTGCTCCAACGCGTTTTCCCATTCCGCCAAAAACGCTCGGCGGTTGAGCGGGTCGAGATAGACCATCAGCGCCGGGCCCAGCCGGATTGGCCCGAACCCGACCAGATTGTCGGTGCCGGTCTGTCCCAGCGGCGGCAAGGGCCATATGCCAGGCGCTTCGCGTTGACCCAGCCGGGCCAGCATGTCGACAAATGCACCGGCACCCTCGGTTTCTTCAGCTGTCGTTGGAATGATCGCGGTCCGCAGAATAACATTCGTGAAATCCTGCATCCCGACGATCTGCACCTGCCCGCCCGAGTCTCGCGCAAGGCGTTCTGCAGCGTAGCTCCCCAGGACGCTGTAGGCGATCGCCAGCTTGCCATCGGCCACGTCGTCGATCATCTGACCGGAACAGCAATAGAACTGTGGGTTCAGCCGCCCCATCACCTCGGACAAGCGCCAATAGGCATCGGTCGAACGGGATTCCTGTGTCGCGAAAAGATAACCGAGGCCGCTGTCGCGCACGTCGTAGGTTCCGATGGCGCCATCGAACCGCTCGGGGTATTCCCGCAACAGGGTCACCAGTTCCTGCCGGGTCGTCGGCACCACCAACCCCTGGAAGCGTTCTGTCGACAGGACCACGACGGCAGGTTCGGCGGTGAAGGCAAAGATCAGATCCCGCCACCGCGCCCATTCGGGCAGAGCCGTCGTGGCGTCGGACCTGTGGCTTCGTGCAAAACCGTCATTGGCCAGCTGGAATTGCAGGTCCATCGCCGAAGACAGCGCAAGGTCAAAGGCCACGCCATTGCGGACCGCCCAGTGCAGTTCGGTCGAGGACGCGACCGTGTAGTCGATCGACATGCTGGGCTGGCTGTCCTGGAACGCCCGCAGATAGGGTTCGAACACTTCGAGATCGGCCGTCGAAATGACCCTGAGAACCCGGTCCCCCGTCCCCGGAAAGAAGCGATGATCCTCGATCTCGAGCGCGGATGCGAGCGTTGCGAGCAGGCTCAGCAGAATGGCAAGACAAGCGTGGCGCATGTTCCCCTCTTTCCCGGCAGGTTTTCGAGCACAAGTAGCCCGCCATGTGCGACCAGCACATCCTTCGCGATGGTCAGCCCGAGGCCGGAACCAACAATCCCTTGCGTGTTGCCGCCGCGCTGGAACCGTTGGGTCAGTATGTCGGCGGGCCCTTCGCCAAGCCCCGGTCCCTGATCCACTACGGCGATATGGATGTGCCCGTCGCTTTCCCAAGCGGTGATCGTCACGGCGGTGTCGGGCGGCGAATACTTGATCGCGTTGTCCAGCACATTGCGCAAGGCGGTTTCCATGAGCACGGGATCGACCTGCACCATCGTCGGGATCATCTCGACCTGCAGGCGGATATCCTTCATTGCCGCGGTCGGCTCCAGACCCGCGACGGTCTTTCCGACCAGGTCGGGCAGTCGGACGGATGACCGGACCAGATCGTCGCTCCTGTAGGTCACCGTGGCATGATCCAGCAATTGCCCGGCGGAACGGGAGCTTTCGTCCACCGCGCGGATCATCTGGCGCAAACGCTGTTTCTGTTCCTCGTTGCTGGCCGAACGCAAAGCGATCTCGGCCTGTGCCCGGACCGTGGCCAGGGGGGTGCGAATGCGGTGTGCAGCCTCGGCAATGAAATCTTCGGCGCTGCGGATGGATTGTCCAAGCCGGTCCATCAACCGATTGAGCGATGACATCAGGGGTGCAAGCTCTGTCGGGGCGGCGCGGCGCAAGGGGCGCAGGTCCGAGGGACCCCGACGAGACACGGCCGCCGCGATTTCGTTGAGCGGCCTGAGGGAGGTGCGAGCGGCAAAGGCCGACAGGGACACGGCCACGAGAAAGAAGGCGACCGACAGGACCGCGGCGAGCCGGGACAGGCCTGCAGAGATCGACGCGACGCCGCCGCGCGTCTGTGCGACCGTCACGTTGACCGGGACCGGCTGCGAGCCTGCCAGGACAAGGCGCGAGATCGTGGCCATGCGTATCTCTTCGCCGCTATATTCGGCCGTTTCGAAGAAAACGCGGCCGCCCGACGACCGGCTTTCGGCCGAAACCGGAAGATCCTCGTACCCCGTCAGTATGTTGGCGCCCGCCGCAACGCGGTAGAAGACCCTATCCTCGCTGATGGCCCCAAGCATCGAAAAGGCCGAATAAGGCAATTCGAGGCGGATCTCGCCCTGTTCACTGCGCAGGGTTTCGGTAATCGTCGTCACCGATGCCGCCAGAACATTGTCCTGCGTCCGCTCTGCTGCCTGTCGCGCAAGGCTGGAAACCATCCACCAGCTGAGCACCGACAGCAAGGCCGCAACCCCGGCCAGGAGCAGCGTCAGTCTGCGGCCTATCGATCCCGTGCTTTTCACGCAGCTCCGGTCTCCATCCTGTATCCAAGGCCCCGCACGGTTTCGATCCGAACACCCATCCCGTCAATCCGGCGGCGCAACCGTCCGACATAGACCTCGATGGCGTTTTCGGTCACTTCCGCGTCATAGGAAAAGAGCCGGTCCATCAAATGGCTCTTGGACAGGATCTGTCCTTTGTGCCGCGCGAACACTTCGAGCAGACGAAGCTCCCGGTTGCGCAGATCAATCGTCTCAGCACCGTGAAGCAGGGTGCCTGCCAAGGGGTCAAAGATGGCATCGCCCAGTTGGATTTGGTTGCGGGCCGCACCTCCACGGCGGCGCAGCACCGCCCGGCAGCGCGCCTCGAGTTCGGAGAAGTCGAAGGGTTTGGTGATATAGTCATCAGCCCCCTGATCAAGAGCCCCGACGCGGTCCGCCACCTGGGAGCGGGCCGTCAGCATGATGACGGGCGTTCCAAGATGTGCCCTGCTCTGCGCTAGGAAATCGCGACCGTCGCCATCCGGCAGCATCACATCCAACAGGATGAGGTCATAATGCGAGGAAGCAAGCCAATCCTCTGCATCGGCCAGGCTTGCGGCATGGTCCACCGCGTGACCATCAAGGGCCAGCCGATTGACAATAGCCTCGGCCAATTCTTCGTTGTCCTCGACCAAAAGGTAGCGCAACCCGTTTCTCCCCCGTGACCCGTGTCAGGCTTCTGTCAGCTTTCTGTGGTGACATGTGACAATGGGCGGCAGAGGACCGCCTGTCAAATGGGAGGAAATTCAATGAACACTCTTGAGTGGTCACGCCGTATGCTTATCGTTGCGTCCACTGCAACTTTGGCCTTTTCGGGCATCGCAACTGCGGATGGGCACCAGAAAATGGATGCGGTCCATTTTCTGATTCCCGGCGGCGCAGGCGGCGGATGGGACGGCACGGCCCGTGGTACAGGCGAAGCGCTTGTCAATTCCGGCCTGGTCGGCGCGGCCACATTCGAGAACATGTCCGGCGGTGGCGGCGGTGTCGCGATCGGCAACCTGATCGAGAACGCTGCCAGCAGCCATGGCACACTGATGGTCAACTCGACCCCGATCGTAATCCGCGCACTGACCGGCGAGATCTCGCAAAGCTTCCGCGACCTGACACTCGTTGCTGGCACCGTTGGTGACTACGCGGCACTGGTGGTCGCTGCGGACAGCCCGATCAACTCCATGGAAGACGCGCTTGCGATCTACCGCGAAAACGCGGCGGACTTCGCCATCGGCGGCGGTTCGGTTCCGGGCGGCATGGACCATCTGGTTGCGGCCATCGTGATGCAGGCGGCAGGTGAAGACCCGACCGCGTTCAACTACATCGGCTATGACGCCGGTGGCGAAGCGATGGCTGGCCTGCTTTCGGGCGAAATCGACGCCCTTTCGACAGGTTTCTCTGAAGCGGTTGCTTTGGCCGAACAGGGCGAAGTCCGCATCCTTGGCGTGACCTCGCCTGATCGCGTGCCCGCCTTCGAGGACGCGCCGACCTTTGCCGAGCAGGGGATCGACGCGCAGTTCGTCAACTGGCGTGGGTTCTTCGCCGCCCCCGGCCTGCCGGAAGAGCAGCTGATCGCTTATCAGGACATGCTGGCCGCGATGATGGAAACGCCCGAGTGGGAAGAAGTGCGGGCCCGCATGGGTCTGGTCAACATCTTCCGTCCGGGTGACGAGTTCAAGACCTTCCTCGAAGGTCAGGAAAAGCAGATCGGTGATCTGATGCGGGAACTCGGCTTCCTCTGATGCGTATTACGGTCCGGCGGGACCGCAATACTTGGGAGGCGGATGCCCGGAGCCAACACTACGGGCTGGGCATCCGCCTCCTGCCACTTCACAAAGATAGCTTGGAGGGTTGAGAGATGGCGCTCGATCGATGGATCGCTTTGGCCTTTATCGCCTTGTGTTGCGTCTACGGCTTTGCAGCCTTTTTCACGATGGACGACCAATTGCCGCCAATCCTGCGGCGCAACCCGGTCTGGCCTTCGACTTTCCCGAAGATCCTGACGGTTCTGGGGCTGGTCGTCGGATTTACCGTCCTGTTCACGTCCAAGCCCCCGGCAGAGGGCGCTCCGGCCAAGGACGGGGCAATCGACCTCCGCCGCCTGGGTGACTACAATATCGTTCAAGCGCTCGCCCTGCTTGCCTTGATGGTCGTATATGCCCTGACGCTGCGCCCGCTGGGGTTTGTCGGCTCCACCATTGGCTTTCTTGTCATCGGGGCTGTCATTCTCGGAGAGCGCCGCTTTCATATCCTGATCCCTGTCACGGTCATCGCCGCCGGGTCGATCTGGTATCTGGTCCAGGAGGTGCTTGGGATTTTCCTGCGTCCCTGGCCTTTCATGTTCATGTAGGGGGCCGGGAAGATGCTTGAAGGAATTCTTATCGGATTGACCGCTGCTGTCACCCCGTTCAACCTGATCATGGTCGTGATGGGCTGCGTCATCGGCACCTTGATCGGCATGTTGCCGGGGCTGGGCCCGATGTCCATCATCGCCATCATGATCCCGGTCGCCATTGGCATCGGCGATCCGACCGCCGCCCTGATCCTGCTGTCGGGCGTCTACTACGGGGCCATCTTCGGGGGATCGACCTCGTCCATCCTGCTTAACGCGCCGGGGGTCGCCGGCACGGTCGCCACCAGCTTTGACGGCTACCCGATGGCCCGCAAGGGACAGGCCGGCAAGGCCCTGACCATCGCTGCAATCGCAAGCTTTGCCGGTGGCACCATCGGTGCGATCCTGTTGATGATCTTTGCACCGGCCTTGTCATCCGTGGCGCTGCTGTTCCATTCGGCGGAGTACTTCGCCCTCATGGTCGTCGGCCTGTCGGCGATCGCGGCCTTTGCCGGGACCGGTCAGGTCGCCAAAGCTCTGATGATGACCATTCTCGGCCTGATGCTCGGCACGGTTGGCGAAGGCGCCTTGTCAAACACACCGCGCTTCACCTTCGGGATGATGGAACTGCAATCCGGGTTCTCGTTCATCACGCTGGCCATGGCGATGTTCGCCTTGCCCGAAGCGTTGTTCCTTGTGATGAACCCGGCCCGCGCGGCAAGCGGGTCTGGCGGCGACAGCGGCAAGATCACCGGCATGCGGATCACCCGCGACGAAGCGCGCAGCATCGCGCCTGTCATCGGACGTCAATCCCTGCAGGGATTCTTCATCGGGGTCCTGCCTGGTGCAGGTGCCACAATCGCGTCCTTCCTTGGCTATGCGGTGGAACGCAACATCGCCAAGGGCGCCGAACACGAAGAGTTCGGCAAGGGGTCCATCAAGGGGCTGGCCGCACCGGAGACGGCGAACAATGCCGCGTGCACCGGCTCGTTCGTGCCACTGCTGACATTGGGCATACCGGGGTCAGGCACAACGGCAATCCTGCTCGGCGCGCTGCTGGCGTTGAACGTAACACCGGGGCCGCGCCTGATGACGGACACGCCCGAGGTGTTCTGGGCGGTCATCATCTCGATGTACCTGGGCAACCTTGTGCTGCTGATCCTGAACCTGCCGTTGATCCCCTACATCGCCAAGATCCTGACCATTCCGCGCACCTTCCTGATCCCGTTCATCCTGTTCTTCACCTTGATGGGCAGCTATCTGGGGCAGAACAATTCGACGGAACTTCTTATCCTTGTCGGGTTTGGCGTGGTGGCAACGATCCTGAGGTTCGCGGATTTCCCGCTTGCGCCGCTTCTGATCGGGTTCATTCTGGGCACCATGCTGGAAAACAACTTCGCCCGGGCCATGCAGCTTTATCGCGGCTTCGACTTCGTGCTGGAACGGCCGATGGCCCTGGGCCTGTTGGTGCTGGCACTGATCCTTGTGG
This sequence comes from uncultured Maritimibacter sp., assembly GCA_964352155.1. Lineage (GTDB taxonomy): Bacteria > Pseudomonadota > Alphaproteobacteria > Rhodobacterales > Rhodobacteraceae > Psychromarinibacter. The sequence goes on along the minus strand of CAYGRI010000113.1, from coordinate 2,343 downwards.
TGCTGCCCAGCTATCGCGGGTATCGCGCGCGCAAGCGGGCCGAAGGCGTGGCGGATGGCGACTGACGACAAGGGCGGCCCCCTTCACGGGGTTCGGATCCTTGATCTGACCAATGTGCTGGCGGGCCCCTTCGCCTGCCAGCAACTTGCCCATCTGGGCGCCGAGGTGATCAAGGTCGAAGCGGTGGGCCGTGGCGACCTTGCCCGCAACCTTGGGGCCGATCCGGACCTGTCGGCAAGAGGCATGGGCATCAGCTTTCTGGCGCAGAATGCCGGCAAGGCCTCCCTGACGCTCAACCTGAAAGACCCTCGGGGCAAGGAAATCCTCAAGACACTCGTCCAGGGCGCGGATGTCCTGGTCGAGAATTACCGCCCCGGTGTGATGGACCGGTTGGGCGTCGGCTGCGACACGCTCAGGGCGGTCAATCCGCACCTGATCTACTGCGCGATTACCGGCTTCGGCCAAGACGGACCCTGGGCGGACCGGCCCGCCTATGACCAGATCATCCAGGGCATTTCGGGTGTGATGTCGATCACGGGCGACGCCGACAGCGCGCCCTTGAGGGTGGGCTACCCGCTGGCCGATACAATCGGCGGATTGACGGCCGCGATGGCGATCTGTGCTGCATTGCAGGCCGGGAACCGGGGCGCCTTCATAGATGTCTCCATGCTGGAATCGGTCTTGGCAACGATGGGATGGGTCGTGTCCAACCACTTGATTGGCGGCGTCCCCCCTGCGCCGCAAGGCAACGAAAACCCGACCTCGGCCCCTTCGGGGGCGTTTCAATGCGCAGACGGGTTGATCAACATAGCCGCAAACAAGGACGAACAATGGTTTGCCCTGGCCCGGCACCTGGGCCGGGACGACCTGCTGAACCAGACGGCCTATGCGACGCGCGAAGACCGCAAGACGAACAGGTTGCGCCTTCGGGCAGAGCTGGAGACCGTTCTGACGACCCGCTCCGCAGAGGTTTGGGCCGAAGAGCTCAACGCAATCGGTGTTCCCGCTGGTGCCGTGATGTTCGTTCCGGATGTGCTGAACCACCCGCAGGTTTCGGATCGGGCGTTCATCAAACGGTTCGATACGGTTCCCGGCATTGATCGACCCGTCGATATTGTCACCGTCGGGACGCTGTACAACGGGCAACGACCAGCGGTCAGGACGCCTCCCCCCGAGTTGGGTCAAAACTCATCCACCATTCTCGAGAGCCTCGGCTACAGTGACGATACCATCGTAACGCTCCGCAAGGAGGGTGTGATTTGACCGACCCCAATGACGTCGCCGACTGGTGGCGGACCAGGATCATCGACATGGAACCCGGCCGCATCCATTTGCGTGGCCAGCCCATTCAGGACCTGATCGGAAACACGGGCTTCGGCCAGATGATCTGGCTCCTGGTGGTGGGCGAGAAAATCTCTGGCTTGCGCGCGCATTTGTTCGAGGCGGCTCTGGTCTCGGCAGTCGATCACGGGCCGCAGGCCCCCTCCATCGCGGCGGCGCGGATGGCGGCGACCTGTGGTATCGGCTTGCAATCGGCCATGGCGACGGGCCTAAACATGCTGGGCGACGTTCATGGCGGCGCGGGCGAGCAAGCCGTCACTCTGTATCGCGAGATCGAACAGGCGGGCGTGGACAAGCTGGTGCCCTGCCTCGAGTCCTGGCGCAAGGAACACGGACGGTTCATTCCCGGCTTCGGACACCGGTTTCACAAGCCGGTCGATCCGCGTGCATCGCGACTGCTTGGCCTGGTCGACGAAGCCGCGCAAGCCGGAGAGGTGTCGGGTGCCTATGCCAAGATCGGGCGCGCGATCGAAAACCGCCTTGCTCAAGAGCGCGGGAAACCCGTTCCCATGAACATCGACGGCGCAACAGCCGTCATCTTTGCGGAATTGGGCTGCCCCGCCCCCTTGGCCCGCGGGTTCTTCGGTTTGTCGCGGTCCGTTGGCATCCTTGCGCATGCCTGGGAGCAGACAGAACAGGGCGGTCGCAACAAGGGACCAACGCCACCTGCCTATCGATGGACCTATGAGGGCGACTGAACCACGATTGCCGCCGGTCATTTCGACGCTTGTGATTGCTGCGGCAGGAGCCGCCGTAGTCCATCTCATTGGCTTTCCCGCCGCTGCCCTGACCGGACCTGCAACAGCTGTCGCCGCCGCAACACTCTTGGGCATCCGCACCGAGATACCCGCGCGCCTGCGCGATATCATCTTTCTGGTCATTGGCGCGCAAATCGGCAGCACGGTCACACCCGAGGTGATCGACGCCGCGATGACTTGGCCGATTTCGCTCAGGCTGTGTCCGAACGGTTGGTGTAGGAGGCCGCGCGCGGAGCCCCGGCGT
>CAYGRI010000112.1:9123-14214 GCA_964352155.1 uncultured Maritimibacter sp. | reverse complement strand
TTGGGGAGCTCCAGCGCGATCCGCCCCGCACGGGTGTCCCAGTCCCGTTCCCGGTATCCGTTGCGCTGGACCTCGCGCAGTGGCGAACGCGTGCCCTTCGCAGCACCCGTGCGCAGTTCCACCTCAAATTCCATGATCCGGTCGGCCGCGAAGGCCAGCATCTTGCGTATCAGATCGCTGTCGGCCTGCTTTTCAATCAGCTCGATCAGCGCCATTTTCGCGTCGGTCATCGTCATCTCCGTTCTCGGTTCAAGGTCTCGCAACCCGAACCTTCTCCGAAGATCGACGATGACCGCCAGCGTCACGACCGCCAGCGCGCCGCGCTACGCCGGGGCTCCGAGCGCGGCCTCCTACACCAACCGTTCGGACACAGCCTTGGCGCCCTCTTGTCGTTTGCCGTGCAAACGACCGCCGGTCGATGGAATCGCTGGATTTCGTCCATGATCAGTTCGCAAACGGCCAGCGCTTCAGGAAGCTCAAGGTGGTCGACGACGTCACCCGTGAGTGTCTCGCGGCCAGCCCTGACACCTCGATCTCGGGGCGCCCTTGTCGCACGTGAACTGACAGCCCTGATCGAGCGCCGCGGAAAGCCCGGCATGATTGTCAGCGAGAGTGGGACGGAACTGAGCAGTATCGCGATCCTGCGGTGGTGTTCCGGTCGCCGGATCGAAGGGCACCGCATCGCGCGGGGAAAGCCCATGCAAAATGGGTTTATCGAAAGCTTGAACGGACGGCTGCGCGACGGGCTTTTCAACGAGACCATGTTCCGCAATCTGGCACACGCGCGTACCATGATCGCCGCCTGGGCTGTCGACCATAACACCGAGCGTCCCCATTCGGCCTTGGACTACCAGACCCCGGCCGACGACGCGCGGACCCTGACAACCGCAATCGCCCGCCCCGCTGCGTGACATGAAAGCTCCGCGCGTCGGGCGATTGCTCAACCTGCGTCAATCGGCATAAACACCGACCGGACTCCAGTCGTGGCGGGATGAAAATTCCGTGGCAGGTCAGCTCAGCTGAGGCTTTGCGGTTGGTTTACGAACTGCCTGAACGATTTCCTCACAAATGCGCATGCCCGCCCCTCGGGACTTCGGTCAGTGCCAGCCAATCCGCTCTGCGACCGGAATCTGGTCGGCGGGACGCGAGCGTATCATATCCATCATCTCCCGCCGTACTGCGCTGCGTGCGGGATCCTCGAAGAGGTTGCGCAACTCGTGCGGGTCCTCTTGCATATCGTAGAGTTCACCCGTTTCCGTTTTCAGATCTACAGACATTCGGTGGCGATGAGTGCGCACTGTCATCAGGTCCAGATCAACCGCGCTGCGGCGGGCGTCGACCTCGTACTCGCCCAGGGCAAAGTCACGGCCGCCGGTCCCATCCAGCAGATCTCGCCAAGAGGTTCCGTGATCCGCAGAAGCGTCGATACCGCAATAATCGGCCAGGGTCGTGCGGATGTCGACGGTTCCGATCGGCTCGTCGATTACCCGGCCCCTGGGGACCTCGGGTCCCTGCATCAGGCAAGGCACGCGCAGCAACCCGTCATACAGCATCGGTCCCTTCAGCAGCAGGCCATGATCGCCCAGCCATTCCCCGTGATCGCTGATGAATATGATGATCGTGTTGTCGAGCGTACCCGCCGCTTCCAAACTATCGAGGATCCGGCCAACCTGATGATCGATGGCGCTGATCATGCCAAAGTAGATCGCGGTGATCTGGCGCAGAGCCTCGTCCGTCAACTCGCCCTTTTGCGCCCAGTCGACACCGCCATGATCATGACCGATCGCAAGTTTCGCAGTCCGCTCGCGGCTTTCGACAAAGCTGCGGTGCCACCACGGCCGATTGTCCAGATCCAGGTCGCGATGCGCGGCAATCGTGACCTCTTCGGGGTCGTACATCGTGCCCCAGGGTTCCGGCGCCAGAAACGGGGGATGCGGATCGGGAAAGGACACCCAGGCGCAAAGCGGATCGTCGCCCCGACCTTCGATCATCTCAACGGCGCGGTCGCCGATCCAGGCGGTGGAATGCCAGGGTTCTTCCAACGCGGACCGCCAGGCCTGGAAATGCCCGCTTTCCGGTGGCAGATGCGCCTTCGCTCGGTCCCATCGTTCGCCGCCCTTGCCGTCCTGATCCAGCCAGTATTCATAGTGCAGCGCCTGCGGCGGCTCGTACCATCTGGTATGGTGATGGGGACGCAGCATCATGTCGACATCCTGAAACCCGAAATAGGCGCCGCGCCAATCCTTGGGGTACTCATGCGCGCTGGAATAGCATTCAGCGCGCCCAGTCGGTTCAAACGTCTGATGACTGGACAGATGCGCCTTGCCGATGAACCGTGTGGCGTAGCCCGCATCGGCGAAGACGCCGGCGAAGCCTTCGGACCCGAATCGTTCGTCCAGATCGCGGCCATTGTCGCGCACCCCGTGGCTATAGGGCAGTTTCCCCGTCAGGATCGAGGCGCGGGCGGGCTGGCACATCGGATGCGCCGTGATGCATTTCGAAAACCGAACCCCGTTGGCGCCGATCCGGTCGATATTGGGGGTTTTGACCCCGCGCCCTTCGGGTCCGATGCAGTCGCCGCGTTGCTGGTCGGTGGAAATCAGGATCACATCTGGGCGCTTGGTCATATTGGGATTCCGTTGGTTTACTTCAGGTGTTTCACACTTCGCCAGCGTAGTGGCACAGAACATCCGCACCGTTGACGTTGCGAACATCGGGTACTTTGGCGCGGCACAGGTCGGTCGCATGGGCACAGCGGGGCGAGAATTTGCAACCGTCGACCTGTCCGCCGATTTCGCCTTTGGCCACCTCGCGCCGGGCCTTGCGGGCCCGCGGGTCGGGGATCGGTACCGCGCTCAGCAATGCGCGGGTATAGGGATGCTGGGGCGCCGTGAACAACGTTTCGCAATCGGCAAGTTCGACGATCTGGCCGAGATACATCACCGCCACCCGGTCGCAGATGTGTTCTACCACCGCCAGATCGTGGGCGATAAACACATATGTCAGATCGAATTCTTCTTGCAGATCCTGCATCAGGTTCAGCGTTTGCGCCTGGATCGATACGTCCAGTGCCGACACGGCCTCGTCCGCGATCACCAGTTCGGGATCGGTGGCCAGCGCGCGTGCGATCCCGATGCGCTGACGCTGTCCGCCGGAAAACGCACCGGGGTAGCGGTGCAGCATCTCGGGCCGCAAACCCACTTGTGCCAGCAAGGCGCGCACCCGGTCCGGGATCTCTTTTTCCGTGTACTTGCCAGATTTGCGCATCGACTGACCGATGATTTCGATAATCGGCAGGCGCGGGTTCAGCGAGGATTGCGGGTCCTGAAACACCATTCGCACATCCTGCCAGAACGACTTGATGCGCTTGGTGTCGCCGGTGACCAGTTCGACCGGGGCACCTCCCTTGCGTTCAAACCGGATAGAGCCGGAATCGGGCGTCAACACCCGCATGATGCACCGGCCCAGCGTGGTCTTGCCGCTGCCGCTTTCGCCGACCACGCCGAATGTCTCGCCGCGTTTCACCTCGAACGAGACGTTGTCGACCGCCTTGACCACGCCGGTCGCCTTGCGAAACACGCCGCCGCCGACCGAGAAGTGCATGTTCAGATTCTGAACTGACAGGATGATATCAGCCATGCGCGGCCTCCGGCGTATGCAGGAAACAAGCCACGCGCGCGTCGCCTTTCTGGACCAGTCTCGGGTCATTCTGGTCGCATATGCCGGGCATAAAGCTGCGACACCGGGTGCGGAAAGAGCAGCCCGAAGGGCGCGCGAGCGGATGTGGCACCATCCCTTCGATTGCGGGGAGCCGCGACTGTTTTGCGCCGCCGATGCGCGGCACCGATTCCAGCAGCGCGCGGGTATAGGGATGCTGCGGCGCCTCGAAGATCGAGTAAACGTCTCCCGTTTCAACGACGCGGCCCATGTACATGACCGCAACATCGTCCGCCACCTCGGCGACAACACCCAGATCATGGGTGATCAGCATCACCGCCATCTGGAATTCCTCCTTCAGGTCGGCGATCAGTTCCAGGATCTGCGCCTGCGTGGTGACATCCAGCGCGGTGGTGGGTTCGTCGGCGATCAGGATCCTCGGTTGGCACGACAGGGCCATCGCGATCATCGCCCGCTGGCGCATTCCCCCGGACAGCTCGAACGGATAGGCGTCAAAGCGTCGGCCCGGATCTGGAATGCCAACACGGTCAAGCATCGCGATCGCCTGCTTTTTGGCGTCGGTCTTGGTCATCTTGCGGTGCAGCAGGATCGTTTCCACGATCTGCTTGCCGATCTTCTGGATCGGACCCAGCGAGGACATCGGTTCCTGAAAGATCATCGCGATGTCCTTGCCCCGGATCTCACGCAGCAGGCGCGAGCCTTGCTTGGCCGTGGCCAGATCAATCTCGCGCCCATCCTCGGCCCGGTACAGGATACTGCCGCCCACCACGCGGCCGGGATGATCGACGATCCGCAGGACAGAGCGCGCGGTAACGGATTTGCCGCACCCGCTTTCCCCCAGTACGCACAGGGTCCGGTTCGGAAAGACCTGCAGATCCACGCCGTCCACCGCGCGAACCACGCCGTCATCGGTAAGAAAGTGCGTTTCAAGATCGCGGATATCGAGGATCGGTGTCTGTGTCATGCCAGCCCTCAATGCGATGTCGGATCGGCGGCGTCGCGCAGCCCGTCACCCAGAAAGTTCAACGCCAGCACCGCGATCACGATGGCGCTGCCGGGGGCGATCAACAGCCACGGTGCCTCGATGATCGAACGGATATTCTGCGCCTCTTTCAACAGCGTGCCCCATGACACCTGCGGCGGCTGCAATCCGATGCCCAAGAACGACAGCGAGGTTTCAGCAAGGATCATCAGTGGCACGGCCAGCGTCAGCGACGCGATGATATGGGACGAGAATGAGGGCACCATATGCTTGAGGATCACCTCCATATCCGACAACCCGTCAAGCCGGGCCGCGACGACGAAATCCTCGTTGCGCAAGGCCAGAAACTTGCCCCTGACCTCTCGCGCCAGCGAGGTCCATCCGATCATCGACACGATGATGGTGACAACAAAATAAGTGCGCAGCGGCGG
>CAYGRI010000112.1:0-9113 GCA_964352155.1 uncultured Maritimibacter sp. | reverse complement strand
CGGCGGCCAATCCAACGGGATCGCGGCGGCCAGCCCCATCCAAAGGGGGATCGTCGGAACCGACCGGATGAATTCGATCAATCGTTGAATCCCGCCGTCGATCCAGCCGCCGTAATAGCCCGAAATGCCGCCCAGAAGCACCCCGATGACCAGGCTGACGGCCACACCGACCAGCCCGATCGACATGGAGACGCGGGTGCCGATGATAATCCGGCTCATGATATCGCGGCCCAACCGGTCTGCCCCCATGAAGTACACCGTGTCACGCGGGTTCACCGGACCAAAGAAGTGGCGATTGGCCGGGATCAGTCCCAGGACCTTGTAATCATAGCCGCGCACGAAAAACCCAAGCGGGACGATATCCTCTGGGTCAGCCACAAAGGTCCGGCGCATCGCTACGCGGTCAAGTTGCATTTTCAGACCCTTGGCGTGCAGCTGAAACGATCGTGATCCGTCTTCTTGTGTGACGAACAGGTGGATCGCTTGTGGAGGCGCAAAAGTGCGGCGCGTACTGGTTTCGTGGATATCGGTGGTGGTCAGAAACTCGCCAAAGATCGCGATCAGATAGATGAAGATCACGACATAGCCGCTGAACAATGCCAGCCGGTGCCGCTTGAACCGGCGCCAGACCAGCGCCCAGGGGCCCAGGATGACAGGCGACAGTTCGGCATTCGGGTCGGTGCCCGGGATCGCTTTGGTCGATGCGTCACTCATTGGTACCGGATCCTTGGGTCGATAAGGGCCAGAAGAACGTCGGAAATCAGGGTGCCGATCACGGTCAGACAACTGACGATCAGGATCAGCGAGCCCGCCAGATACATGTCCTGCACCAGCAACGCGCGCAGCAGCAGCGGGCCGGTGGTCGGCAGGTTCATGACCACGGCGACAATGATTTCACCCGAGACGAGGGTGGGAAGGATCCAGCCGATGGTCGACACGAACGGGTTCAACGCCACGCGAACGGGATAACGCAGCAAAAGCTGAAATTCGGTCATCCCCTTGGCACGGGCGGTGACGACATAGGGGCGATACAGTTCATCCAGAAGGTTGGCGCGCATGATGCGGATCAGCGCGGCGGCGCCGGACGTGCCGACCACGACGATGGGCATCCAGATATGCTTGAACAGGTCGACATATTTGTCCCACGTCCAGGGCGCATCCAGATATTCTGGGCTGACAAGCCCGCCGACCGACTGGCCAAAATACTTGAAGGCGACATACATCATCACCAGCGCCAGCAGGAAGTTCGGGATCGCCAGCCCCAGAAAACCAAAAAGTGTCGCCAGATAGTCGCCGACCGAATATTTGCGCACCGCCGAATAGATCCCGATGGGCAGCGCGGTGCACCAGATAAAGATCAGCGTCATGATCGAGATGCCAAAGGTCCAGCCCAGCCGGTCCCAGATCAGATCCGTGACGGGGCGGTTCTTCTCGAATGACAGCCCAAAGTCACCTTCGAATATGATGCCGGTCATCCACTTGTAGTATTGCACGTAAATCGGCTGGCCCAGGCCGTACTGACGCTCCAACGCCTCCATCACACCCGTGTCTTCGACACCCGCCTCGCCCAGATCGGCGGCCAACGTGTCAAGGTAATCGCCCGGCGGCAATTGGATGATGATGAACGTGACGATCGAGATCAGAAAGATCGTCGGGATCATGTAAAGGATGCGTCGGACAATGAATGCCAGCATGTCCGTCTCCTGCTTGGGGCGGGGTAAGCGGTGTCAAAGTGCGGGGGACATGAAAGTCGGCGACCCGGAGTGGGGGAGCCCCCGGGCCGCCGGACCGGTCAGGGCAGATTCACCCCACCTTCAAAGTACATTTGCGCCGTGTAGGGCGCGGGGTACCAAAGCTGGCCCGCAATCGGCAGCGGATCAAGGATGTTGCGCATGTTGTTGCGCGCAACACCAAAGGCAGGTTCGTTCTGGACGATACCGACAAGGAAGAATTCTTCCTTCGACAGTTCGAGGAACGTTTCCATCTTGGCCTTTTGATCCGCCGGGGTGGAGGCGCCCAGCATCTCGTTATAGGCGGCAAAGATCGCTTTCACAGCCTCTGGAGGTTCCTCGCCCGTCGTGTTGTCGACGTTCCACTCGGCCCATTTGATCGCCCAGTTCACCGTGTTGCCGGGGCGCGGCATGTAGCACATCGGCGCGGTATAGGCGTCAGCCTGGCCACCACCACAGTTCCACATATACGCGTCCTGCTCGTTCGAGCGGACCAGTTCCATCAGGCGCGACCGGTCGGTGGCCCGGACCTGAAAGTCGAGGCCGACATCCGCCGCGTATTCGGCCACGATCTGCATCGCGTCCGGGTATTGCAGACCAAAGACGTCCGCGACCAGGAACACCATCGTGAACCGCTCGCCGTCGGGTCCCAGACGGAAGCCGTCGCCATCCTTTTCAGGAAGCACCTTGTCCAGGTACGCGTTCGCCAGATCCGGATCGTAGCTTGTGTATTGCGTGGCGAATTCCTCGTCGAACAGTTCAGACGTGTCGCGCGGGCTCGGCTGGTGCGGCAGGCCTGACCCGAAATACAACAGGTCGATGATTTCCTGCCGGTTCACAGCATGGCTTAGCCCGATCCGGAAGTCCTTGTTGTTGACGATGTCCCGTTTTACCGGATCGGCGTTGTTCAGGTTCATCATCAGAACCATGGTGCTGGCCGGCAGGTCGTTGGTGTCAAAGAACCGGTATTTCCCGCGTTCCATGTTGTCGGTCAGAATCGCACGGTAGGGCGGGCGGCCGACATGGCGGTTCATATAGTCGATTTCGCCGTTGAACACCTTTAGCAGGATCGTTTCCACATCCTCGACCTGGTCATAGGTAATCCGGTCGATATAAGGCAGTTGCTGGCCTTCGCTGTCCACCTTCCAATAGTAGGGGTTCCGCTCTGCCACCACGCGGTCAACCGCGCCATAGGCGTTGGTCAGGTGCCAAGCATGCAGCGTTGGGCGATCCGGGTTCTGCCAGAACGCGGGGGTGTGCATGTAGCCCGCTTTCAGGTTGAAAAGCTGGATCCAGTCCGATGCGGCCGGTTCCGCCTCGACCAGTGCGTCCACGTCGGGGTTATGCTTCTCGTGGAACTGGCTCAGGTAGTGCTTGGCGTAGACCGTCGGGTAGTAGCCAAAGCCATAGGCCATGTTCTGGATGAACAAACCGTTGGGCGAGGCAAACTTGAACTCAACCTCGTAGTCGCCCAGTTTGCTGACGACGACCGGACCTTCGGGGCCCACATAGATCGGGTGCTTGGACGGCGTCAGGCGGGTGTCGAGGAACACATCCTCGTACCAGAACATGATGTCATCGGCGTTGAACGGCTCACCATCCGACCAGCGCATGCCTTCGCGCAGTTGAAACGTGAACGTCGTTGCGTCCTCTGACACTTTCCAGCTTTTGGCGATGTTCGGGCGCACCTCTGTCCACGTCGCGTCCCAGCGTACAAGATTGTCGGATCCAATGGTCCGGACCATGTTGTGCTGGTCGCCGCCGCCGAGAATGGCGCGCCGCATCGTGCCGCCGTATTCACCGGGTTGCTCGACCACTTCCAGAACCAGCGGTTCCAATGGCAGGCGCTCTTCCACCGGCGGCAAATCTCCGGCTTCGACCATGGGCTTCAGCATGGGCGCCTCCTCAAACGCCCATACCGGCACCGCAGTCGCGAGGGACAGGCCGATGCCTGTCAGCACCCCCATCCAGTCTCGCGAACTTGTCGCAATACGCATCATTCTCTCTCCTCCTCTGCGTTGTGTCTTGGTGTCACCAGTTGGTGACGGCTCCGTCGGGATGCCGCAGGTGCGGCGGCTCAAAATGCTCTGGTTTCGGGGCGGCGCGGATGGCGTCCTCGTTCACCTCGACCCCTAGACCGGGCCGGTCGTTCAGGATGTAATCCGGCCCCTCCATCCCGATCTGAACGGGGAACAGGTGCGGGTCATGAAAGCCCAAAGCCTCGACAAAGGATTGTCGCGTTTCGACCCAGCTAAAGTTGGGAACCGCCGCGCACAGATGCGCCGTGGCCGCTGTACAGATCGGGCCAAGCGGGTTGTGCGGCATAAGGTCGATGTAGTGCCGTTCACACCACCCCGCGACTTTCATCGATTCCGTGAAACCACCGATGTTGCAGATATCCAGCCGCATGTACTGCGTCAGGCCTTGTTCAAGATATGGTCCCGCCTGCCATTTCGAGGCGAACTCCTCGCCCACGGCAAAGGGAATGTCGGTCATACCGCGCAGGGTTCGGTAAGCCTCGGGTGTTTCGCAGCGGATCGGCTCTTCGAGAAAATCGAGTGTGCCCGGCGGCAGCATGTTGCAAAAGCTGGCCGTTTCCGCCAGCGACAGCCGGTGGTGATAATCGATGCCTAGCGCGATGCCGTTGCCCAACGCCTTGCGCACTGCGATCAGCCGTTCCGCGGTCGGCGCCAGACTGGCGCGGGCGTTGTGGATCTGGCTTCGGTCGTCATAATCGGGCACCAGGCGCACGCATTCCCAACCGGCAGCGACAAGCTGTTCGGCCTGGCTGATCGTATCTGCCGTATTGTTGGCGGTGGAACTGGCGAAAGAGCCAATGAGGTCGCGCTGCCGCCCGCCCAGCAGCTGATAGACCGGCACACCCAGGCGCTTGCCCAGCAGATCGTAAAGGGCAATGTCGATGGCTGACATCGCGGCAGTCAAAACCCGGCCGCCTTCAAAGTACTGGCTGCGGTAGGTTTCCTGCCAGATCCGGCCGATCTGGCGGCTGTCCTGTCCGACCAGAAAGGTTTCAAAGGTGCGAACCGCCGAGGTCACTTCATCCTCGCGCGCCGACAGGCCAGATTCGCCCCAGCCGACCAGGCCGTCCTCGGTCGTGACCTTGATCAGCAGCTGGTTGCGGATGCCAACTTTGGCCAGCAGCGGTTCGATCGAGGCAATTGCCGGACCCCCAACCGCCTTGCCACGGGTGGAGACCGGGATCAAACCGCTCGCCTGAAGGGCCTGGACACCGATGGTTTCGTTTTTCTGAGGCACTGTCTTATTCCTTCATCACGCGGCGACGACCCCGTCGCGGCGGTGGTCACCGTGGTGGGTCTGGTACTTCTTCAAAGCTTGCAGGTCCGGCGTGATGCCCAGCCCGGGTGCGTCCGGCAGGATCATGCCTTTCGCCGGGTCTTCCATCGCCCCCTCCAGCAACTCGCTGCGCAGAGGGTTGGGGTTGATGTCGACCTCCAGACGCCCTTCGCCACCCGCCGCGGCCAGCAGATGAGCCGAGGCCATCAGGCCCACGCCGCCGCCCAGAAAATGTGGGCAATAGCAACGACCAGCAGCCATCGCCGTTCGTGCCACCTCCAGGCAGCCGCCGACACCGCCCCATTTGGCGATATCAGGCTGGACGAATGACAGGGCGCCAGCACGGATCGCTCGGTCAAGGCCGGTACGGCTCAGGATGTTTTCTCCACCTGCAAGGGGGGCAACGGCGGCTGCTTTTAGTGCGGACCACTCAGCATCGGGCCTGTCGGCGGCAATTGGCTCTTCCAGCCAAAGCAGGTCGAATTCAGCCAGGGATCGCGCCATTTCCAATGCGCTTTCCAAGCTCCAGCACTGGTTGGAATCGATGGCAATCCGTGCGCTGTGGCCGACGGCCGCGAAGACCTCTGCGGTATTTCTGAGATCGGTATCGCGGCCGAATCCGACCTTGAACTTCATCCAGTCGTAGCCCTGGGCCAGGCAAGCCTCGGCGCTCGCCGCGGCGCCCTTGGGGTTTATGCCGCTGGCATAGACCGGTACGGCGCCGGCGCGCGCACCAAGGAAGGCACACAGGGGCAGCCCGGCTCTGCGGGCGCACAGATCGTGATACGCAGCATCCAGCCCGGCAATGCAGTTGGTGATCGGCCCTACCTCGCCTGTTTGGAGCAAAAGCAGGTGGGTTTCCGACGTCAGCACCTGTCCCAAGTCGGATGCCTGCGCAAACGTCCGACCAACCACCCGCGGCGCCAATTCGCAGTCGATCAGTCGGGCCCGGTATTCGGCCCCGATGCCGGGGAAGTTGCACCAGACCTCACCATAGCCTTCTGCCCCGTCAGAATCCGTCACCCGCACGATCAGCATCGGACGATCGGACATGTTGCCGAAAGAGGTGCGCACCAACTCTGACAAAGGATACCGGAAGACAAACGTCTCAATGCGGGAAACCTCAGCCACTGAAGAAATCCATATCAATTTCCAGGATATCAGCCCGATAGGTCACGTCGGCGCAGTAGACGACGACGCCCTCCGCATCGCAGATCACCCGGCGGATGAAGGCGACCGGCTCTCCGGTCGGGTATTCCAGAAGCTGTGACGTCTGGGTATCGCATTTGCCGAAACGCACCTTCTGCCGGGCGCTGGCCAAGCGGTCGGCGGCGATGTCGGTCAACACCGGCAGGGCGAGCTCTTTTCGGAAGCGGTCTGGCGCCAGTTGGAACACAGTCTGGTCAATGGCCAAGTCGATGGCGCAATAGCGCAGGCCGTCACGCAGGTGAACGCGGCGAAGGCTCTTGTAGGCCGATGCAGCCGCACCCTCGGAAGGTGCGATCGTGGGTGTGGTATCGGCTTCAGTGATGTTGGTCAGGTCAGGGAGGTCTAGCCGCAACGCATTGGTGAAACGGGTAAAATTCGTTTCCAGCTTCAGGGGCCGGTGGCCGCGCGCCTTCTCGGTGACGATCGTGCCTTTGCCACGTTCGGCCAGCAGGAGACCTTCGTCGCTCAACACGCGCACCGCGTCGCGCAGGGTCACGCGGGCAACACCCAGTTCGGCCTGCAAGACCTCGAGCGACGGCAGCGTGTCGCCGGGCTTCCAAAGTCCTTCTGTGAAGTGGACGCGGAAATGGTCGACGACCTGCATGTAAAGCGGCCTGCCCGAACCCCGCGCGAACTGGATCGGCTTTATCGGCCTGGCATCCACGCCTTCTCGGCTGTTTGAGTCGCCTCGAATCTTCATGTGATGTACTATAGTTCTATTTATAGAACTTTTACAAATGGAGTCTTCCTCCGGCCCGCAAGCGAAACTCCGACACCGTCCCCCTCGGGGGCTCTCCGGCCTTGATGAACACGTCCGGAGGCAGTGTCTTGCCGCCCCATCGCATCGCATGCGTCTGTGATCACAAGCTCAATGGTCCGCCGGTCGCTGACACGGGTCCGTATTCCATGCACGGGGATGCACGGGTCGTTGCAACGAGATGCATATAAGAGACGTCGATCCCCGCTTGGCCTTGGCTGGGTGGCGGGCGGCTTGCCTTTGCAGGTAGAAACGTCTGGGCGACGCGAGCAAGGGCCGCTGAACTCCCTACAGGACCGTCATCTTAGCGTATTGGCCGCATCAAGCCTTGCCCAATCGAAGGTCACGCCGATCCCCGGCGCATCTGGCGCGGTCGCGCGGTGGTTTTCGACTACCAGCGGGCGCGTGGTATATTGGTCGATGGGGAAGGAATGCACCTCGATCAGGCCGGCGTTCGATTGGGCCGCCACCAGGCTGACATGCAACTCCTGCATCCCGTGACTGCAAACGGGAAGCCCGTACTTCCGCGACATCTCGGCCACCTGCAAGAAACCAGTGATACCGCCACAGTTCGAACTATCCGGTTGGATAAAGCTGAGCTTCGCCTGCTCAAAGGCATATTCGAATTCGTGGATCGTGTGCAGGTTCTCGCCCATCGCCAGCGGCATTCCGGTCGCTTCTGCGATCCGGCCATAGCCAGCGTAGTCGTCGGGGATTGTCGGCTCCTCGAACCAAAGCAGATCGAAGGATCGGAAGGCACGGCAGGCCTCAATCGCCTGCTCGACACTCATCGCGTAGTTGGCGTCGACCATTAAGGCCACTTCCGGTCCGATCAGACTTCGGACAGCAGCGATGCGTTCAACATCCTCGGCCAGGGTTGGCCGGCCGATCTTGATCTTCACCCCGTCAAACCCGTGATCGAGGTAGCCGCTAACGGAGTCCAACAGCTTGGGCAAAGGGTATCCAAGGTCGATGCCGCCACGATAGGCTTGGCAAGTCTGCCCCGCGCCACCCGCCATCTTCCACAACGGCTGTTCTGCTGCCTTGCCGCGCAGGTCCCAAAGACCGATATCGATCGCCGAAATCGCGAAGGAGGCAACGCCGCCGCGCGCCACGTAGTGGACATGCCATTGCATCGCGTCATACAGCGCTTCGACCTGCGCCGCGTCGCGCCCGACCAGAAACGGTGCGAGATCATGGTCGATCATTGCCTTAATCGCGTGGCCGCCCTTGCCGCCGGTATAGGTATATCCGGTGCCCTCGGACCCGTCATCAAGCCGGACGGTGGCGGTGATCAGCTCGAAATGGTGATGATCGCCGTGCTTGGCATCCACCAGCACTTCGTCCAGCGGGATGTGAAACAAGCGCGCGTCGACTGCTGCGATCCGGCTCATGCGACCGATCCCGTCCTGACAACCGCAGAGGCGAGGAGCGCGAAACCATCCACAGAGGACACGCTGCTTGCGAAAAACCTCATACTCCACCCCCAGTTTTTACTTTGGTACAACCAAACTCCAGAGCCGCGCAACAAGTCTTCGGATCAATGCGGCCAGAATCCAATATCCTATTGTTTTATATGTGTTCCTACTGAAATGGATCCCGCGTGTGGAAATCGGTGTTCCATGGTTCAAGCGGGAGGCACCAATCTCTATCGACAACTCCAATAACGCTCGGGAAACCGCCCCATGACACGACCAAAGCCGCGACCCGCCAATGTGTCCCGCGCCGCCGACCACTTTATCTCGTCACTATAGGCGCGGATCGTGTCAGGTGAATTGCGCGACCAGCATCCCCTGCCCATCGAACGCGACCTCATGGAGAAATTCGGGGCCAGCCGGATGGTCGTGCGCGAGGCGATCCCGACACTGTCGAGCCGCGGGCTGGTGGAAAGCAAGCCACGCTTTCGCCCGATCGCGCGCAAGCCGGACTACGAGACGGTCATTCAAGCCGCCGGAAACATCGTCCAACATCTTATCTCGGACTGGACCCGTCCCGCTTTCGTTCCGCTCCTTTGATCCGGTAAGGTGCGGCAGAAGAGATCAGCCATGGGCACCGTGAGAGCGGATGCAATTCGCAAGGACGCGGTGCGGATCTCGCTGATC
>CAYGRI010000111.1:0-14232 GCA_964352155.1 uncultured Maritimibacter sp. | reverse complement strand
TACTTCAAGGCTGCCGGATATGTCTCAGGTTAATGGCGAAATGCTTTAGGGCACGGGCCCGGGACTTTGGCAATCCTAGCGCAAGGAGTGCCGACCCTTGGGATCGCAAGGCCCGCCATAGCGCTCGTGGTCACACTACATCAGCACTGGACGATGATCGCGGCATATGGCCAGCCCCGCCACACCGAGCACCGAGCACCGAGCACCGAGCAGGCATCGGTTATCGGGCCTTCAACTCCTCCAACAGCCTGATCGGCTGCACCTCTCCGGTCAGAAGCGCGCGATAGATCGGCAGGCTTTCCGTCACGCGCATCGCATAGTTCCGGGTCTCGCGGAACGGGATATGCTCGATCCAGTCCACCGGATCGGTGCCGGGATCGCGCGGGTCGCCGTACAATTCGATCCATCGCCGTGGCCGCCCCGGACCAGCGTTGTACCCGGCGGAAACCAACACGTAGTTCTTGCCGAATTCGTCAATAAGCTCTGCCAGATAGGCGCTGCCTAGGGTCGCGTTGAACACGGGGTCGGTGGTCAGCTTGGCGGCCGCATAGCGCAGCCCGACCTTGCGTGACATGATCTGCGCAGTCGCGGGCATCAGCTGCATCAGCCCACGCGCCCCCGCCGGGCTGACCGCGCCGATGTTGAACTCGCTTTCGCGCCGCGCAATCGCCAGGGCCAAAGCCTCTTCGACGGGCAGGTCGATGCCCAGATCGGTAAGCGGATAATAGGCCCGGATCGCGACGGCACCGGATCGCACCGCCCGCTTGGCCACCCGCACCGACACATAGGGATCGCCCAGGGTCAGAGTGTATTCGCCCAGCGCCTCCAGTTCCGTCGTTGGCAGGGTGTCGGCCAGATGCGACAGGAAGCGGATGGTTTCCCATCTGGCATCGGCATAGAACAGCAGCTCGGCCGCTTTCTGGACGGAACCGCCGGCAAAACTTGCCGCCCGCCAGTCCGCCACAGGGCCCCGGCCGGTCAGAACAGGATCCATCGCCATCCCGGCCTTTTCGGCGGCCAGCAACCCGTAAAAGCTTGTCTGATGCGCCCCGCCCTTCCGATAAGAGGCCATCGCGGCCTCGGTATCGCCCATCGCTTCCAGCGCGCGGCCTTCCCAGTAATGGCCGCGCCCAAGGCTGATCGGGGTAAAGACAGCGGAGGTGAAGCGCCGGAAATGGGTCAGGGCGGTGGCGGGATCGTTCAGATAGCGCAGGGCGAGATAGCCAGACAGCCATTCCAGATCGGCGTAGTCATAATTTTCTGTCGTATGGGCGATGAAATGGCGGCTCGCCAGATTGTAGGCGCGCTGGCCATTGCCATCGCGCATCGCCTGCCGCGTTAGAATGCGGCGCCAATTGCCCCATTCCTCGGGCCGCCCCAAGGCCGCGGCGCTGGTCGATTGTTCCAGGATGACGTCGGCAGCCTCGTCCCGGCGGCGCTTTTCGATCCGCCAATACATCCGGTCATAGGCCAGCCCGCCGTCGCCCCTCAATTCAGCGGGGACCCGCTCGATCAGGGCATCGACCCCCGGCGCCTCGGCCTGCAGCGCAAGCCGCGCCTCTGCCAGCGCTTTCCGGCCCGCGCTGACCCGCGACATCATTCGTGTCGATCCGGTGCGCTCATCGGCCCACAGGAACATGTCCAGCCGCGCCGCGTGATGCGGGGCGACCGTATCGCCCCACTTCGCCAGAATCGCGGCCTCTTCGCCCGCGTCCATCTCAAGCTCTTGCCAGGCGCGTACGACAACGGCCTGCGCCTTGTCCCGCGCCCCCGTGGCGGCGAGCGCCTCGGCCAGCCGCAAGACACCGCGTCCGGTCTGCGGCGGCGATGTATTGAAATAACCGATCACCGAGGCCGCATCCGCGCCTTCCGGGATTGTGTCCTCGCCCCGGCGGCGCAGCAGGTCGAGGCCCGGCCAGTCACCGTTCCGCGCCAGGAAGGCCCTGTAATCGCCAAAGGTTCCTTCGCCAGAGCGCAACCGGCGCCATTCGATGACATTCGCGCCCACAGGATCGCCCGCCGCCAGGCGCGCCGCCTCGGCCCAGTCGTCGCGATAGGCGGCGGCCAGGGCGAGCTTGAACTGATACCCCTCCAGCAGATCCGCAGGCCGCGGCACCGGAACGCTTTCCAACACCGCGATTGCGAGCTCTGACGCCGGACCCGACACTCTGGGCGTGGCCACCGCGTCCGGCGCCGTCCCCGGGCGGGGCGGCGGCCGCATGTCTTCCTGCGCCACAACCGGCATCGCCGACAGGGCAAGGGATAACAGGCCGATGATGGTTCCGGGCAGTTTCATATTGTATCGCTCTTGACGCCTCACGTGGCAGAGGGTAGCGGGCTGACGCCTGCATGCAAACACACAAACTTGGCAACTCGCCGGCTGTTGTCTAGGCTCCGGTCACTTTCGCGCCCCGGCGCGGCACATCGGTCACGAAAGGAAGCGCACGATGCTGAGGGGATCCCTGCCCGCCCTTGTCACGCCGTTCAAGAACGGCGCTCTGGACATCGACGCGCTGAAACGGATCGTGGATTGGCATGTGGAGCAGGGCAGCAACGGCCTTGTGCCCGTCGGCACCACGGGCGAAAGCCCGACGCTGAGCCACCGGGAACATGAAACCGTCGTGGAAGAGGTGGTCAAGGCCGCCGCCGGGCGAATCCCCGTCGTCGCCGGGGCAGGCTCGAACAACACGGACGAGACGATCCGCTTCATGCAGCATGCCGAAAGCGTCGGCGCGGATGCCGCGCTGGTGGTCACGCCCTATTACAACAAGCCGACGCAAGCCGGGATGATCGCCCATTTCACGGCGGCGCATGATTGCTGTACCCTGCCGATCATCATCTACAACATCCCGCCGCGGTCCGTCGTCGACATGCTGCCGGATACGATGGGCGAACTGGCCAAGCTGCCGCGGATCATCGGTGTCAAGGACGCGACCGGAGACCTCGCCCGCGTTTCGTATCAGCGGATGACCTGTGGCACCGATTTCATCCAGCTCTCGGGCGAGGATGCCACCGCGCATGGTTTCAACGCCCAAGGCGGCACCGGCTGCATCTCGGTGACCGCGAATGTGGCGCCCCGCCTGTGTGCCGACCTGCAGGCGGCCTGCCTCGCGGGCGATTACACCACGGCGCTGACGATCCAGGACCGGTTGATGCCGCTGCACAAGGCGGTCTTCACCGAACCGGGCCTCTGCGGCGCGAAATACGGCATGTCGCTTCTGGGTCTGTGCGAGCCGGATGTGCGCTCGCCCCTCGTCGAACTGACCGCGCCCACCAAGGCGCTGATGCGCGACGCGATGGTGCATGCCGGTCTGCTGAACTAACGCGGCGCGCACAGGCCGCGCGCGCCGGACCGGCCTCGCGCCGACGCGCCCGCCGCACGTAGTGCCAGAAGGCGTGCGCCGCAGGCGCTCCGTTCAACAGCAGCGGGCAGACAGAGGCCTCCGGTTCGGTGTCACCGTTTCGGCGGGCGCTGGAACGGGTCGCGCCCCTCGAACTGGATCTGCCGCACCCGGCGCATCACCTCCACCAGGATCGCCCCCATAAGGCCGATCATCAAAAGCCCGTTCAACGCCTGCATCCCCGCCAGCAACCGCCATTCCAACGGCAGCAGCACATCCCCGAACCCCAGCGTCGTGAAGGCCACCAGCGAGAAATAGACCGCCGGTTCCAGCGTGGCGAAGATTCCAAGCCACAGATAGGCCAGCGCCCAGATCCACACCGCCACCGTGGCGATGCCCATGATCGACAACACCGCCATACCCAGCAGCGCCAGCAGGCGCGGCCCGTGCGGCGGGCGCCGGAACCACTTCGTCCAGCGGACCAACCCTTGCTCCAGGATCAGAAACGTCGCCCCCGCCGCCAGGGTCGACAGCAGGATCAGCACCGTCCCGATGGCAATCTGAATGACCATTCCGGGATCATCGCCGGTGCAAGCGTCGGGTCAACCCGCGAAACACTGGACTTGCGCGACGGAAGTCCCTATCTCCCTGCCGTTATGGCAAAGATAACGGACAATCCCAACTACAAGGTCGTCGCCGAGAACCGGCGCGCGCGCTACGATTATGCCATCGCGGATGATCTGGAATGCGGTATCATCCTGGAGGGGTCCGAGGTCAAATCTCTCCGCGTCGGCCAGTCCAACATCGCCGACAGCTATGCCGCTGTCGAGAATGGCGAGCTGTGGTTGGTGAACGCCTATATCGCGCCCTACAAGCAGGCCAAGACCTTCGGGCATGAGGAACGGCGCCGCCGCAAGCTTCTGGTGTCCAAGAAGGATCTGGCGCGGCTGTGGTCCGACACCCAGCGCAAGGGCATGACGCTGGTCCCCCTTGTCCTGTACTTCAACCACCGTGGCATCGCCAAGCTGAAGATCGGGATCGCCAAGGGCAAGAAGGCCGCCGACAAACGCCAGACCGAGGCCAAACGCGACTGGCAGCGGCAGCAGGCGCGGATCCTCAAGGACCACGGATAACCCTGCCAGACCGCTTTGCGGCAAAAGACCGCGACAAAACGCTTTATTACGCAGACATCGCGCGCTAAGAACCCGCGCCAACACCCTTAGGAGTGAATCATGGGCTACAAGGTCGTCGTCGTCGGCGCCACGGGCAACGTGGGCCGCGAAATGCTGAACATCCTGGCAGAGCGCCAGTTCCCCGTCGATGAGATCGCCGCGCTTGCGTCGCGCCGGTCTTTGGGAACCGAGGTTTCGTTCGGGGACAAGACGCTGAAGACCAAGGACCTTGACACGTTCGACTTCACCGGCTGGGACATCGCCCTGTTCGCCATCGGCTCCGAGGCGACCAAGGATTACGCGCCGCGTGCCGCCAAATCCGGCTGCGTCGTGATCGACAATTCGTCCCTGTATCGCTACGACCCGGACGTGCCGCTGATCGTGCCGGAAGTGAACGCCGACGCGATCATGGGGTTCCGCAAGAAGAACATCATCGCAAACCCGAATTGCTCCACCGCGCAGATGGTTGTGGCGCTCAAGCCCCTGCATGATCGCGCCAGGATCAAGCGTGTGGTCGTGTCGACCTATCAATCCGTCTCTGGCGCGGGCAAGGACGGCATGGACGAGCTTTGGGACCAGACCAAGGGCATCTATGTCCATGGTCAGGAAAAGGCGCCGGAAAAGTTCCAAAAGCAGATCGCCTTCAACGTGATTCCGCAGATCGACGACTTCATGGAAGACGGTTCGACCAAGGAAGAATGGAAAATGGTGGTCGAGACCAAGAAGATCATGGACCCGAAGATCAAGGTCACGGCGACCTGCGTGCGGGTGCCTGTCTTTGTCGGCCATAGCGAGGCGATCAATATCGAGTTCGAGGAATTCCTCGACGAGGACGAAGCCCGAGAGATTCTGCGGATCGCGCCGGGGTGCCTGGTCGTCGACAAGCGGACAGAGGGCGGCTACGTCACGCCCGTTGAATGTGTCGGGGATTTCGCGACCTTCATCAGCCGGATCCGCCAGGATTCGACGATCGACAACGGTCTGAACATGTGGGTCGTGTCGGACAATCTGCGCAAGGGCGCCGCCCTGAACGCTGTGCAGATCGCCGAGGTTCTGGGCAATCGCGCGCTTCAGAAAGACACCGTCTGAACGATTGGGGGCGGGCGCGGCCTGCCCCCTCCGCCTACAAGAGCAGGCGGCATCTTGGCGTTCCCGCACAATAGGCCAGAGCATACGCCGTTTCGCGAGAAGATGCTTGGTACTAGCCCGGATCGGGCCTTACGGCTTCCACGCATACAGCGCCGTCACCGCAAAGTTCCACGCGGCCCCGACCAGGATTCCCGCCAGCGCAGAGGCATACCAGATCCTGCCCATCGACTCGAACAGGTAGATCGCAACGCCTACATTCGCGAGCGCCCCGACCGATGACGCCAGCGCGAAAGAGATCCAGCCCTTCAGCAACTGCCATCCGCGCAAGCGTCTGTCGAAATAGGTGAAGACGTTGTTCCGAACAAATTCGTCGCCATCGCAATGACCGTCGCGACCATCTGTGCGGTGGGGAAGGCTAGGGCCAATCCTTCGAAACACAAGGCGAGAACAGCCATGTGCACCAGAATGCCAAGCCCCCCCAACCAGCGAGAACATCACGAATCTCACCGGCACATAGCGGCGGACCGACCTTGCCAGCAGTAGTTCGATGAAATCGAGCAAGACTTTGCTGTCCAGCTTGCTTTCCCCCATCCGCCGCGCACGGAAGGTATAGGGCACCTCGGCCACCTTCAGCCGCGGCCCCGGAGATGCCAGAAGACCCAGCAGGATCTTTTAGCCCACACCGGACAAATGCGGGATCAGCGTCCGAATGGCATCTGTCCGGACCATGAAGAACCCGCTGATCGGGTCGGTCAGATCGCTCTTGGTCATGAAACGGGCCAGACTGACGGCGCGGCGAGAGCGACGCTGCCGGTCCTCGGGCCAATCCACCATCCCCGCGCTGGCCATATATATGGATCCGACGACGACATCCAGATCACCCTCTGTCAGCCGGCGCAGCATCAGGGAATGCTGCGATTCGTCATGCTGCAAATCGCCGTCGATCACAGCGGCGATCGAAGCAGTGGTCACACGGATCCCCTCGATGACAGCGCTGGACAGCCCGCGCCGGCGAATTCTTTGCACGCACCGGATCCGCCCGTCGGCCCGCCCCAGCTGTCGAACCGAGTAGGCGGTGCCATCGCGGCTGTTGTCGTCCACCACGATCAGCTCAAAGGCGATCCCTGTCAGCATAGATTTGATGCGGTCCGCGAGCGCTGCAATATTTTCGGGTTCGTTGAAGGTCGGCACGATCAACGCCAGCGCCGACGGGCTGGGGAAGGCAGCATCCTCTGTCCGGGGGGGCAGGCGTTCTGTGCGATCATACCCTCCAGCCTCAGGCGCCGAACGATAGATGCTGGCAGCCGCGACCTGATGCAATTGCATTTGGCGGCGGGCGAGTCACCCCGACGGTCCGGGCTGGGTGGGGGCTATGATGCCGGACCGTCGGAGCTCACTCGTACTCACTTCATGCAGCTGTTATCGCGGTGGCGCGTGTCGCAGAGATGATCTGGGCAGGGTCTTTTCCTGGCAACTTTGTGGCAGACCGGCCCCGGGAGGTTTGGCGATCATGACGCCGCAAAACGCGAAAACCCGCCCAAGCGGGGCGGGTAAACACTAGCAGGGCCGGACCGTCCGGACTGGGTGGGGGCTATGATGCCGACCGATCCGGTCCCGCTCGTGACAAGAAGCAGTATCAGGGTGTCACATGGCGCAACGAAGGAGCGCGCCGGGCATTTGCACGGTCATTGCGCGGCAAGAATGGGGCAATGCTTGATTTCACCTTCGGATGCGGCCAATCTGCCCTCTATGACAGTTCAATACCCCTCCCCGCAGCGCGCCCCGGAACAGGTGGCGTTCGACCGGCGCGAACTCGGGGACATCCTCAGCCTCTATGGCCGGATGGTCGCCGCGGGAGAGTGGAGGGATTACGGAATTTCGAACCTTCGGGACGTCGCCATCTTTTCGGTCTTTCGCAGAACAGCCGAACATCCGTTGTACCGCATCGAGAAACGTCCCCGGCTGCGGATGCGGCAGGGGCAATATTCGGTGATCGGGCTGGATGGCCAGATCCTGAAACGCGGCCAGGATCTGAAGACCGTTCTGCGGGTGCTGGAACGCAAGCTGATCCGCGTCGTGGAATAGCCAACGGGGCGCGGGCGACGGCGTGCCGCGTTTGATTGGATCCATGGAACTTCAAAGCCTCCTGCTCGCGCAGGAGGCGCGTTGTCTTGAATTCAGTTTGACGAGACAGGCTCTAGCCAGAGTCCTGTGGCATGCGTCTGCGCGCGATGACCGGTCCATCGCCCTGATCGGAAATCCGGGCGATGGCCGTCTCCGCCTTTTCATAGGCCACGGACATGCGATGGGCGTTGGCATGGATCAGCGTCTCGGCGTCCACGGCAATGGCCACATGCCCTTTCCAGAACAGCAGATCCCCGCGGCGCATGGGTGCGTTTTCGGGCAAGGCCTCGCCCAGGCTTTCCTGCTGGTCGCTGTCGGCGGGGCATCGCCGCCCGGCGGCCAGCCAGGCGACCTGCACAAGGCCGGAACAATCGATGCCGCGCGGGGTATTGCCGCCCCAAAGGTAGGGCGAGCCATAGAACATTTGCGCCGCCGTGACCGGATCGGAAAAGCGCTTGCCGATCGGCCACAGATGCGGAGCGGGAATGTACAACCCGCTGGAGGTCTCAAAGAACTTCTGATGCTGCGCCACGATCCTGATCGCCGCGCCAAACACCAGGTCGAACACCTGCGGCACTTTGATGTCCGGCGCGGGATAGGCCTGCGACCCATGAACGGCGACCCAATGCGTCGGCTCGGGATCGGCGGGGCCCAGCGTGGCCTGCGCCAGATAGCCGACATAGCCATCCTTGGCGGCCTGCACAAAGGCGTGGCCTTCGTAGCGTTCATAGACGGTCACCAGATCTCCCAGCAAAAGCTGCCGGTCCCGCGCGCCGCCGGGGCTGCGCCACATATCGGCAAAGCTGGTGGCAATGCGCGCCTTTGTGCCCTCGACATAGACCTCTGCCTTTACCTGGCCGCGCAGATGGGCCGCGGCGACACGGCCATTCGCGGGCAGTGTCCGCCGGTCGGTCACAGGCCCAAGAGGCCCGGCAACGAGTCGAGCAACGCGCGCGCCCCTTGTCCGACCCCGCCCTTGGGCCGCCCCGGTGCCGCCGAGGGTTGCCAGCCGTAAATGTCGAAATGCGCGTATCGCGGTGTATCGGTGACGAAACGGCGCAGGAACAGCGCCGCCGTGATCGACCCCGCAAAGCCACCCTTGGGCGCATTGTCCAGGTCGGCGATCCCTGGCTCTATCATCTCTTCATAGGGAGTATGGAACGGCATTTCCCAGACAGGATCGGCACTGGCCGCCCCACCCTTGCGAATCGCCGCCGCCAGGGCCGGGTCAGAGGCGTAGAAGGGCGCAAGGTCCGGCCCGACGGCAACCCGCGCAGCGCCGGTCAACGTGGCAAAGGACACCATCAGATCGGCGGGGCTTTCATCGGCGAGCGCCAAAGCGTCGGCCAGCACCAGTCGCCCCTCGGCATCGGTGTTGTTGATCTCTACCGTCAGACCCTTGCGGGAGGTCAGGATATCGCCGGGCCGAAAGGCATTGCCGGACACCGCATTCTCGACCGCCGGGATCAGGACACGCAGCCGGATCGGCAGGTTCAGTGTCATGATCATCTGCGCCAGCCCCAGAACGGTGGCGGCGCCGCCCATATCCTTTTTCATCAGACCCATCGACGCGCCGGGCTTCAGGTTCAGCCCGCCCGTGTCAAAGCAGACCCCCTTGCCGACGAGCGTCACCGTCGGCCCGTCGCTGCCCCAGGTCAGTTCGATCAGGCGCGGCGCGGCGGCGGCGGCACGGCCAACGGCATGGATCATCGGGAAATTCTGGTCCAGCAGCGCATCGCCCGTGATCACATCGCAGCCAGCCTCGAAATCGCTGGCAAGGTCGCGCGCGGCCTCTTCGAGCGCATCCGGCCCCATATCGGCGGCCGGGGTGTTGATCAGATCGCGGGTCAGAGCCTCGCCAGCGGCTATCGCCTCTACCCGGACGGCGTCAAGACCGTCGGGGGCGATCAGACTCGGCCCGGGATCGCCCCCGTCGCGATAGCGCGAGAAACGATAGCCCGACAGCAGCCAGCCCAGCGCGCTTTCTGCCAGGTCGGCCGGCGGCAGACCGTCCGCCAGGCGATAGCACCCTTTGGGCAAGGCCTTCTGGGCGCGTGCCAGCGCAAACCGGCCCCGCGCCCGGGCCAGGCCCGTGCCATAGCCCATGACGGCCATCGAAATGGCGCCGTCCGCCCCCGGAACCACCAGAACCTGCCCCAACGAGCCGGAAAACCCATTGGCCTTGGCCCAAGCCCGAACCTCTTCGGGCTGGGCGGATAACCAATCGTCGAACCCATCGGACGCCACGACGTGCAGCGGGATCGCCTCTGGTGTGGCGGGCGCGAAAGTAAGGGACATGGCAGGCTCCGGCATGGCTGTTTGTGCGCAGCCTAGCCCGTCGCTGGCGCCCTGCAAGCCCGATCTCGGCCATGCCTACTCGATTGGCAATTGTGCGTCCCAGACCGCAAGCAGGGAATGCTCGCCCACACGCCCCATCCGCGCACTGGTCGCCGCCAAAGCCGCAACATCTTGCGTCCCGCACAAGGCAATGACATCCCCAGCCACCTGCGCCAACAGCCGCATCCCCAGCCGCTCTGCCGCGCCCTGGATACACAGTGCCCGCATGCGCAGGGCCGACATGTCCGACACATCCCGGGCCAGCCCTGCATCGTGCAGCAACACGGCCAAATCCTCCATCGCGGCGCCGATTGCCAGCTCACCCTCTGCCGGACCAAGACGATCGACCAGCCAGGCGATCCGATCATATTCAAGCCCGACGGACTCACGCGGTTGCAGCATGCTTACATGCATTCCCATTCACCCCAGATCAACACTCCCACCACCCATCAACATGACAGCGACGTTCAAAGACTTCGTTGATCCCCATACGAATAATGGGTCGAAGTTCCTGCAAATTCAGGCTATCGCCGCTGGACAGCGATGGAGAACCGACATGGACAAGGCCAGACCACTGCCGGCATACCTTGTGACGCGCTACCACGGTTGGAGAGCGACGACCTATTCCGAGAACAAGGCCTGGTACGCGCGCTTGGCGGAAGAAGGCCAGCGGCCGCGTGCCATGATCATCGCCTGCTGCGACAGCCGGGTCCATGTGACCTCGATCTTCGGGTCCGACACCGGAGAGATGTTCATTCACCGCAACATTGCCAATCTTGTCCCGCCCTATGAACCGGATGGCGAGGCGCATGGTACCTCGGCCGCCGTGGAATATGCGGTGACCGGGCTCAAGGTCGCGCATCTGCTTGTGGTGGGGCATTCCAATTGCGGCGGCGTGAAGGGTTGCCACGACATGTGCTCTGGCACCGCGCCAGAGCTGGAAGAGGCATCAAGCTTCGTCGGTCGGTGGATGGATATCCTGCGCCCGGGTTATGAGCGGGTGCGGGATTTGCCCGACGCCGATAGCCGCTTGCAAGCACTTGAAAAGGAAGCGGTTCTGGTCAGTCTTGAGAACCTGATGACGTTCCCCTTCGTGCGCGCCGCGGTCGAAGAAGAGCGTCTGGCCCTGCACGGTCTTTGGAACGATATCGGGAACGGCGAGCTGCGGTGCTACGATCCGCGGTCAAAAACCTTCGGCCTGGTCTGATATCAACTCGGCATTGGGGACCTGACCATGATGCCAGACCCCCCGACGATCAAAGACCGGGCATTTCCGTGCAGTCCGCCTTCGGATAGCTGACGTTAGAACGATATGGCCCGCCTGGATCCGGGCAAGCCCGACCCATTGCGCGGCATGGATCACGACGCCAGATCGGTCAGGCGGCCTTTGCGCACCCAAGCGTGCTGTTGTGCAGGTTTATGCCGCGAAGCGAGCGCACGATGCGGACGCAGCGTTGCAGGTTGCCGACCGAAACACTGCTTCCGCCGGGGCCCGAAGGCGTGTCGTCGTTGGCGGCGATACGGCTCAGTGGGAACTGAATGACGTTGATTGGCATGGACCTAAACCCTTGTTTGTGTGTCTGCTGGATTCGGTCGCGCACCTTTGGGGTTGCTCCGAACTTGCCGTTACCAAGCCCTCGAATCGTGTCTGAAATTGCCGCAAACCATGGCGAAACCGTGCAACTCCGGGAAAATTACTTTAAAACAGGATCTTGCGGCTTTTTCCGCAAGTCTGGTGCGTTCTGGGATTGTTTCGGTCGCACATACGATTCTTCGAAATGATCAAAATCATTGTCGATTCCGCGCGGTGGGGCCATCGCACATGTGGGTGGGACTTGCTGGAATTCCCGCCTAGCCCAGGCATCTGCTTTGCGTCAGACTGGGTTGCATCGCTTGGGAAGGGAGAGAAGGTGAAGAAGCTGCTCGCGGGACTTGTCGGCATGGCGGTGGCGCTGCTGGCGCATCTGGTGACCGCCGTTCGCGCGATCTGGGATGGCGTAGAGCCGACGACGGACCAGCGGATCTACTACGCCAACCACACCAGCAACGCCGACACCGTGCTGATCTGGACAGTCCTGCCGCCCGCCCTGCGCAAGCGCACACGGCCCGTGGCGGCGGCGGAATACTGGCTGAGTTCCCCGATCCGCGCATTTGTGGGCAAGGAAGTGTTCAATACCGTGCTGATCGACCGGCGCCCGGACATGCGCACCGAAGACCCCGTTGGCCAGATGGCCGAAGCGCTGGACGAAGGATCCTCGCTGATCATCTTTCCCGAAGGCAAGCGCAATAATACCGACGCGCCGCTGCTGCCGTTCAAGACCGGGATCTTTCACCTGGCCAGCCAGCGGCCTGGCGTTGATTTTATTCCCGTCTGGATCGAAAATCTCAATCGCGTGATGCCAAAGGGGGAGATCCTGCCGATCCCCCTGCTGTGTACCGTGCGCTTCGGCGCGCCCTTACGGCTGACCGAAGGCGAGGCCCGAGACGCCTTCCTGGACCGCGCCCGATCCGCCCTTCTGGCCTTGGACGAGGTGGAGCCATGACCGCGCATCGGGAATTCCTGCTGTTGCTGTCGGGCGTGCTGGGCGTATTGGTTCTGGCCTCTGTCATCGCCGGGCTGCTGAAAGCGCGGGTCGGGCCGAACGACGACAACCCGACGATCGAGAACCTGATCGCGCGGATCCAGTCCTGGTGGGGGATGGTTGCGCTGCTGTCTGTCGCGATGCTGGCGGGGCGCGCTGGCGCGGTGATCCTGTTCGCGCTTTTGTCCTTTGCCGCGATGCGCGAATTCCTGACGCTGACCGCGAAAACCCGCGCAGACCATTACGCGCTGGCGGCCGCCTTCTTCGTGTTCCTGCCGCTGCAATACGGGCTGGTTTGGGCGAATTGGTACGGCTTCTATTCCATCCTGATCCCGGTCTATGCCTTTCTGTTTCTGCCGATCATCTCTGCCCTGCGCAGCGAGACGACGGGCTTTCTGACCCGCGTATCAGAGACGCAATGGGGCCTGATGATCTGTGTCTATGCGGCCAGCCATGTGCCCGCTTTGCTGACGCTTGAGATCCCCGGCTACGAAGGCAAATCCATCCTGCTGATCGCCTTTCTGGTCGTCGTCGTGCAGATGTCGGACGTGCTGCAATATGTGTTCGGCAAGCTGATGGGACGGACCAGGATCGCCCCCAACCTGTCCCCGTCCAAAACATGGGAGGGGTTTCTGGGTGGCGTGCTGTCGGCCTCGCTGCTGGGCGCGGCGCTGTGGTGGATGACGCCATTCGCCCCATGGCAAGCCTTTCTGGTGTCCCTGCTGATCGCGCTGATGGGCTTTTTCGGCGGGTTGGTGATGTCTGCGATCAAGCGGGACAAGGGGGTCAAGGATTGGGGCCATCTGATCGCCGGGCATGGCGGCTTTGTGGACCGGCTTGATTCGGTGGTGTTCTCGGCCCCGATCTTCTTTCACGTCGTGCGGTATTTCTGGTCGGTGACATGAGCCTGCTGCGCAGTTCCGTCGCACATGGGCTGGCCGGGTTTGTGCTGATGGGCGGTTGGGCGGTGTTCTCCAATCGCGGCCATCCGATGCCCGTCCCCGTTGTGGCCGGGCTGGTGCAGGGCTGCCTGACCGCTGCCATCACGCTGATCCTGAAGCAGGTGATAGAGGCCGTCTTTGCCCGCTTCGCCCCGCCCTGGCGGCTGATCCTGCCGCCACTGGCGGCGGCGGCGCTGTCGGTCTGTGTCCTGACACTGGTGCACAGCCTTGCCGGAACACCGGCGCTGTGGCTGACCCTTTCGGTGCCGCTGAGCGTGTCGACCGGCTACGCCATTCTCTACACCATCACTTTGAGGTCCCATGGCTGATCGTCGCCCCCTGAAAAGCCGAGACACGAAGCTTGCCGCGCGGGTCGCCCGGTGGTTGGTGCAGACATCGGTGACGCCGAACCGGATCTCGCAAGCCTCGATCCTGTTCGCGCTGATCGCGGGGGCGGCCTTTTGGGGTGCGGGCGCGGCGGAGGGCGTGGTGCGCTGGGCAGTGTTGCTGCTGGCGGCGGCGGGGTGCCAGTTGCGGCTGGCCTGCAACCTCTTGGACGGGATGGTCGCGGTCGAGGGGGGCAAGGGGGCGCCGGACGGGCCGTTCTGGAACGAGGTGCCGGACCGGATAGCGGATGTGGCGATAC
>CAYGRI010000110.1:0-14329 GCA_964352155.1 uncultured Maritimibacter sp. | reverse complement strand
CTGGGACATCGACGAGGTCTACGGGTTGCACAATTGGCCGGGCGTCTTGCTGGCATAGTCGAGCCCCGTCGCCTCGTGGATTGGAAGCGCGTCCATGTCGGCGCGCAGCCCGACGGTGCGGCCCGATGTGTTGCTCTTGCCCCGGATCACCGCCACAACACCGGTCCGGCCGATCCCGTCCACCACCTCGTCACAGCCGAAAGCCTGCAGCTTTTCCTTCACCAGCGCCGAGGTGCGGTGCGTCTCGAACAGGATTTCGGGATTCTCGTGGATGTCGCGCCGCCACTCCGTGATCTCGGGCAATAGCTGGGCAAAGCGGTTCTTGACGGGCATGGGATCTCCTTAAACTCTAAATCGGTCGTTTGGGGCAATCGCTTGGCGCGCTGGCCTTGGGGGATCGTTTGGGACGGTCGTTTGGCGCGACCGCCGTCAGGGTCAACTATCTGGGGCACCGTCGTCCGGTTTCAGATGCGCTATGATGGTTCTGCGCAAACGGCGGGCAAGTACATCGCTCGTATTTCCAATGGTGCAAGAAAGCAGGGCAGTTTAGAAATGGGCCGATCATTCGTTAACATGCCGTTAGGTTCCTTATATGCAGCCATCAGGTTTCATGATAACGTCCCCGCCACCAATCGGACAACCGTTCGACACCAAGGCCTTGGCCATATAATGAGAATAGGGAGACCTGCATGCCCGATGGGGCGCAGCCGATACTTGACGTCAGGGATCTGAAGACTGTGTTTCGCACCCGCAGAGGCGAGGTGCACGCGGTCAATTCCGTCAGCTTCGATTTGAAACCCGGCGAGCTTTTGGGCGTTGTCGGGGAAAGCGGCTCTGGCAAGTCGGTCACGATGATGTCGCTGATCGGACTTTTGCCAACGCCTCCGGCCGAGATCCGGGGGGGCCAGGTGCTGTTTGGCAACCAGGATCTGCTGACCGCCGATGAAGACAGCCTGCGCGCCATTCGCGGGGCCAGAATCGGCTTTGTGTTCCAGGATCCGATGACCTCGCTGAACCCGGTATTCACCGTGGGTTACCAGTTGATGGAGCCGTTGCGCAAGCATATGGGCCTGTCCAAAGCCGCGGCGCGTCGCCGCGCCAAGGAATTGCTGGAGCTGGTGGGCATTCCCGATCCCGGCCCCCGGCTGGACGATTATCCGCATCAGTTTTCCGGCGGCATGCGGCAACGGGTGATGATCGCCATCGCCCTGGCCTGCGATCCCCAGGTGCTGATCGCGGATGAGCCGACGACGGCGCTGGACGTGACGATTCAGGCGCAGATCCTGGAACTGGTCAAGGAGCTCAGGCAAAAACTTGGCATGGCCATTGTCTGGATCACTCATGATCTGGGCGTGATCGCGGGCATCGCAG
Organism: uncultured Maritimibacter sp.; assembly: GCA_964352155.1. GTDB lineage: Bacteria > Pseudomonadota > Alphaproteobacteria > Rhodobacterales > Rhodobacteraceae > Psychromarinibacter. The sequence goes on along the minus strand of CAYGRI010000110.1, from coordinate 12,958 downwards.
ACCGGGTTATCGTGATGTATGGCGGCCAGATCGTGGAACATGCCCCGGTCAAAGAGATGTTCGGCAACCCGCAGCACCCCTACACCCGCGCGCTGTTGCAGACGATCCCGTCGATCCGCGGCACGCGCGAGGCGCGGCTGCGGGTGATCGAGGGGCAGCCGCCGATTCTGGGGGCGCCGCCCTCGGCCTGCCCGTTCCGCGCCCGCTGCCCCCATCGGTTCGACATGTGCAACCAGGCCAATCCGCAGCGCGTCCTGGTCGGCCCCGGTCACGATGCCGCCTGTTTCTGGGACCCTGCAACGGGCGGAGCACGCAATGTTTGACTATTCCGGCGCCCGCAAACTGGTCGAGGTGCGCGGCCTCAAGATGCATTTCCCGATCTTCGCGGGCCTGTTCCGAAGGCGCGTGGGCGAAGTCAAAGCCGTCGACGGGGTCAGCTTTGACATCTACGAGGGCGAGACGCTGGGCCTTGTGGGCGAATCGGGCTGCGGCAAGTCAACCTGCGGCCGCGCCGTGCTGCGCCTGTACGAGGTCACCGACGGCGCTGTCCTGATCGACGGCACCGACATCGCGACCTGGTCGCCCAATGCGCTGCGCAAGGTGCGTACCAAGATGCAGATGGTGTTCCAGGACCCGCAGGCCAGCCTGAACCCCCGGATGACCGTGGCGGGCATCATCGGCGAACCCCTGGACGAACATACCAAGCTGCCGAAACAGGAAAAGCTGGATCGGATCTACGAGTTGATGGACGCCGTCGGGCTGAACCGCGACTTTGCCAATCGCTATCCGCACGAATTCTCGGGCGGGCAGCGGCAGCGGATCGGGATCGCCCGGGCGCTGGCCCTGAATCCCAAGTTCATCGTCTGCGATGAACCGATCGCGGCGCTGGACGTGTCGATTCAGGCCCAGGTGGTGAACCTGCTGGAAGACCTGCAGAACGAATTCGGGCTGACCTATCTGTTCATCTCCCATGACCTGTCGATGGTGCGCCATATCGCCGACCGGGTCGCGGTGATGTACCTTGGCAAGGTTGTCGAACTCGCCCCGCGCGACAGCCTGTATGAAGATCCCTGGCACCCCTATACCAAGGCGCTGCTGTCGGCGGTGCCCGAGGCGGATCCGGCCCTCGAAGCGAAAGTCGAACGCATCATCCTGAAAGGCGACGTGCCCTCGCCCGCCAACCCGCCGGCGGGCTGCAATTTCTGCACGCGCTGCCCGCAGGTGATGGACATCTGCCGCAAGATCGACCCTGACTTCCGCGAGGTCGCCCCCGGCCGGTTCCTGGCCTGCCATCTGCACACAGAGACACCGCCAGCAATAGAACAACAACAGAACGCGGGCACACCCGCGCAGTAATCCAGAAAAGCAGTCCAACAAGGAGACTCTTTATGAAACTCAAATACGCATTGCTTGGGGCGGCTGCAGCCGTTGCCATGGCTCCGCTGTCGGCGCAGGCCGAACGTGGCGCCGATGGGCACTTGAACCTGATCTACTGGCAGGCGCCATCGACGATGAACCCCTATCTGTCGGGCGGGACCAAGGACCTTGAGGCCTCCTCGATGGTGCTGGAACCGCTGGCGCGCTACGACGAAACCGGCAACATGGTGCCCTGGCTGGTCGACGAGATCCCGACGGTCGAAAACGGCGGCGTGGCCGAAGACCTGACCTCGATCACCTGGAAACTGACGCCGGGCCTGACCTGGGCCGATGGCTCTCCGGTCACTTCGGCTGACATCAAGTTCACCTGGGAATATTGCACCGCCGAGGGCGGCGGCTGTTCGCAGCTTGACAAGTTCACCGATGTGATCGCCGTGGAAACACCGGACGAGCTGACCGCGACGGTCGTCTTCAGCGTGCCAAAGCCGTTCCCCTATGGCCCCTTCGTGTCCTACGAATCGCCGATCATCCAGGCGACGCAATTCGCCGGTTGCTTGGGGGCCGCCGCGCCGTCCTGCACCGATGCGAACTTCATGCCGATCGGCACCGGCCCCTTCGGCGTGACCGAATTCCGTCCCAACGACGTAATCTCTCTGGCGGCGAACGAGAATTACCGCGATGCGGCCAAGCCCGCCTTCGCCACCGTGACCATGAAGGGCGGCGGCGACGCGCTGGCGGCGGCCCGGTCGGTGATGGAAACCGGCGAATTCGACTATGCCTGGAACCTGCAGCTTGCACCCGATGTGATCGCGCAGATGGAAGAGGCCGGCAACGGCACGGTCGTCGCCGCCTTCGGCACGCTGGTTGAACGGATCATGGTCAACCTTACAGATCCCGATCCCGCCCTGGGCGAAGAACGCGCCACGCTGGCGCATCCACATCCGTTCCTCAGCGACATCAACGTCCGCAAGGCCCTGTCGATGGCGATCGACCGCGAGCTGCTGGTCGAGGTCGGCTATGGCTCGGCTGGCAAGGTCACCTGCAACGTGCTTCCGGCGCCGGAAATCTATGCGTCGACCGCCAATGACGCTTGCATGGTCCAGGACATCGCCGGCGCCAATGCGCTGCTGGACGAAGCGGGCTGGGTCGACAGCGACGGCAACGGCATCCGCGACAAGGACGGTGTCGAGCTGTCGATGCTATTCCAGACCTCGACCAACGCCGTCCGTCAGGACTTTCAGGCGCTGATCAAGCAGTGGTGGGGCGAAATCGGTGTTGAAACCGAACTGCGCAATATCGACGCCTCGGTATTCTTCGGTGCCGATCCGGGCAGCCCGGATACCTACCAGAAGTTCTTTGCCGACGTGGAAATGTACGCCAACAACTTCGCCGGATCCGACCCGGAATCCTACATGGCGAACTGGCTGTCGACCGACATTCCGCGTCCGGACTCCCAGTGGCAAGGCAACAACATGCCGCGCTTCGTGTCCGAGGACTACGACGCCCTGGTCGCCAAGATGGCCATCACCGGCGATCTGAACGAACGGGCCGAGCTGGCCAAGGCGATGAACGACATGCTGATGCAGGAATATGTCATGCTGCCGCTGGTCCACCGTGGCCGCGTGTCTGGCCATGCCAACACCCTGGGCGGCGTTCTGCTGAACACCTGGGATGCCGAGCTGTGGAACATCGCGGATTGGTACCGCATCGAAGGCTAAACCCTTTTGCGGGGCGGGCTCCGGTCCGCCCCGCCCTTCTCTGACCTCCTCCAAAGGCTGCCGATGCTGACCTTCACCGCGCGTCGCCTTTTGCTGGCGATCCCGACCCTTCTGTTCATCTCACTGGTGATCTTCCTGCTGCTGGAACTGGCCCCGGGCGATCCGATGGCGCAGGTCCCGCTGACCGTGCCGCCCGAGGTGAAAGAAGCGATGCGCCAGGCGCTGGGTCTGGGCGAGCCTGTGCACATCCGGTTCTGGAAATGGCTGGTCCAGTTCTTTGTGATCGAGCCTTTGAACCTGATCGACACCCTGTTCGGCACCGGCTTTGCCGAGGGCCAGCAGCGGGTGATTTCCTGGCAGACCCGCTCGCCGGTGATGGACATCGTCGCCCAGCGGATCCCGCAGACGCTGTGGGTCGTGGGAATGTCCTATGTGATCGGGATCCTGATCGCCCTGCCGATTGGCATCATCTCTGCCTACCGGCAATATTCCTGGTTCGACCAGCTTGGCACCTTCATCTCGATGATCGGCTTTTCGGTGCCCACCTTCTTTACCGGCGTTCTGCTGATCGTGATCTTCTCGGTCAACCTGGGCTGGTTCCCCTCGATCTACGACACCCAGCATGTGGTCAATGATTGGGAGAGTTTCCTGTTCCAGGTCAAGCAGATGATCATGCCGGTGTCGGTGCTGGCGCTGTACAACGCGGCGCAGATCAGCCGGTTCATGCGCGCCTCTATGCTGGACAACCTCAACCAGGATTACGTCCGCACCGCCCGCGCCAAGGGCATGACCGAAAAGGTCGTGGTTCTGATCCATGTGCTGCGCAATTCGATGATCCCGGTGATCACCGTGATCGCTCTGGGCGTGCCGCAGGTCTTTGGCGGCGCCATCATCACCGAACAGGTGTTCAAGGTGAACGGCCTGGGCCAGCTGCTGATCACCGCCATTCAGGCCAACGACCTGCCGATGGTGCAGACGCTGACCTTTATCTTCGCGATCCTGATCGTGCTGTTCAACCTGGTCGCCGATGTGCTGTACGGCGTTCTCGACCCAAGGATCCGCTATGACTGAACCCGTGATCGACAAAGCGCCCGCGCTCGACCCGGCCGCCGTCTACAGCGCGCCGCGCAACCAATGGTGGGATGTCTGGGACCAGTTCCGGACCCACAAGGGTGCGATGATCGGGGCGGTCTTTTTTCTGCTGATGGTCGCGGCGGTGTATCTCGGGCCCTTCCTGTGGACGCTTGACCCGACCTATATCGACTACCGCGCGCGCAACCTGGGCCCCACCTGGGCGCATCCCTTAGGCACCGACCAGCTCGGCCGAGACACCCTGGCGCGGATGCTGTCGGGGGGGCGGGTTTCAATCTCTGTTGGGCTGACGGCGATGCTGCTGTCGATCCTGATCGGCACGATCGTCGGCGTGGTCGCGGGCTATTTCAAGCGGCTCGACGGCCCGTTGATGCGGCTGACCGACCTGTTCCTTGCCCTACCGCTGCTGCCGCTGATCTTGGTGGCGGTGCTGCTGTTCCGGGATGTGCTCAACAGCGCCTTTGGCCCCGAGGGCGGCGTCTTTATCCTGATCGTGGCGCTGATCGGAATCACCTCGTGGATGCAGACGGCGCGGATTGTCCGGGGCGATGTGCTGGCGCTGAAAGAGCGGGAATTCGTGCTGGCCGCGCGGTCCATCGGCACCCCGTCGCGGCGCATGGTGACGCGGCATATCCTGCCCAACGTGATGTCGCCGATCATGGTCTCTGCCACGCTGGGCATCGCCAATGCGATCATCACCGAATCCGCCCTGTCCTTCTTGGGCTTCGGCTTTCCACCCGATTTCCCGACCTGGGGCCGGCTGCTGTTCGACTCGGTCGACCGGATGCAGCTCTATCCTGAGCGGGTGATCTGGCCCGGGCTTGCGATCTCGCTGACCGTTCTGTCGGTGAACTACATCGGCGATGGCCTGCGCGACGCGCTGGACCCCCGGATCCGGGGCCGCTGACCCAATAAGAACGCCCGGCCACCCGGCGTGGCGGCCAACGGAACGACCGGTACAGGCCTTGGCCCGCGCGGGGAACATCCGTCCGTTCTGGGCGCGGATCCGGAACATCGTTCCGCGCTCCTGTGCCCGCCGCCGGGCGCACACCCTTGAGATTCGCGCGAAACCGCCACAGATGCTCGCGATCCGCCCATGTCAGGAGACGCCCATCATGTTCGAGAGCCTTGGCTTCGAAAGCCTCACCGCCCCGCAGGCCGCGATCTGGCTGGGGGTGATCCTGGGCGTCCTGTTTGGCGCGCTGGCGCAGGTCACGCGGTTCTGTCTGCGCCGCAGCCTGATCGGCCCGGGGCCAGAGCGGCGTGCGGCGGCCGGTGTCTGGCTGGCGGCGCTGGCCACGGCGCTGATCGGTACGCAGGTGGCAGTTGCGGCGGGCTGGATCGGCTTTGGCGACCATCGCCTTCTCAGCGCCGATCTGCCGGTGCTGGCGATTGTTCTGGGCGGGTTCGCCTTTGGCGCCGGGATGGTGCTGACGCGCGGCTGCGTGTCCCGTCTGACGGTGCTGCTGGGCGCGGGAAATCTGCGCGCGCTGACGGTGCTGCTGGTCTTTGCGATCACCGCCCATGCCACGCTGAAGGGCGTGCTGGCCGACATGCGCACCGGTCTTGGCAGCGTCACCCTGCCGCTGGGCGAGGTCGTGTCCCTCGCCGCCCTCCCTGGCGGTGCGTTGGTCTGGGCCGCGCTGATCGCCGCGGGCGCGCTGGTGATCGCGCTGCGATCGGGGGCCAAGCCGCTGCACCTGGGCCTGGCGCTGCTGCTGGGCCTGCTGGTTCCTGCGGGCTGGGTCGGCACCGGATTCGTGCTGTATGACGATTTCGACCCGGTCGCGCTGCAATCGCTCAGCTTCACCCTGCCCTATGCCGACAGCCTGTTCTGGGGCATCGCCGCAACCTCGATCCCCGCCAATTTCGGCGTGGGCCTTGTGGGCGGGACCCTGGCGGGCGCCCTGATGCTGGCCCTGCTGCGGGGCGAGTTCACCTTGCAAAGCTTTGAAAGCCCGGCCCAGACCGGCCGCTATGTGCTGGGTGGCGTTCTGATGGGCGCGGGCGGTGTGCTGGCCGGAGGCTGCACGGTCGGCGCCGGTCTGGCCGGTGTGCCAACGCTGAGCGTCGCTGCCATTCTGGCGCTCGCCGCCATCGCCCTTGGCGCCCTGGCAACCCACCATGTGCTCGATGCGGACCGCGGAACCGGGCAAGCGCCCGTCGCGGCGGAATAGCACCGGCAAGACCGTCCGGGGACCGGGGGGGGCGATCATGCCCCCCTTTTCGCTGCGTGGATCACGGGGAAAACGGCCCCGCGTCAGTGCAACCGCTGGCGGATCCGGCGCACCATCAGGAACACCACCCCCACCACGAAGGGCACCAGCGCCGCCGTCAGCAGGGTTTTCGAGACATCGACCTGCTCGGCCACCGGACCGACGAGATAGGCGGCCAGGCTGACCGCGTAATAGCTGACCGCGACCACCGACAGCCCCTCGACCGTCTCTTGCAGGCGCAATTGCAGGTCGGCGCGCTTGTCCATGCTTTCCAGCAGCTTCTGGTTCTGGGCCGAGCGTTCCACATCCACCCGGGTACGCAGCAATTCGCCCGCCCGCGCCGACCGTTCCGCCATGGCGCGCAGCCGCGCCTCGGTCGCCAGCACGGTGCGCATCGCCGGGTCGAACCGCCGCGCCATGAATTCGTGAAAGGTCTGCCGCTCGCGGAACCGCTTTTCGCGCAGCACGCCGATGCGTTCGTCCACAATCGTGGCATAGGCCTTGGTGGCGGAGAACCGGAAGGCCGATTGCGACAGCAACGTCTCCAGCTCTGCCGTGATCTGCAGCAGGCGCGACAGCGTTTCATCGGCGGGCTCGCTTTGCTCCGTCATCGCCTCCATCAAGGCGCCCAGTTGCAGATCCAGTGCGCCCAGCTCCGGCGACAGGCGCCGTGCCCGGTCAAAGCCCAGCATCGACATCGCCTTGTAGGTCTCGATCTCGCACAGGCGCTGCAGGATGCGGCCCTGCCGGCCCGGCCCCATATTCTCGCGCGGGAAGACGGCAAAGCGCATGTTGCCCGCGGAATCGATGCGGAAATCGCCCGCCGCCACGGCGGCGCCATCCACGATCTCGCTGACCGCGAGGCTTTCGCGGACGAACCATTCCGAGATCTTCTGGGTGACCGCCTCTTCGGATTCAAAGGGTTCGAAACGGATCAGCACAGAGGTCATCAGCTCCCCCGGCGCCTCGGCCAGCCATTCCGCGGGAAACACACCGACGGCGCGCTGATCGAAGGGCCGGTTTTCCAGCCCATCGACGATGGCGGTATAGGTCACGAATTCGGTGTGGCTTTCCCATTTCAGCCGGAACTTGCCCAGATCCCCGAAGTAATGCGTGGCATCCGCCTTTGGCCGTTGCGCGCCGAATCGCTCCAGCAATGCCTCCAGATGCGCGCGGTCCGCCGCGCGGTCCCGGTTGGCCGCATCCGAGGGCCGCTTGATCGCCAGATAGACCGCATGACAGGGGGCATTCAAGGAGGGGAAGGGTCGCGCGTGCAGTTCGTTTGCCAGCTTGTAACGCAGGGCGTGATCAGGGATCTTGGTCATGAGCATTCCGCTGGATTGTTTGTCGGGACGGTAGTGCGTTTTGCGCGCCTGTAAACGTCGGAACTGTGTCTTTTGGCGCTTTTGAACGTCGCTCTCAGGCAAGCTGCCGTGCGGATTGGCGTCAGGATCGGCCCAGACAGCAACAGGAGGCAGTCTTGAAAGTAGGTTTCATCGGCTTGGGCAATCTGGGCGCCAAGCTGGCCGGATCGCTGATCCGCAATGGCGCAGATGTCATCGTCCGCGATCTGGATCCGGCGCAGGCAGCGCCGCTGCTGGCGCAGGGCGCCACCTGGGCCGACAGCCCCGCCGCGCTGGCCGAAGGCACGGATGCGGTGATCACCTGCCTGCCCTCGCCCGCCGCCTCCGCCGCCGTGATGGAGGGGCCAGAGGGCATCCTGCCCGCCCTGCGCCCCGGCCAATTGTGGATGGAGATGTCGACGACCGATGCCTCGGAGATCCGGCGCCTGGCCGCTCTGGTCGCAGACCGCGGCGCCATGGCGCTGGAATGCCCCGTCTCGGGCGGGTGCCACCGCGCGGCCACGGGCAATATCGCGATCCTGGCCGCCGGTCCCCGTGCCGCGTTTGACGCCGGTTTGCCGATCCTCAGGATCCTGGGACGCGAGATCCTGCACACCGGCGCCTTCGGCACCGCCTCTGAGCTGAAGGTGATGACCAATTTCCTGGCCACCGCCAATCTTGTCGCCCTGTCAGAGGCACTGACGGTGATGAAGGCCGCCGGGCACGACATGGGCACCACCTACGAGGCGATCCGGATCTCGTCCGGTAACAGCTTTGTCCATGAAACCGAGGGCCAAATCATCCTGAACGGCAGCCGTGAGATCAACTTCACGATGGATCTGGTGCTTAAGGACATCGGCCTGTTCCAGGGGCTGGCCGAGGCGTCGGACGTGCCGTTGACTGTCTCTCCGCTGCTGGTGCAGATGTTCCGCGAGGCCATTTCCACCTATGGCCCGCGCGAGAAGTCGCCCAATATCATCCGCCGCTACGAGGATCCGACGGGCCTGTCGGTGCTGGCAGACGGGTTCCCGGCCGAGATGGTCGATGACCAGCCCGAAGGCGCCGGGCATGAAGTGACGCCCGCGCGCTAAGCCTTTGGCCCCCCCCGAATCAGGAGAGTCCCGATGACCGATCCACATCCCCAAGACAAGGTCGAGGATGTCTATGCCGCGGCCAAGGAAAAGGGCGCGGCGCAGATCTACCGGGACTGGGCCAGGACCTATGACGCCGAGAATGCGGCGCTGGGGTTCCGGCTGCCCTATCTCGCGGCCGCCTTTGCCGCCCGCTACATCCCGGCGGGCAGCGGCCCGATCCTGGATGCGGGCTGCGGCACCGGGATCGTCGGCAGCGCGCTGCGGGTGCTGGGCTATCCGCAGATCACCGGGCTGGATCTGAGTCCCGAAATGCTGGAGGTCGCGGAAGCCACCGGCGCCTATGCCGATCTGATCGAGGCGCGGCTGGGCGGCCAGCTGCCGTTTGACGACGACAGCTTTGCCGGGGTGCTGTGCATCGGGTCATTCGGCCCCGGCCATGCGCCGCCGGACTCGCTGGTGGATCTGGTGCGGGTGGCCCGCCCCGGCGCGCCGATCCTGTTCAACGTGGTCGAGGCGACCTGGGTCGAACAGGGCTTTCCCGACGAGCTGGACCGGCTGGAATCGGACGGCGCCTGGTCCCTGCTGGAAGCCTCCGACCCGTTTCGCCCCTATGCGATCGGCGAACAGCACCTGTGGGGGCGTCTGTTCGCCTATCAGGCCGCCGGGTGACGGCAGCGGTTACAGGACCACCACATCCAGTGGCGGGAAACCGTTGAACCCGACCGAGGAATAGCTTGAAGTATAAGCGCCCGTATTGCGGATGATCACCCTGTCCCCCGCTTTCAGGGTCAGCGGCAGCGGCAGCGGACGCTTTTCATACAGCACGTCGGCGCTGTCGCAGGACGGCCCGGCGAGAATGCAGGGCCCCATCGCATCGCCATCGCGGGGCGTCAAGAATTGATAGCGGATCGCCTCGTCAATCGTCTCGGCCAGGCCCGAGAATTTGCCGATGTCGAGATAGACCCATCGGTGGAGCTCGTTGTCGGACTTCCGCGCGACCAGCATCACCTCGCAGGCGATGGCGCCGCATTCCGCCACCAGCCCCCGGCCCGGTTCGGCCATCACGCGGGCGCCGGGGAAGCGGGCCTCGACCATGCGGCGCACCTCGGCGGCGTAGGCCACCGGGGCCTCGACCGGCTCGCCATAGAAGGCCGGAAAGCCGCCGCCGATGTTGATCAGCGTCAGGCCGTGCCCGGCGTCCCGGGCGCGCTGCCAGACCGCGGCGACGTCATCCAGCACGCCCTGCCACATCGCGGCCTCGCGCGTCTGGCTGCCCACATGGAACGACAGGCCGACTGGGGTCAGCCCCAGCGCGCGGGCGGTGTCCAGCAGCTCCAGCGCGGTGTCGGGCGCACAGCCGAACTTGCGCGACAGCGGCCAGTCGGCCAGCGGGTTGTCGACCAGCAGGCGGATATAGACCATCGCGCCCGGCGCATGCTCCGCGATCTTCTCCAGCTCTTCGCTGGCGTCGGCGGCGAACAGGCGGATCCCGGCGGCATGGGCAAAGGCGATGTCGCGGGGTTTCTTCAGCGTGTTGCCAAAGGAAATGTGCTCGGGCCGGGCCCCCAGGCCCAGGCACAGCTCAATCTCGCCGCGCGAGGCCGCATCGAACGAAGACCCTTCCGCGATCAGCCGCGCGATGATCTCGCGCTCGGGGTTGGCTTTGACGGCATAGTGGATGCGCGCGTCGCCCAGCCCTTCCGCAAGGGCATGAAACCGCTCTGCCACGACGTCGGTGTCCAGCACCAGCGTGGGATGATCGAACACATTCGCCGCAATGAAGGCTTCCACGCGCGACGGCCGGGCAACAGATTTGAAAACGGCGGGGTCGCCGAACAGCATCGTCATTGGTCATCTCCACTAGACCCGGCCATACATGACCGCTCACTTCCAAGGAGACGTTACCGTCGCTACGTAAACACGAGCATTGATGCTGCGGCCAGAGGCGCGCGCGTTGGCGTCTTGACGCGCCATGTGTGGCAAATCCAGATTCGATTCAAGAGGGAATCCGACAGCTTCGCAGAATTGTAATCATGACGCTGTTTTTGGCCCCGGGATGCGCGCCGCCCCGGCTGGACGCCACCTTTGGTTGAACCGGTTTCCAAGCGAAATCCGGTTTGGCAGGCCGCCTATTGCGCTTCCAGCGCCACCTTGATCCGCAACAGCGCCAGCGCGGAATCCGGCCCGGTGATCCCGACCACCAGAAGCGGCGCGGCTGCGGTGTCCAGCGTCACGCTGTCATAGCGATAGCCTTCGTCCCAGATCGGCGCCGGGGGGCGGGCAAAGGCCGGGTCGGCGTTCAGCAGGCCCAGCCCCCGCCGCAACATCTGCCGCAGCCAGCCTTCGGCATTCAGCGCCTGCGCCAGCTCTCCCAACTCGTCGATCTGAAAGCCGGCAAGGCGCAGTTGCAATTGCCCGTCCTCGGCAAAGGGTTCCACCCGCGCCTCGATCGTCGCGGTTTCGGAGAACAGCTCTGATTCCACCCGCGCGCCGAACACCCGTTCGCAGACCCAGCGCGCATAGCGGAACCGGACCCGCGCCACGATCAGCCCCTCCTCCGCCGAGACCGATACCGCCCGCACCGCCAGCCGGTCGGTGCAGGACGTGGGCACCGCCTCTATCTCGCGGCGCAGCGCCTGGGCCGCGACGGGCAAGGCCGCCTCCAGCTGCGCCCGAAGGTCGATATGCAGGCGGCCCTCCTCTGTCGCCCGTGCGGCGACCGCGATGGGCAGGTCAAAGCGGTTGTCCCCCAGCGTCACCGGCACCGGCCCCTCGTAGACCGGAAGGCTTTGCGCCAGGGCCGCCCCCCCCAGCATCAGCGCCGCGACAGGGCCCATCACCAACGACCAAGACATGCGCGCCCCCTAGCACCACCTGACGACCCGCGAAGCCTAGGCACAGCACCCCGCGCCTGTCCACCCAAGAGGCCCAGCGCGACGCCGCAGTGCCGATCACCTGGCAGCCCGAGGCCACCCTGCAGCACCGTACCGGCGACCGTGCGGCCCGGCGCCCACGCTGCGCGTTTCACCGGTCGGTCCGGGGCCACGGGGAAAGAGCTGCGCCGTTCCCCACGCCCCTCGTGACAGCGATGTACCGTTCACCCGGCAGCCCGAGGCCACCTGTACAGGTCCGGCTCGGTCACCGGGCGGTCCAGGACAACCGTGGCAGCCCCCGCGCCGTTCGCCCGTTGGACCAAGGCCACCGCCCCCTCCCTGCGCCGGGCAAAAAGAAAAGGCGCCTGACGAGGGCATTTCTCGTCAGGCGCCTTTCGGGATCTGTCGCGGGCAACGCCCCGGGCAGCCGGCCCGGGCGCCCCTCGGCCTAGTCGATCTTGGGCAACAAGGCGTCGATGGAGGCCTTGGCATCGCCATAGAACATGCGCGTGTTCTCTTTGAAGAACAGCGGGTTCTCGATGCCGGAATAGCCCGTCCCCTGCCCGCGCTTGGACACGAAGACCTGCTTGGATTTCCACACTTCCAGCACCGGCATCCCGGCGATGGGGCTGTTGGGATCGTCCTGCGCGGCGGGGTTCACGATGTCGTTGGACCCGATCACGATGACCACATCCGTTTCCGGGAAGTCGTCGTTGATCTCGTCCATCTCCAGCACGATGTCATATGGCACCTTGGCCTCGGCCAGAAGCACGTTCATATGCCCCGGCAGACGCCCGGCCACCGGATGGATCCCGAAGCGGACGGTCTTGCCCTTGGCGCGCAGCTTGCGCGTCAGCTCGCTGACCGATTGCTGCGCCTGCGCCACCGCCATGCCGTAACCCGGCACGATGATCACCGAATCCGCCTCGTTCAACGCGTTGGCCACACCATCAGCGTCGATGGCGATCTGTTCGCCCTCGATCTCTTGCGCGGGCCCCGAGGTGCCGCCAAAGCCGCCCAGGATCACGCTGACGAATTTGCGGTTCATCGCCTTGCACATGATGTACGACAGGATCGCCCCCGAAGAGCCCACCAGCGCCCCCGTCACGATCAGCAGATCGTTGCCCAGGGTAAAGCCGATGGCCGCCGCCGCCCAGCCGGAATAGCTGTTCAGCATCGACACCACCACCGGCATGTCAGCACCGCCGATGGCCATGATCAGGTGCCAGCCGATGGCGCCCGCGA
>CAYGRI010000109.1:0-14408 GCA_964352155.1 uncultured Maritimibacter sp. | reverse complement strand
CCGTGAAATAGGTGAACATGAAGAAGGACAGCCAGTCCGGCGTTTCCTCGTTGAAGGCGCCCAGCATCCGGGGTGCCTCTTCGCTGCCCGAAGAGCGGCGCAGCAGGTCGTCCGCCTCTTCGCGCCCGTCCTTGCCGAAGTATTTGTGCAGCAGATAGACCATTGCCCAAAGATGGCGGCCCTCCTCGACATTCACTTGGAACAGGTTGCGCATGTCATAAAGCGACGGCGCCGTCAGGCCGAGGAATCGCTGTTGTTCGACGCTGGCCGGTTCCGTGTCGCCCTGGATCACGATCATCCGCTTGAGCATGTTGCGGTATTCGCCGGGCACCTCCTGCCAGGCAGGCTCGCCGGTATGCTCGCCGCAGGGGATGCGGCGATCCTCGACTTCGGGGGCCAGCAGGACGCCCCAGCGATAGTCGGGCATCTTGACATAGTCGAACTTGGCCCAGCCCTTGGGGTCGACCGAGACCGCCGTGCGCAGGTAAACCAGCGATTGCTGAAAGTCGCCGGGGATGAGGTCATTCCACCAGTTGATGTAGCCGGGGTGCCATTTCTCCAGCGCCTTCAGAACCCGTTTGTCAGAGGAAAGGCCGACGTTGTTGGGGATCTGTGTGTCATAGCTGACATTGATCAAATCAAGCATTCGTTGTCTCCCTGCCCGCGTTTTTGCGGTGAATTCTTACACACGTTCCATATTGTAGTCACCGCGCTTGCCGGTGCCGTAGCGCTGCAGCGCGCCATCGGGGCCGACCGCATTGGGCCGCTGGAACACCCAGTTCTGCCAGGCGGTCAGCCGCCCGAAGATCCGCGTTTCCATCGTCTCGGGCCCGGCAAAGCGCAGATTCGCCTCCATCGCCGTCATCGCGTCGGGGCTGAAAGAGGCGCGTTCCTCGAACAGGATGCGGATCTCGTCGTCCCAGTCGATGTCGTCATAGATGTCGGTGACCAGACCGGACTCGTTGGCGCTGTCGGCTTCCAGCGGGCGGTCGATCTGCCCTTTCAGCCCGTCGACCGCGCCCGGGGCGCCCAGAAAGCGCGTTTCCAGCCGCGACAGCCCGTTCGCCATCGGCATCGCACCAAAGTTCGCACCGGACAGGGTGATCGTCGCCAGCGGCCGGTTGTCGCCCTCGAACTCATCCTCCATCATGTAGGACCGGTCGACCGACCACAGCACCTCGGCCAGGATCCCCGCGAAACAGGATCCATGCTCCACCAGCGCGATCATCGACCGCGAGGTCATGTCGATCCGCTTGAGCAACCGCTTCCAGTATTGCAGAATTTCATTTGCGAGCCAGTCTTCGGCGTTCTCGCTCAGGCATTTTTCCTGTGCCAGCACCGCCTCCGGGTCGCCCTGGCTGCGGAAGATCAGCAGGCCCAGTTCCCGCTCGTTCATCCGAAGATGCAGGATCGCATCGTCCAGTTCGCGGGCCAGCCGCAGCAGGTAGGATTGATCGCCCAAGGAATGCAGGGCCTGTACATCGGCGGGGGCCGCGCCCTCGGGGCCTTTCAGCGTGATCACCGCCTTGCGGCCGGCGCGGTCCAGTTCAACCTCGACCAGCGAATAGGTCAGCGTGTCTGCGCCAAAGGCCCGGTCCAGCGGGCCAAGCACGATCCCCGCACCCACCGCTTTGTCAGAGGCGTCGGCGAATTCCCGTGCCCGGGCGGCCACCGTTTCGTCGAACTTCGAATTGGCGACCACCTCGTCGACCAGGTCCCACTCCTGAGCCTTGCGCCCGCGCACCCCCTCTTCGGTGGAGCAGAACACATCGGCCCGGTCGCGGCGCACCTTGCGCTTGTCGGTCACCCGCGTCAGCCCGCCCGTGCCCGGCAGAACCGCCAGAAGCGGCACCTCGGGCAGCGCCACGGCAGAAGAGGAATCGTCGGTCAACAATATGTAATTGCAGGCCAAAGCCAGCTCATACCCGCCCCCCGCGCAAGAGCCTTTGACGGCGCAGATGTACTTTTGCCCCGAATCCGCCTCGGCCGCCTCATAGGTGTTCCGGGTCTCGTTGGTGAATTTGCAGAAGTTCACCTTATGGGCATGGCTGGCCCCGCCCAGCATCCGGATGTTCGCCCCGGCGCAAAACACATTGTCCTTGCCAGAGCGCATCACGACGACCTTGACCTCGGGATGTTCGAAGCGCATCCGCTGGACGATGTCCGACAATTCGATGTCGACCCCAAGGTCGTAGGAATTCAGCTTGAGCAGATAGCCGTCGAACAGACCGCCGCTTTCGTCGACATCCATATACAGCGTGGCGACGGCGCCGTCATAGTCGATGCGCCAGTGGCGGTATTTCGACGGGTCGGTCTGAAAGTCGATGATCTTGGTCACGAGAACGCTCTCCTCCCTGGAGGTTGGATGCACAATAATGCCCAAGCCACCCCGGGTAAATACCGAAGGCGCGCCGGACACGCAGCTTAATTGCAATAAAAAACAGATGGTTGCGGCACCGGAGCGCAAACAGGTCGAAATCGTGCATTATAATGCATCTCTCGCACCCGATTCCGCCGCGGCCTGGGCGCGCAGACCGGCCAGCCCCGCGGGCGCCAGATCCGCCTGCCCGGCGCCGCCCCGCCGGTCTGCCTCTGCCAGGGCCGCGTCGGCCAGCGCGAGGATGCGGCGGGCGGCGGTCGGGCGGCCCATGCGGCCCTTCAGCCCGGCATTCGCCAGCTGGATCACCCCGCGCAGCCGCAGCCGGTCCGGCCCGGCGGGGGGCAGGGCCATCCAGACAGCCTCCCACAATTCATGGGCTTCCCAGTAATAGCGCATCCGGAAGGCCCGCAGCCCCTCGTGAAACGCGGCGGAGGCTAACAGATCCGACGGCGACAGATCGGCCGAAAGCGGCGATTGTAGCGGCTCGAACAGCGCCTCGGGCGGGCGCGGGGTGCGGCCCGGAACATGCGGCTTTGGCGGAAGGATCACGTCGCACCCGCGCCACCGAGGGACCGCAGGAAGGGGCCCACCGCATCCAGCACCGCGTCGGTCTGTTCCAGATGCGGCGCGTGGCGGCACTCCTCCAGCATCAAGGTCCGGACGGGCGCCGGGCTGCGGCGGCGCACCTCGTCGACCTGGGCCATCGTGCCGTATTGGTCCTGATGCCCCTGGATCACCAGCGCGGGCACCTGCCAGCGCTCGATCACATCGCCCACATGCCAGTCGCAGAAATCCGGGTTCAGCCAAGCTGCGTTCCAACCCCCGAAGGTGTGCTTGGGATCGCGGTGGTAACGGGCCATGCGGGCGGGCAGATCGGTGGTCCGGAACGCCACGCCCGCCTCGGCAATGGCGACCAGGCCCATGGGTTCGGTGAAGAAATGTGGCGCCATCAGGATCAGGCCCAGCAGGCGCGGATCCGCCACCCGCCCGGCATATTCGGCAGCAATCGTCGCCCCGTCGGAGTGGCCCAGCAGCACGACCGGCCTGTCCCCCAGACCTGCCAGAACCTCGGGCAAAGCGCATGCCTCGCGGGTCATGTAATCGATGGGCCGGGGCAGATCCGCCGGGTCAGACTGGCCATAGCCCGCCCGCGACCAGGCAAAGACGGGCCAGCCCGTCGCCGCCGCCAGACGCGCGGGAAAGTCCCGCCACAGCGCCAGGCAGCCCAGCCCCTCGTGCAGCAGAACGATCACCGGATCCGCATCCGGCGGAGGCCCGAACGCCCCCCATTCCAAGGACTTGCCCGCCGCCGTCAGCCGCCCGGTTCCGGCGGCCCAGTCGATCATGCCGCGCCGCGCAGCTTGAAACGCTGGATCTTGCCGGTCGCGGTCTTCGGCAGATCCTCGACCACGTCGACCCAGCGGGGGTATTTCCACATGCCGATCTTGTCCTTCACGAACTCTTTCAGCGTCTCGGCCACACCGTCTTCGGCCCCGGCCTTCAGCACGACGAAGGCGGCGGGCTTGTCCAGCCCCTGTCCATCCTCGCGCGCAACGACCGCCGCTTCCAGCACCGCCGGATGCTCGATCAGGGCCTGTTCCACCTCGAAGGGCGAGACCCAGATCCCCGACACTTTGAACATGTCATCCGTCCGGCCGCAGTAGATATAGCGCCCGTCCTTGCGTTCGTATTTGTCGCCGGTGCGGGTCCAGGCGCCGGCAAAGGTCGCCTGGCTCTTGGAGCGGCGGTTCCAGTAGCCATCCGCGCTGGAGGGGCCACGCACCAGCAATTCGCCCACCGCGGCATCCTCGACATCCTGATCGTGCTCGTCGACCAGCCGCACCTCATAGCCCGGAACGGCAGTGCCGGAGGTGCCATACACGATGTCGCCGGGCCGGTTCGACAGGAAGATGTGCAGCATCTCGGTCGAGCCGACGCCATCGATGATGGGGGCCTGCATCGCCTGCTCCCACCGCTCGCCGATCTCGCGCGGCAGCGCCTCTCCGGCCGAGGTGCACAGCCGCAGCGTGTGGTCGGGCGCCGCGTCACCCTCCGCATTCAGCATCGCGGCGAACAGGGTGGGCACGCCGTAGAACACGGTCGGGCGGTGGTCTTTCAGGATGCGGAACATCTCTTCCGGCACGGGGCGGCCGCCGAACAGGATCGCGGTGGCGCCCACGGCTTGCGGAAAGGTCATGCCGTTGCCCAGCCCATAGGCAAAGAACAGTTTCGCCGCCGAGAACACCACGTCGTCCTCGCGCAGCCCCAGCACCTGGGCGCCGAAGGTATCCGCCGTGGCCTGCAGCGCGGAATGTACATGCCGCACCCCCTTGGGCATCCCGGTGGAACCGGACGAGTACAGCCAGAACGCCAGCTCGTCGCCCGACGCCTCCACCGCCCCGGCCAGCGGCGCGTCATGGACGAAATCGGAATAGCTTTGCGTTCCCTCCGGCGCGCGGCCGATCACCACCACGCTGCGCAGAAAACGGTTCCCCTCCAGCGCCGGTTCGACCACGGGCCACATCTGTTCCGACACCACCAGGATCGAGGCGCGGCTGTCGTTCAGAATATCCTCATAGATCGCCCCCGACAGCAGAGTGTTCAGCGGCACCGGGATCGCCCCAGCCTTGATCGCACCCCAGAACACCACCGGGAACTCGATTTGATCGCGGACAATCATCGCCACCCGCTCTTCGCGGCGCACCCCGTGCTGGCCCAGCGCACCGGCAAAGCGCGCCGTTTCCTCCGCCAGCCGCCCGTAGGTCAGGCTTCGCCCGGCCCCGTCCGCTTCAAGAAACGCCACCTTGTCGTCGCGCCCCTCCGCCAAATGCCGGTCAACGAAATACAGCGCCGCATTCTCGTTTTCGCCCGTCATCGCACCTCTCCCTTTCTTCCGCTCGGCCTCCCCGCCGTGCGCCCTTAGTGCGATATCTTGCCTATTCCAGGCAGAAACACAACGGCCGAGCGCCCCTTGTGCACTTTGATGCACAAATGCGCAGGACGCTACAGGCTCAGTGTCAGCGCGTCCGGGCGGTCCATCTTTGCCTGCGCCGCGACCAGCCCGGCCAGCGCGGCGGCAATGTCCGGCGGAATCGGCGTGGCGCGGCGCGTGGACAGGTCCACATGCACCAGCATCGTCTCGACCGTCGCGGCCAGCCGGTCGCCGGCAAGGATGGAGAACAGCACATGCGCCTTGCGCGCCGCCTGCCCCAGAACCCGGGCCGTCACCTCCAGCACCTCACCGGCGCGCACCTCGCTGAGGTAGCGGACATGCTGCTCGACGGTAAAGAAACTCTGCCCCGCCTGGATATAGTCCAGCCCCGCGCCAACGGCGGTTTGCAAGCCTTCGATCGCGTTCGAGGTGATCTCGATATAGCGCGAGATGTTCATATGCCCGTTCACATCCATCCACGCTGTCGGCACCTGCTGGCGCGCGGTCACCGGCAGCGCGGGGCGCCCCAGGCTGGCCTCATGCGCGCGAATGACGCCCCCCGCGCCAGAGCCGCTGGGCTTGAGCGCGCGCAGCATCGCAACCAGGTTGTCATCGCGCAGCCGTTCCAGATCGCGGATGCCCATATGGCCCGATTGCGCATCCGACTGACCCGCGATCAGATCCACCAGATCCTCCGTGAATTCGGGCACATCCATCAGCTTGGTCCAGGGCCATTTCAGCGCCGGGCCGAACTGCGCCATGAAATGCCGCATCCCGGCCTCGCCCCCTGCGACGCGGTAGGTCTCGAACAGCCCCATCTGCGCCCAGCGCAGGCCAAAGCCCATGCGGATCGCATCGTCGATCTCGGCTGTGGTGGCGATGCCGTCCTTGACCAGCCAAAGCGCCTCGCGCCAGACCGCCTCAAGGAACCGGTCGGCGATATGGGCGTCGATCTCGCGCCGCAGGGTCAGGGGGAACATGCCGATGCTGCGCAGCATTTGCTCCGCCCGGGCACAGGTTTCGGCCTCGCCCACCAGCTCCACCAGCGGCAGCAGATAGACCGGGTTGAAGGGATGGGCGACGATGGCCCGCGCCCCGGCCGCCGTCAGCTCCGACGGTTTGAAGCCCGAGGTCGAGGATCCGATGATCGCCGACGGGGCCGACTCGCCCAGCGCACCAAGCACCGCGTGCTTGATCTCCAGCCGCTCCGGCACGCTTTCCTGGACCCAGTCGGCACCCGCGGCGGCCTCGGCCATTTCGGCGTGAAAGGTCAGCCGGCCCTCCGCCGGCAGAGCCGCGTCATACAGCGCAGGCAAAGCGCGGCGGGCATTGCCCAGCACGGCATCGATCTTGCGCCCGGCCTCCGGGTCGGGATCGAAGACGGCCACATCCCAGCCATTGAGCAAGAACCGGGCCGCCCAGCCGCCGCCGATCACTCCGCCGCCAATGATCGCGGCCTTCATGCCGGGGCCTGCCCGGCGCGCGCCTCGGCCACCGCCGGATCCGCCAGCGGCAGACGCACACCGTCCCGCAAAACCTCCGCCGCGCGCGGCGCGCGTGCGAAAACACGCGCGACCATCGGGGCAAAGTCCCTCAGAGCGTAAGAGGGGTAATCGGGATCGAAACTCGCCTGATCCCAACGCTCGCAAAAGGCGACGCAATCGTCATAATAGGGGCTGCCCCTTTCGGCCTCCCGCGCGTCGGGATCGCCGCCAAGATGATGGGCGTAGTAAACCCGCTGAAACAGCCCGTGCTTTTCCACCACCCAGTTGCATTGCGTGCGGACGAACGGACGCAAAACCGCGGCCGCATATTCATCGTGGTTCCAGGGCGCATAGATGTCACCAATGTCATGCAGCAAAGCGGCCACCACCCAATCGTCATCCGCCCCGTCCCGCCAGGCGCGAGTGGCCGATTGCACCGAATGCTCCAGCCGCGTGACCCTGTAGCCCGACAGGCCTTCGTCAAGCTCTTCCATCGCCCGCATCAACCGCCCGGCCGTGCCCGCCGCATAGGCCCGTTCATGGTGATCGAGAAAGGCATAATCCTCGGCATCGCCATCCTTCATCGCGGTGAATTTCACCTGCTCCACTGATCCCTCCCCGTCTGCCTGATTGTCCGGCGCATTTCGTCGCAGATCCTGGGCGGACGCAAGAGGCGAAGCGACCCCATCCTGATCGAGCCGCGCACCCGGCATCCGGAATGGGAGCCTCCGGCGGGAGTATTTACGGCCAGAAGAAACAGCCAGCGCAGCACATCCAATGCGCCGAAAGGCCAGGTGGGCCATTTCGGCTTCTTCTGGCCAAAAATACTCCCGCCGGAGGCAAGAACAGGTCGTGAGGCGGGGCCGGAACCGCGCCACGTCGCGGGGATTGCCCGGGGCGGCGCAATCTGCAACCCTTGCAAGCGGCGGGCGGACCGTCGGAAGACCGGAACACCTGCATGGCCTATGAGACTCTGACGCTTCGGACCGACCCGCGCGGCGTGGCGACGCTGACGCTGGCGCGGCCCGACCGGCACAATGCGCTGAACGCCGCGCTCATAGAAGAGTTGACGGAGGCGGCCTTTGCAATGGCGGCGGACAGGGCCGTCCGCGTGGTTGTTCTGACCGGGGCGGGCCGCAGCTTTTGCGCGGGTGGCGATCTGGGGTGGTTTCGGGATAGCGTCGCGCTGGATCGGGCGGGCCGGGTGCGCGAAAGCCGCAAGCTCGCGCAGATGCTGGGCGCGCTCGACACCCTGCCCAAGCCGCTGATCGGACGGATCAACGGGGCCGCCTATGGGGGCGGCACGGGGCTGATGGCAGTGTGTGACCTGGCCTTCGGGATCGCCGACACCCGGTTCGGGATGACCGAGGTGCGGCTTGGACTGACGCCGGCCAATATTTCTCCCTATGTGGTGGCAAGGATCGGCGCGGCCAACGCACGCGCTGTCATGCTGTCAGGGGCGCTGTTTGACGGCGCCCGCGCCGCCGCCATCGGCCTGCTGACCGAGGCGGTCGCGAATGAAGCGGCGCTGGACGCGGTGGTGGCCGCCGCCGTCGCCGACCATCTGGAGACCTCGGCCCAAGCCGTGGCTGCGACCAAGGCGATGATCGCCCATGTGGCGCGGCATCCCCCTGGGGCGTTGCAGGACTGGACGGCAGAGCAGCTGGCCGATGCCTGGGACACCGCAGACGGGCGCACCGGGATCGACGCCTTTCTGAACAAGCGTCTGCCGCCCTGGCGCAGCCCGAAGGAGTAAGCCATGGACGCCCTGTTCCTTGAGCCCGAACACGAGATGCTGCGCGACCAGATCCGGCGCTTTGTCGCGGAACAGATCCAGCCCCATGCGGGCGCGTGGGAGCAGGACGGCATGGTGCCGCGCAATGTGTTGCGCGGGATGGGCGATCTGGGGTTCTTCGGCATCCGCTACCCCAAGGCCCATGGCGGCGCCGGGATGGACACCCGCGCCACCGCCGTCTGGGCCGAGGAGCTGGGCCGTTCCACCTATTCCGGCGTGGCCATCACCGCGCTGGTGCATACGGACATGGCCTCGGTCCACGTGTTCAACGCCGGGACGGAGGCGCAGCGCGCGGCTCATATGCCTGGCATCGTCTCGGGGCGGACGATCACCGCCGTCGCTGTCACAGAGCCGGGCGCCGGGTCGGATGTGAAGGGGATTCGCACCCGCGCGACCCGCCGGGGCGATGATGCCTTTGTCCTGAACGGCACCAAGATCTTCATCACCAACGGGGTGCATGCCGACCTGTATTGCGTGGCCGCCCGGACCGATCCGGACGCGCCGCCGTCCAGGGGCGTGACCATGTTTCTGGTGGAAAAGGGCACGCCGGGGTTCCGGGTCGCCCGGCAGTTGGACAAGCAGGGCTGGCGCTGCTCGGACACGGCAGAGCTGGTGCTGGAGGATTGCGTGCTGCCCGCCGCCAACATCCTGGGTGAGGAGGGGCGCGGATTCTATGCGATCCTGCGAAACTTTCAGAACGAGCGCATCGTGCTGGGCGCCATGGCCGTCGGAGAGGCGCAGGCCGCGCTCGATCTGACCGTCGATTACCTGAAGACCCGCGAGGCCTTCGGCACCGTCTTGTGGGAAAAGCAGGCGCTTCGGCAGCGGCTGGCGATGTTGTCGGCCAGGGTCGCGGCGGCCCGGCATCTGGTTTATGCCACCGCCTGGCGCGATGCCCGGGGCGAGAGCGTGGTCAAGGAAGTCTCGATGATCAAGGCGCTGTGCGGCGAGCTGGTGAACGAGGTCATGTATGATTGCCTGCAATTCCACGGCGGCAGCGGCTACATGACCGGCACCGCGATCGAGCGGATGGCGCGCGACGCCCGGGTTCAGGCGATCGGCGGCGGCGCGACCGAGGTCATGCTGGAAGAGGTCGCCAAGCGGATGTGACGGGCGGCTCCGGCGAGCGTCCTGTCACCGGCGGGATACTGGAGCCGCGCCCGACGGATGACGGGGCAAGCGCCGCCTCGCCGGGCCGCTCGCTGTGGATGCGGGTGAAAGCTATGGGCGGGCTGTGATTGACCGCCGCGAACCTCTCCAGCCAACTCAAATGGCCCCCCGGAACACTGGGGCGCCCGCTGCTATCGCCGGTGCGAGCCCTGGTCGCAGCGCTTTTGACAGCGGTGAACCCTGCCAGCCAGCCGACCGGGCAAGCGCCGCCTCTCCGGGGCACCCGGGCGTGCATGGCCGATGCCGGTAGGCGCCATCCCTGGGAGGGTGTGACGACCGGGGCTGCCCCTGCGGCACCCCCTGCCTGCTCAGGGGTCGTAGACCAGCCGGAACCCGCCATGCGACGTCGAACTGTCCGGCGAGGAAGAGCTGCGCGCCGCGATCCGGTAGCGGTAGCAATAGCTGGCGTGGCACAGGAAGGATCCGCCCTTGGTCAGGCGATAGCCTTTCTTGCCCGCATGCGCCGCCGCCGCCGCCTTTTTCAGCGAGCGCACGCGGAAGGGCTGCGCCGTCCATTCCCAGACATTGCCAACCATGTTGTACAGCCCATAGCCGTTGGGCGCGAAGGACCGGGCGGGTGCGGTGCCCAGATGCCCGTCGAGCCCCAGATTCAGATGCGGAAACCGGCCCTGCCAGATGTTGCAGGGGAAATGATCCGTATCGTTCGGCTCCGCATCGCCCCAGGGAAAGCGCACATCGCCCAGCCCGCCGCGGGCGGCATGTTCCCATTCCGCCTCGCTGGGCAGGCGGCCACCGGCCCAGGCGGCGAAGGCCATCGCGTCGTTCCAGGTGACCTGCACCACCGGATGCGCCGGGTCCCATGACTCGGCGCTGCGAGGGCCGTGGATATGGCGCCAGTCCGCCCCCTCGACCACCCGCCACCAGGGCGCCTCGGCCACGCGGGGGCCATCCTGCATGTCGGCGGGCAGGAAGGCGTCGAACACGAAAGAATCACCCAGACGCTCTGCCTCGGTCACATGGCCGGTGGCGGCGACGAAAGCGGCGAAACGGGCGTTGGTGACGGCCATGGCATCCATGCGAAACGGCTTCAGCCGCACCTTGCGCAGGGGCGCCTCGCCATCCAAGGGCAGTTCGGGGCGGTCGGTGCCGACCAGCCCTATCCCGCCGGGAATTGCCACAACCTCGTGCCCCAAATCCTGCACGGTATCTTGCACGGCGGCTTGCCCAGCCTCTGGCCCAGCGGTTTGTCCCGTCTCGGTCCCCGTCTCTGGCCCCGTCTCTGGCCCCGTCTCTGGCCCAGCCTCTGGCCCCGCGTCTGGCGCAGCCTCTGGCCCCGCCTCTGGCGCAGCCTCTGGCCCCGCGTCTGGCGCAGCGGCTTGCGCAATGTGTTCCGCCGTGTTGACCGCAGCAGTGTCCGCCGCAGGCAGCGCCCCGCCGGACCGATGAAAGGCGCCGCCCCCGCCCGCGCGGACGCGCGACGGTCCGCAGCACCCCTTGCCCGGCGCGGCCTCATCTGACGTCATGGCTGGCCCCCTCTTGCGTATCCCACCGCTGTCATAAGCCGCCTGATCCGGGCGACAGGCCCACCGCGCGGGCCGGGACGGGGGACAATGGCTTTTTCGTCGGCGATTGTGTAGACTGCCGCGAGGTGCGACTTCGAGGATAAAAGGGCATGTCACTTCGTCTTTTGCAAGCAGGCCACCGGGCGCCCATGGCCCTGGCATTCGCCGCCGCCATCCTGTTCGGGCCCGCGGCGGGCGCGGCCTTTGGACAGGAGGACTACGAGCATTGTCCGGACCCGATCACCGGACCCGTGATCGAGGATTTTTCCACATCGGACGACATCCCGCCGGTCCGCAGGACGCAGGATGTCTATGACCATGTGTTGCGCCGGTTTCGCGATGCCGTCCCGCCGCCGAACCCGGTGATTGCCGTCACCCCCATCCCGGTCCCGCCGCCCAACACGCGCAGCGTCCGACTCGCGCCGCCCGCCCTACCGCCGGCCCCGCTGCCAGACTTCGCCCCGGACGAGATCGTCGTGGTCGCCCTGAGCGACGCCGATCTGGCGATCCTGCTAGAGCAAGGGTTCATCCTGCGCGATGAATCGCAGATTGAAGGGCTGGGGCTGGCCGTGCGGCTGCTTGGCATTCCTCAGGGGCTGACCCTGCAGGAAGCGCGCGACGCGGTGCGGGCGCTGCCCTCTGGCGGCGGCGCCGATTACAACCATTTCTACCGCTCTGTGCAGGCCGCACCGGGCACCACGGAACGCACGCTGGTCGGGTGGCCCGTCACCCCGACGCGGGACGCCACCTGCGGCAGCGGCGCCGAGATCGGCATGGTCGATTCCGGCATCAACGAAACGCATGTCACCTTCGCCGGCGCCTCGCTGGAGGTGCTGCGCCTGCCCTCGGACGCCGAGACGCCCTCTGGCAAGGCCCACGGCACCGGGATCGCGGCCTTGCTGGTGGGCGATCCGGCCTCGCGCTCGCCGGGGTTGGTGCCGGGGGCACGGCTGGTGGCTGTCGATGCCTTCTACATCGCCGGGACGGACGAGCGCACCGATGCCTTCGCGCTTCTCGAAGCTTTGGGCCTGCTGTCCGACCGGGGGGTGAAGGTGATCAACCTCAGCCTCGCCGGGCCGGACAATGCGGTGCTCGCAGCCATCATCGGGCAATTGACGCTGCTTCAGAACACCGTGATCGTCGCGGCCGTGGGCAATGACGGGCCGGATGCGGAACCGGCCTATCCGGCGGGCTATGAGCCGGTGATCGCGGTGACGGCGGTGGATCAGAACGGCGCCCTCTACGACCAGGCGGTGCGCGGTGCGCATGTGGATCTGTCCGCGCCCGGGGTAAACGTCTGGACAGCGGCCTCTGTCAAGGGCGCGCGCTGGAAGACGGGCACCTCGTTCGCCGCGCCCTTTGTCAGCGCCGCCGCCGCGATCCTGCGGCAAAGCCAACCCAACCTCTCCCCCGATCAGGTGGCCGCCGCGCTGATCGCCGGGGCGCGGGACCTGGGCACGCCCGGCCGCGACCCCGAATTCGGCGCGGGGCTGTTGAACCTGGGCTCTCTGTGTGATCCGGGCATCTGACGGCAGATGATGGCCCTGGGTGCCGGCCTTGGTGCCGGTCGCCGGGGCGCGGGCAGCGTTGTCTTCCGCAAAGGCGATGGCGCCGGCCAAAACGATGGGCAGCGGCGCGCTGACGCGGTGCGGACGCTGGGTCAGCGGCGGCGCGCGCAAGATCCACGGCAGCGCCCGCAGCCCCGGTCCCGAGATCTGCGCGACTCGTCGGATGTCGCGATGTCCACATGGCCCCGCGGTGTCCCCGCCACGGGTGCGTCCAAACGCATTGCTGTGCTGGTCGCCATCGCTATCAGGCTGGCAAGCGAACATGGCAGTTGCCACGAATTGCACTCGCATATCGGCGTTTGTTGGGTATACGAACATTACGCGGGTCAAGAATTGCGAGCGATGGAGACTTGAATGGCAGACAGGAACGCGGCTCCGACGTCCCGCGCGCCCGAAACGATGGGCGGGCTGGCCAAGGGGCTTGCCATCATCGAGGCATTCGCCGCCCTGCGGCACGAGATGTCGGCGGCCCGCGCCGCGCAAGAGACCGGCCTGTCCCGCGCCAGCGCCCGCCGCTGCCTGCTGACCCTGGCCAAGCTGGGATATGTCCGCCAGGCCGGCACGGCCTACATTCCGACGCCCCGGATGCTGCGGCTGGGGGATGCCTATTTCGAGGCAACCACCCTGCCCCAGCTTGCGCAGCCCCATCTTGACGCCACCCGCGACGAACTGAACGAGCCCGTGTCGCTGGCCGTCCTGCAGGACGATCATGCCGTCTTCGTGGCCCGTGCCGATGTGAGCCGCCCGATCACCGCCTTCGTCCGGCTGGGTACCAAGCTGCCCGCCTTCGCCTCGGCCACCGGCCGCGTGCTGCTGGCCGGCCTGGCCGAGGCCCAGATCCGTGCCTACCTGTGCCGCACCAAACTGGATTCCCTGTCGCCGCGCACCGAAACCGACATTAGCCAGCTGCTGCGCCGAATCGCCGAAGTGCAAGAGACCGGCTTTGCCATCATCCGCGAAGAATTGGAGCTGGGGATGCTGGCAATGGCCGTTCCGGTGCGCGATAGCCAGGGTCGGACGGTGGCCGCGCTCAGCATCTCTGCCTCGATCGCACGGATTGGCCCCGACCAGGCGCGAGAGGAGTTCCTGCCGGTCATGCTGCGCCGGGCCGAGGCGCTGTCGCGGATGCTGTGAACCGCGCGCCGGGTTGACACCGCCGCAGCGCGGCACTTACTCTGCTCGCATAACGATTATTGTTCGATATTCGAACAAGCCGGAGACCAGATGAAGGACGTGACAGAGGCAGGCGGACCACGCGGCGATTGGTCGGGTGGCGAGAATCGGGTGCCCGACTGTGGGTTCCGGGCCCCGTCGATCTGTGCGTCCGAACCGGCAAAGCGGTTTCGCGGCCCCGGTCGGACGGATCCGCGCCCAGACGCGGACATCTCCCGGCCCGGCGGGAACGGGGCGGCCTTCGTGGGCGCCCGCAGCGGTGACCCCGGCCGCCCGCGGCACAAGAGTGACCGGAAGATCGCCAGCCAGAGTGTCGTTTGCGACATCAGCCATGCCGACCTGCGTCGGGGGCTGCCGCTCTGCCCATGGCCGCCCGCGTGATT
>CAYGRI010000108.1:0-14421 GCA_964352155.1 uncultured Maritimibacter sp. | reverse complement strand
TGACATCCGCGTCGTGTTCCCACAAAGCGGCACAGATATCATGGGCGGAGTTGTTTGAGCCCACCACGACAACCTTCTTGCCCGTCCATGCATCGGGTCCGTCGTGTTCGGACGAATGCTGCTGAACGCCTTTGAAGGTGTCCATTCCCGGGAAGTCCGGCATTCGTTTCTTGCCGGACATGCCGGTGGCCATGACAAGCTGCTTGGGCTTGAGGACAACCTCTTCGCCGTCGCGGTCCACGACAATGGTCCATTCTCCACTTGCCTCGTCAAAACTGGCGGATTTGGCCGTGGTGCGGGTCCAGTAGTTGAGCTCCATCACGTTGGTATACATTTCGAGCCAATCGCCGAGCTTGTCCTTGGGCGTGAATACCGGCCAGTTTTCGGGGAATTTCAGGTAGGGGAGATGGTCGTACCAGACCGGGTCATGCAGGCAGAGCGACTTGTAGCGATTACGCCAGCTGTCGCCCGGTCGGTCGTTCTTTTCGACGATGATCGTCGGCACGCCAAGCTGGCGCAGGCGCGCGCCCATGGCGATGCCGCCCTGTCCGCCGCCGATGATGACGCAATACGGCTGGGTCTCGTATCCCAACTCGACCTCTTCGCGCTTGCGCTCTTCGGCCCAGGTCGCCCGGTTCTTTCCGGCCCCGTGCTTGGCTCCCATCGGACGATTGGTGCCGGCGGGTTCCTCGTGGCCCTTCAGCTCCACCATCGTTGTCAGAAGCGTCCAGATCTTGTCGCCCTTGAGGCGGATCAACCCGTAGCCCCGCGCGACCTCTGTTTCAAACTCGATCCAGGCGGTCGTGACGCCCCCATCTTCCGAGGCAACTTCGCCCTCGGCAATTTTCCAGTTGCCGGGCTTCGTGGTCGCAAGCTGATGGGACAGCATGTCTGCAACCTGGTCCTTGCCTTCGACGGTCTTGATGTTCCAGGTGAAGCTGACGAGGTCACGCCAATAGCAATCGTCCTCGAACATCTCGGTGGCGGCGGACACATCGCCGTTTGACAGCGCCTCTCCAAAGGCATCCAGAAATGCCTGGGTCTGATCGGAAACCGTGGTATCGAGCATGTTTTTTCCTCCCTTATGTGCTTCGAATCCGTGAAAGCGTAACACATCGAGACAAGACGTCTATCGACTGGTCCTAGCCGTGACACCGTTGGTTGCAAAGCGTGTAGCCTCCAGCGTGGGCTCGACACGCGTGCCGCGCCCCGGCAAGGGCTCCCGTCGTCAAGAAAGGGCTCGCGTGGGTCACGGCCCAATGCTGCCGTTCGAGAAGGATCCACGACGCTCCATTACGGATCGTCAAACTTGCCGTTCGCTGCGAGTGCGAAATCACGGGTCCTCCAAATGCGATCTGTGCTAAACAAATCGGAACCCAGTGATCTCCGCCACTGCTCGTGCAGCATTCTCCTACAAATGCAAAAACGCGTCGTATCGCAGCGCGGCGAAGTCGCCAGATCGGCCATTTACTGGTGACGGGCGGGTCCGAACCAAGGCTTTGTTTCGGGCAAAAACTGCAAAAAATGAGCCCCGATGCAAGCTTGGGCTTCAAGCCCTGTCGTTGCGCAAGACGCCCATACACGCCATGATCGGCTCGACATCAACTGTGATCGCATGATGGCACGCAAAGTTTTTACACCGGCCGATCCGGCCCTGCCGATGAACTACCCGGGCTTCGTCTTTCGAAAGCTGCGCGAAGAAGGCTATTCGGCAGAGGCATTGCTCGCTGAAACCGGGCTCCAAGAGATGCTTTTGCACGATCCGCATTTTCGATGCGGCTTTCAGCCTCTGCGCAAGCTTCTTCTGAACGCCATTGATCAAACCGGGGACCCGCATCTTGGTGTCAAATTGGCCCGAGAATTCCAGCCCACCTATATCGGTTTGCCAGCCTACACCGCGATGAATGCCGCAACCTGCCGCGAGGGGTTGGCGGCACTGGAACGCTACTTCTTTCTGAACTTCCCCGCGTTCGATCTGAAACTGCTGGAAAGGCACCACGGCTTGCGCGACGACGAGGTGGCTATCCGGTTTCGGTCCAAATTTCCCTTTGACGGACTGGAATATTTTGCCTTCAGCAGCGTGATGATCGCGATCAACGGTTTGTTGAAGGCCATGCTTGGTTTGGAACAGGTCACGACACGGGCGGATCTCACGATAAGCCGCCCGGACAGCTGGTCGGAGATCGCCCACATCGTTCGAGTCCCAGTTCGTTTTGACGCTGGCGATAACCAGATTGTATTCCGGCAAGACCACCTGGACTGGCCTCTTCCCGGGTCGGACCCTATCAATCATGCGCGGCTTTTGGGCATGTGCGCGCAATTCGCAGAGGAGATGGCCTTCGAGACGACACCCGTCACGCAGGTTACTGCGATCCTAGAAGGCGCGACAAACTTGACCATGTCGCTGTCGGATGTCGCCGCAGAGTTGGGATATTCCGAACGCGGTTTGCGTCGGCAATTGGATCGGTCTGGCGCATCGTTTCGCAAACTGGTGGATCAGGTCCGCGAGCAGCGCGCGCGCACGCTTCTGTCCGGCAGCACCCAGCCCATAAAGGCCATAGCGGGCGCGCTCGGTTTCGAATCGTCTTCGAACTTCGCCCGTAGTTTCAAGCGCTGGACAGGCCTGACGCCCAAGGCGTTCCGGGAACAGGCGCAGCACCAGGACTAAAACTGGCCGAAAATGAATACCCACTGGCCGCAGGTGATCCTGACCTGCGGTCGAAGGACTCACCTCCAACAGGCATGCTGCACGTGCAGAAACCATGGAGGGTGCTCATGACGCGCAAACACAAAGTCAAAATCCGGATCGGCAACGACTCGGCCGGAGCGGTTCGTCGGCATCTGCCCGTAATGCTGTCCTGCTTGATCGCCGGTGCATCCCCGAGCATGGCGGACATCACAAGTGTCGATCTGACCGATACGACGGCGGACGCAACGCTCCCGCGCGAAAGCGGCGGCCAATCCGCCGAGCTTCTCTCTGCGTTCTTCGGGCTCGACAACGGATTGCCGCGGCTGGCTAGCCGGGCGATCTGCCGCGGCGCGTTCGGCAAAGATGGCATGCCGGTGATCTTCTCGACCGAAATAGATCACGCAACCATGCAGGCGGGCGATTTCCAGGTCATCAAAGCATCCGGCTCGTCGGGCGAGATGCTCTGTGTCACGCTCCTGCCCGCGACTGATGGCGGCGAATTGCGCACGGTCCTGCTGGTGGGCGAGTTTGGCGATGCCGAAACCGATCCGCCGGTGTCGGTCAAAGTGGTCGGCAACCTTCACTCCATAGACGGAACGTTGAATTTTTCGTGGCGCTCAGGTCGACGTCACGCCACTGAAACCCGGCCCGAGCCTTGTGATGGCCGAACTCGCGGATCCGACCGCGCAAGACCTCGGCCTCGGCCAGCGCCGCACCGACGGGGACGAATGCCCGACCGACGGCATTCAGCAAGCCGTAAGGGTGGTATGGGCAGGCGGCGTTACCCTCGAAAACGGCGATGAGCCGGGCGAGGCAGAGCGTAATCTTTATCAGGTGACAGTGCGCGCAGACGACGGAACAGAGCGCGACATCGCTCCCGCCGCGCTCGCCGATCTGGGCGACGGGGACAACAACCACTTGCTGTGCCTCAACACCACCGACACCCCCGTCGCCGTCTCGTTTCCTGCAGGTATTTTTACCGACCCGAACGATGATTTGAACCCCGCAACGACGATCGCGGTCCGTCCGGCGCGCTGATGCACAGCGGCCATTTCAAAACGCATAAGACATGAGGCTTTGACATGAATTCACCCACCCGAACAACGCTTTGCGCGCTGGCGATGACAACGATGCTGGTGTCCCCGGCGCTGGCGCAGGACACGCGCCCGAACATCCTTGTGGTGCTGTTCGACGATGTCGGCTTTACCGGTCTTGGAGCCTATGGCGCGGATGCCAGCACCCCGCATATCGACGCGCTGGCGCAGTCAGGCACGATGTTCTCGCGCTACTACTCCTCGCCCTTTTGCGGGCCAAGCCGCGCCATGCTGATGACGGGCCTCGACAATCACCAGACGGGCATGGGCACCCTGGTGGAAACGGTGACCCCCGAACAACGCGCCTTGCCCGGCTATTCCATGGTGTGGGACGAGGATCAGGCGACGATTGCGACCGCCCTTTCGGAGGCGGGCTATCAGACCTACGTGACCGGGAAATGGGGCATTGGCGCGAAGGGCAAGAACCTGCCCGACCGCTTTGGCTTTGACCGGTCTTACGTGATGGATTCCACAGGGGGCAGCAATTACGACCATACCCATTACCTGCCCGGCTATCCGGAGGTGTCGTGGTACGAGGATGGGAAACCCGTCCGCCTGCCCGAGGATTTCTATTCCTCACGCAACCTTGTGGATCAGATGATCCGCTACATCGACGAAGGCGATGCGGATCAGCCCTTCTTCGGCTTCCTGTCGCTTCAGGCGGTCCATATCCCCGTTCAAGCCCCGGCTGAATTCATCGACCGCTATGACGGCGTGTTCGACGCGGGCTGGGACGTGATGCGCCAAGAGCGCACGCAGCGCGCCATCGATTTGGGCCTGGTTCCGGAAACCACAACATTGGCCCCGGTGCACGCGGACCACCGCGCATGGGATGATCTGTCCGAAGAAGAACAGCAGGCTGCCGCGCGCGCCATGCAGGTGAACGCGGGCATGAAGGAGGCAGCCGATTTCCATATTGGTCGCCTGCTGGAGCATCTGGACGCCGCCGGTAAGCTGGACAATACGATCGTCGTCGTTACCTCCGACAACGGCGCGGAATCCGGCGTCACGGATCTTGAAAACCCGGTCTTCAACACGCTTCTGGGCGGCATCCATCTGCTGGAGGGCATCGACACCTCTCCGGAAAACATGGGCCTGCGGGGCAGCCTGACGGCCATCGGCCCGGAATGGGCCTCGGTGGAGGCGGCACCATTCAACCTCTACAAGTTCTATTCCAGCGAAGGCGGGCTGCGGGTGCCCTTGATCGTTTCAGGCCCGGGAATCGAGGCCAGCGGGATCCAGCACGCGCCGGTGCATGTCTCTGACCTGATGCCGACGCTTCTTGATGCGGCGGGTGTGAGCTATGACGCAGACGCGCTCTACGGGCGCAGCATTCTGCCCGTGCTGGCCGGTGAGACGACCGAGACCCGCGGTGCCGAAGACAGCTTTGGCGGCGAAGTCAGCGGCAACGCTTCGCTCTATCGTGGCAACTGGAAGCTGGTGCGCACCGCGCTGCCGCGTGGCGATTTCACCTGGCGGCTGTACGATCTGTCCGTCGATCCGGGCGAAACCACCGACGTTTCTGGCGAAAACCCAGAGCTTTTCGCCGAGATGCGCGCCGAATACGACGCCTATGCCGCTGAAACCGGTGTTCTTGACCTCAGCGCAGAAGACTACGCCGAGGCGCAGCTGTTCTCGAACCTGCTGGAGCGGGTGATCGGCCAGTACTGGC
This sequence comes from uncultured Maritimibacter sp., assembly GCA_964352155.1. Taxonomy (GTDB): domain Bacteria; phylum Pseudomonadota; class Alphaproteobacteria; order Rhodobacterales; family Rhodobacteraceae; genus Psychromarinibacter. The sequence continues at coordinate 8,966 of CAYGRI010000108.1, read as the reverse complement.
CTTATCTGGCGGGCCTGATCGTGGCGTTTCTTGCCGGTCTCTACCTCCTCTTCCGGCTTGTCCGGATGGTTGTCCGTCGCCCTGCTCACTGACCCATTACCCCCATGAGTGCCCCTTATCACGGGGGCACGCCCCTTAATCCCTGACTTCGGAGATAAGTTATGAACTGGATCGTTATCACCCTGATCATCCTGGCCGCTTTGGCCCTTCTCACCTACCTTTACCTGCCAGCCTTCCTGCGATTGCTGGGCATCCACCGCCACTACACGGTCCCCGAGTTCGACATGAAGGGACGTCGCGCTCTAATGATCTGCACCAACCACGACCGGCTTGATCCGCTGAAGCGCGACACCGGTGCCTTCGGGTCGGAATTCACGGTGCCTTACTACGTCTTCGTCAACGCAGGCATGGAGGTGGACATGGCCTCGCCCAAGGGCGGCAAGATCCCGATCCAGCCATGGTCCTGGTCCTGGCCGCTCGCCTGTCACGAAGACAAGCGCTTCATGAAAGACGCCAAGGCCATGCACGACCTCAAGAATTCGAAGGCGGTCTCGGATCTCGACCCCAACGACTACGACGTGATCTTCATGGCTGGCGGTTGGGGCGCAGCGTATGACCTGATGCAGAACGAAGCGATGAACGACTTCATCACACGCGCCAATGCCGCCGGAAAAATCCTCGGCTCGGTCTGCCATGGTGCGCTTGGCCTTTGTGGTGCCAAGGGGCTGGACGGTGAACCGCTGGTCAAAGGTCGCCGCGTGACTGGCGTGACCAACAACCAGATCAACACCTTCGGCATCGCCGTCACGCCCAAGCACCCCGAAGAAGAGCTGCGCAAGCTTGGCGCGATCTACGAATGCCAGCATGCGTTCCGCGATCCGTTCGCGACCCACACGACAATCGACGGCAACCTGATCACCGGCCAGAACCAGAACAGCGGCTACGAGACAGCGCACCGCATTCTGGAAAAGATGGCGACCCAGCGCAATGTCTGACGCGGGTCGCAAAAACCAAGGAACCATGGCGCTGCCGCGCCATGGTCTCCACCCACATTTTGCCTGGGGTCCCGTGCATCGGGCGTCCTTCGGGCTGATATATGGCTCGATCCTTGTCCTGAGCCTCTTGATGGCCATGGACGAAGTCCGCGATGGGCCTTTTGAGGCGGCTCTTGTGCTGTTCGGATCGGTGTTGGCGGTGACGCTGGCCAAGATCTTCGCCGAAGTGTTGTCCCATTCGATGGAAACGGGCGAACGTATCCTGACCGCCAAGGCCTTTGGCGCCGCCTGGTCGCACAGCCATTCGACGCTTCTGGTCGCCAACGTGCCGACGGCGATCTTCATCGCGGCGGGGCTGGGATGGCTGGACGTAGGAATGGCGACCGGGCTTGCGCAAGTGTTTTGTGTCTGCGTCCTCGTCGTGCTGGGCGCGCGGGTCGGATGGGTCATCAACCATAGCTGGTGGTTGCCCGTCGGAGGGGCCCTTTTCGCCGGAAGTGTTGGCTTCGCGCTCGCACTCCTGAAATATGCGATTCACTGAACCGGGCATACTATGCCCACGGGATATGATCGCGATCAAGGCGTGCGGACTGCAATCCGTGTTCGACCTCTTACAGGCTTTCACTTCGAAAGGTAAGAACATGTCCTGGATCAAGTACACCCTTGGCGCGATCGCCTTGCTCGCCGCCGTCATCTATTTCGCCCTGCCACCGACGCTCAGGGCGATGGGCTTTCACCCGCATTACGACATCCCAGAGTACGATCTCGCGGGCCATCGCGCCCTGATCGTCACGACAAGCCATGACACGCTGGGCGAGACGGGTCGGGCAACCGGCGTGTTCGGATCGGAGATGACCGTTCCCTACTATGCCTTCATAGATGCCGGGTTGGAGGTCGACATCGTCTCTATCGATGGCGGCGAGATCCCTGTCGAGCCGTGGTCCATGAACTGGCCGCTGGCCACTTCCGAGGACCGGCGTTTCCGGAACGACCCGGCCGCGATGGACATGTTGCAGAACTCCCGATCCGTAGCAGAGATCGATCCGCAGGCGTATGATGTGATCTTTATGTCCGGCGGATGGGGTGCCGCCTACGACCTTGCCCAAAGTGCTGAACTGGCCGATTTGATCACCAAGGCCAATGCCAACGGCGCGATCCTTGGGTCGGTCTGTCACGGCGCGCTCGGGCTGGTGAACGCGACCGATGTGGATGGCTCGCCGCTTATTGAAGGCCGACGTGTGACAGGCGTGACCGACAAGCAAGTCGAAGAACTCGGTATTCAGATCACGCCAATGCACCCGGAAACCGAGATGCGCGCGACGAACGCTGTCTTCGAAGCCGAGACAAGCTGGCGCGACTTTTTTGCGACACACACCGTTGTCGACGGGAATCTCGTGACCGGCCAGAACCAGAACAGCGGCTACGAGACGTCCCACCGCATCCTTGACCTGCTCGCAGAGCGCGCCAGTGATCAATAAATCCAGGATATGGCTCGGCGTGGGTGCCGTGGCTGCAACGATCGTGGTTGTGGCCTCCGCCGTCGCGCTGGCTCCAAGTGTCATGCCTTCGTCCGCGTCGGAACGTGCCTGTGCATTGGGCGAGACCCAGCTTGGCGGCTTCGTGGACATTCCCGGCGGCGACTTCGTGATGGGCGTGGATCCGCTCTATCCGGAGGAAGGCCCGCCGCGGCGCGTGCTGGTTTCGCCCTTCCGGTTGCAGGCCCATGAAGTGACCAACAGTCAGTTCGCCGCCTTCGTGGCGGACACCGGCTATATCACCGAAGCCGAGTTGAATGGCGGCTCTGCCCAGTTCCACGACAGCGACACCCCCGAGGTCTTCCAGTCGTGGTGGTCCCTGGACCGGGAGGCCACTTGGCGCACGCCGGATGGCGCAGGCTCGGTCCTTGCGGGCCGCGATCTGCACCCTGTTGTGCATGTCACACTCAATGACGCGCGGGCCTATGCGGCTTGGGCCGGCGGGCGCTTGCCCACCGAGGTCGAATGGGAATACGCGGCCAGCCGGGGGCTCTTCGATCCGATGGACCCCGAATCCGGCATCCGCGCCCCCGATGGCACCGCGCGCGCCAATATCTGGACGGGCCTCTTCCCGGTGATCAACTCCCGGCGCGACGGCTTCGCCGGCACCGCCCCTGTCGGCTGTTACGAGCCGGGGATGACAGGGGCCTATGACATGATCGGGAATGTCTGGGAATGGACCGACAGCCCCTTTGCCCCATCCGTGCCGCGCTTCACAATCAAGGGCGGGTCATATCTGTGCGGTGAGAACTATTGCCGGAGATACCGCGTGGCCGCGCGCGAAAGCTTCGAGGTCGATTTCAGCACTGCCCACATCGGCTTTCGAATCGTTAAAAGCATGGAGAACACGAATGTCGATTGACCAAGCACAGCGGTTTTTTCTCTTGGCAATGGGCCTTGGTCTTGTGCCTGTTGCGCTTTCCTACGGTGTAATGCCAGAAGCGAGTTTACCCCTTCTGTACGGGATCAGCGATCCGGACCTTCCAACACTGCATGTTTTCCGTGCGGTCATGGGCCTCTATCTGGGTATGATCTGCTTCTGGCTTGCTGGCGCGCTGCGACCCGAGTTGCGCACGCCCGCCCTCTGGACAGTTCTTGTTTTTGTCGCAGGGATTGGGTCTGGCCGTGCGCTGAGCCTTGGCCTGGATGGATGGCCCGGGCCGCTACTGGTGGTTTATCTGGTCGCTGAAATTGGGCTGGTGGCAATATGCTTGGTTCTAATAGCAAGATCGACCAAGCAAACTGACGCAGCGCGCGAGTAAGACCGCAGGGCTAGTGAAACCCCTGCAGATGGTCCACCAACTGGGATAGATTGTCCCGAGAGTCAGAGGATCAGCGACAAAGTCCGCTCTTCACGTAATGAGTTGGTTCCCTCCCACCCGCAGCGAAAGTCCGGTTCCCGCCCTCAATATCGTCGAAGATCGCCAAGACGCCCCTTACAGCCACCCATTCGATTTGAACTCGGTCAGGTCAACACCTGGCGGCGCATACCATCCGCCTGCGCCGTATCTGGCGCCGAGTTTTTGCGCAACATCCTTATTGCCATAAGGAATTCGCAGTGGCGTTTTTAAGGCGGCGTCCTGCTGCCTGGAAACCAGCGGGCGCTTCGAAGCCACCGAGGTTGCATTTGCCAAGGGCTCACGTACTCGCTTCGAAGTCGGAGTGGTTTTTGCCGCTGGTGTCTTGGAAATCCTCTCAGCGGTCTTGCGGCGACCTTTGCCGGGTTTTGAGCCTTGGTTCGTGTCAATCCATGCGGACATAGCGGCGGAGTTGGCCCTCGCTTCGTCGCTTATCGCAACACCTTTTTCCCGCGATATGCTCTCGGCGAATGACAATTGCGCCGGACTTGGTGGTCGTGCTTCAGGACCGCCCACTGCATTCGCGTCGAAGCCGTCGGTTCTTTTGGGGGCGTGCTGCTCGAGGTACGCGCGGCAGACCGATCCTGATTTTGCGTAACCTGCTGGAGGCTTGATGCCGTTCTGACGGGCGATGCTGTCGGCGAACCGCTTCATCGCGGCTGTTGGTGGCCGTCCGCCACCCGTACCATCCGACGCAAAGCCGAGCATGGGCGACACACCACCCGGCGGGCCTTCCAGGAGCTTGCCGATGATACGCTGGGCGACGTCGCAAACGGCATCGATGGCGCCGACCATCTCCTGTTTGCCAAAGACGACATCGTCAAGCAGACACTCGAGCTGCGCCGTCACGCCTGGGTCGACCAGGACCGGATCGGCCTCTTGGAGAACGCCGAACAACGTCAATCCGGTCTCCGTGGGCACGATGTTCTTGCCCTGGACGATCAGAAATTTCTGACGTTTCAGCCCACCGATGATCTCGGCGCGGGTCGCCGGCGTACCGATGCCCTTCGCTTCCTTCAGCCTGTCGCGCAGAACCTCGTCATCGACGAAGCGCCAAGCCTGCTGCATCGCATCGATCAGTGTGCCTTCGTTATAACGCGGCGGCGGCCGGGTTTCCTTGTCCTCGATGGCAGGGTTCCGCAGTCTTGCGGTCTCGCCGGTTCGCATCTGCGGAAGCATCTGCGCATCGTCGCCCTTCTCGTCGGCAGGTTTCCATTCCGGGAAAGCGGCGCGCCAGCCAAGATCAATGGGCTGGCGGCCGCTGGCCCTGAACGGAAAGCCGGCCACATCGAGTGTTGCAGTTGTCTGTCGATAGCGGAAATCGGGCATGACGGCGGCCAGGTAGGCCCGCGCGATCACGTCGAACAGTTTTTTCTCGTCGGCCGACAGGCGCGGCCAGGCTTCCCGCAAGCTCCCGATCGTATTGACGTTGGGGATTACCGCGTGGTGGCTGGCCCCTTCCAGTCCCTTGTCATGGAAACTGCCGCTCTTGCCCTTTCGAATGATCGGCTCCACCGGGACGGGGATCTTGCTGAACGATTGCCCCACCTGCAATCCGGCGACGATCCGTGGCACGTCCGCGATCAGACTCTCGGGCAGATAGCGCACCTCGGCGCGCGGATAGGTGATGATCTTCTTGCCCTGGCCGTCATAAAGTTCCTGAGCAATCTCCAAAGTCTTTGCTGCGGCCCAACCGAAGCGCGAGGCGCAGAGTTTCTGGAGTGACGGCAGATCATGCAGTTTCGGCGGTTGTTGACGCTTGTCCTCGACACGCACGCCGAGAGGCCCTTCGAAGTTACGAGCGGCCACGACCACGGTCTCGGCAACCTCGCGCTTCAGAATTCGATCCCGTGGAGCATGTCGCATCTTGAATTCACCACCCTCGACCATGGCCCTGGCGACAATCTCGAAATAGGTCACGGGGACAAAATCGCGGATTTCCAGTTCGCGTTTGCACACGATCGCCAGTGTCGGGGTCTTCACACGCCCAACCCCGATGACGCCCCGCGCGCCCTTGGCAAGGATGACGGTCGCGGTACGGGTCAGTGACAGATTGTAGATCTGATCGGCCTGGCGGCGGGCCACGGCGGCGGCGTAAAGCCTGGAATATTCTGAGTTAGGTCTGGCCCGATCGAATGACTGGCGTATGGTCTGAGCGTCCTGGGCCGTAAACAGCACGCGCATGACCTGGCCTCGATACGTGTAATGCTCAAGGATCTCCTGGCCGATGAGTTGCCCTTCCCGGTCGCAATCGGTGGCGAGCCAGACCCGTTTGGCCGTGCGCAACGCCTCGCGAATTGCCTTGAGCTTGGCTGCCTTGTTGCCGCCTTTTGCCGGCCGTGTGCCGTAAAGCTCCTGAGGGCGCAGCAAGACCGGGGACCATCGCTTCCATTCGGGCACCACATCCTCTGGTTCGAGCAAATCGAACAAGTGTCCCTCGGCGGGCAGAACCGCGCCGTAGCAAGACCCAATGGCCGCACGGACGTCTTTCGCCTGGCTGGTTTTCTCGGTGATGACGATCTGATCGGCCATGACGAGCGCGTTCCGGATAATGAATTCAACCCCATTGGAACGTAAAGTGAACATCAATCATTGGCAACCGAGCTTTTGACCGGTGCCCGCAAACCGACAATGCGGTGATCAAGAGAACACGAGGGCATTGGACCTCAGGCACCCTTCGCGAGTTCGTTGGTCTACGTTGGCGGCTTCCAGGGAGAAACCTGGAACCGCAGCGAACCTAATCAGCCGCGCGCGAGGCCCAGAACCTGCGTTCTGATTCGCGTGGCCGCCGATTTCTCCAGCGAACTCACTCAAGCGCCTTTCGCCGAAATACGCGGTAGCACCTTTTTCTTCGCTGAATCAACACGTTCGTTGACTGCCCGCGCACCTTCAGCACTGTGGAACGGAGAACGAACCACAGAAAGCTACCATGCCCAGGATTACCAAGCGCCTCGTTGATGCCGCGGAAACCCGCACCCGCGATTACGCTAAGTGGTCCACCAACTGGGATAGATTATCCCTCAAATTGGAGGATCAGCGATGGCTGGGAAACGAGAGAAGCCCGAAGAGATTGTATCGAAGCTGCGGCAGGTTGAAGTTCTGCAGGGACAAGGGGCGACAATTGCCGAGGCGGTGCGCCAGATTGGCGTGACGCAGCAGACGTTTTTTCGATGGCGGAAGCTCTATGGCGGGATGCAGCGGTCTCAACTGGCCCGGTTGAAAGAGCTGGAGAAAGAGAACCAGCGTCTTCGGCGGGCGGTGTCGGACCTAACGTTGGACAAGCTCATCTTGACCGAGGCGGCAAAGGGAAACTTCTGAGCCCTTCGCGTCGCCGAAAGTGCATCGACCTTGTGCGGGAGGAGCTTGGCGTATCGGAACGCCGGGCCTGCCGCACTTTGGGCCAGCACCGATCCACGCAGCGCAAGGTGCCCTAGGGCCGGGCCGATGAGGGACGTCTTACCGACGATATCATTGAACTGGCCGATCAATACGGGCGCTAAGGATATCGCATGGTCACCGGCCTGCTGAACACTGCGGGCTGGCAGGTCAATCACAAGCGCCCCTCTCGGCGATTGCAGGCAATCACCTGCCGGACAATGGTGGAACGTATCTGGCGGCGCGAAGGGCTGAAGGTCCCGCAGAATCAACGAAAGAAGGGACGGCTCTGGCTGAATGACCGATCGTGCGTGCGTCTGCGGCCTGAGCGGCCCAACCACGTATGGTCATACGACTTCGTTCAGGATCGCACTGCTGACGGGCGCGTCTATCGGACGCTCAACATCATCGACGAATACACTAGGGAGGCGCTGATGATCCGCGTCGATCGCAAGCTCAACTCAACGGACGTGCTGGATGCGCTAACCGATCTGTTCATCCTGCGTGGCCCGCCAGAATACGTAAGATCCGACAACGTCCTATGTCGGGAAGATTTTGCCGCTTAGGTCAGCAGGTCATGGGGCATCCGGCCTCCCGGATGCCTTGATAGGGTTGCCCAGACGGGCTCTGCCGTCAAGAAATGATCTCTTCCATAGCAAACACAGGGTACGCGCGGTGGCGGCCCTCACCGTCCTCAATACGAGATTCCAAATCCCAAGCAGAAGGCCCGAACATTATCTACGAGGTCAGCGAACTGCCTCCACGGCTGCTACAGAGAGAGGTCCTTCCGCCTGGGCTCACCCCTTCGAAGAAGGGGCGATAGGGTTCGCCGTATTTGACCACGGCGTGTACGGTGCGCGCCATCTTGGCTGCGATCGCGGTGTAGGCCTTGCGGCGCAGATGAGCATTGTGTCGATCCTTGGAGATGTATCGCTCGAATTTGTCCCGAAAGCTGTTGGTCCGCTTGAGCACGGCGGTTTGACCGGCCATCCATAGCGTCCGGCGCAGCCGGGCATTGCCATACTTCGAGATCCGGCTTTGACCGCGGAACATGCCCGACTGGACCGTCGCGAGGTCCATTCCGCAGAACTTTAGAAACTGGCGATGATGCCGGCAGCGGCGCAGGTCGCCAGCTTCGGCCAAGATGGTCATGGCGTTGATCGGACCAATCCCGGGTATGGTGGTCAGCAACTGATAGTCAGGCAGTTCTGACAGCAACTGCACAGCTCGCGCCTCGATCTCATCGCGCTGTCGGATCAGGCTGCGGCCCTCAGCCAGCACAAGGCGGAACATGCGAACGGCGTCGGAGTCTGGGTGAACCGGCAGCCCCACAGAGCCAACCGCCGTGGCGTAAATATCTGAAAGCAGGCGCTCTTTGGATACCTTGCGGCCTACAACCTGCCAGGCGTCAGCGACGAAGGCCTCTTGGCTGATGGCCGTGATCATGTGCGGTGTGGGGTACTTCTCCAGGAACGCCAGGAACCAGTCAGTTCTCGAGCTGCGGTGAAACCGCTCCGCTTCGGGGAAGTAGAGAGGCAGATAATGCGTCAGAATGCGGTGCCACAGCTCCGTCTTCGAGCGCGAGACGATCTCGTGGGTCTTCGACAGTTCCTGGATGTCGGCGGTCCCGGTCACCAACGGATCATGGAAGAACTGCACGGCGCCGATCTCCAGCATGTGCAGGATGACCTGGGCGTCCTTCG
>CAYGRI010000107.1:0-14489 GCA_964352155.1 uncultured Maritimibacter sp. | reverse complement strand
GGTCTGGGCCGGGGTGCCCCTTCGCCAGACGATCTCGGACATCGAGAGTGTCGCCATGGGCGGCAGCCGCCGGGTGACGCTGGCGCCCGCCGGGATCGGCTTTGGCCCCGGTACAGCGGATGCGGCCCGCCTGCAGGATGCGCTGGGCGTATTGCGGCGGATCGCGGCGCCAGAGGGCGCGGACCAGCGGATCGCCGACCTTGCCAGCGCGGCAGGGACCGCGCCCGACGCGTTGGCGGAAACGGTCGTTGCGGCGGCGGAACAGGAGCTGGCCGCGCAAGTGATACGCTTTGCGACGCGGCGCAATGTCGATCCGGTGCGTTCGGATCTGGTGGCGATGGGCGGGCTGGGGCCGGTCCTGGGCGCGGGGGTTGCGCTGGCGCTGAACATGCCCCGCGTCCTGATCCCCTATGCGCCCGCGGTGGCCGGGGCGCTGGGACTGGCGGGTCTGTCCAGCCGGTTCGAGGCCGAAGTCCGCCCCGACATCGCCCTGCCGGACCTCACCCAAAGCCACATGGCGGCACTGATCGCCGATCTTTCGGGCGCTTTGGCGCAGCAGGCCGCGGCCTCCGACGGGGGGGACGCCGGACCCGCTCGCCTGATCGCCTGGCTGGCCGCGCGGCCACAGATGCACCCGCTGCGGATCGCACTGGACCAAACGCCGCGCGACGGCGCGGACCTGGCGGCGGCCTTTGCGGCGGGCTATGCGGCGCAATACGGCGTCGATCCGCCGGGTGCCGGGCATCTGTTCCGCCTCGCCCTGATCAGCGACGGGTCTAAGGGGGCGCTGCCCCACATCGCCTTGCCCTCGGACAAGGTGGCGGGGGGCGCGACGGGGCAGGCCCATGTCACCCCAGCCGGGACGATCTGGGTCGCGCCGGGCTGGCATCTGTCGTCCGCGCCGGGCGGTTGGCGAATGCAGCGCGAAGAGGGTGCGGCATGACGGATTTGCGAAACCTCCTGATGCGGCGCGACGGGCTGTCACAGAGGATGCAGGACCGGATCCCTGGCGCCGCGATCTTTGCGGTGGTGTGCATAGGGGGTAGGGCATGACGGATTTGCGGATCCTCCAGATGCGGCTCGACGGGCTGGCACAGACGATGCAGGACCGGATCTTCCGCACTGCCGTCTCCCCGGTGGTGCGCGAGGGGGCGGATGCCTCGTGCGGGTTGTTCACACCCCAGGGCGAGGTGCTGGCGTTGTCAGAGGCGATCCCGCTGCTGCTGGGCGCGCTGCCCGGCGGCGTGGGGGCGATCCTGGAGGCCTATCCGGCAGAGACGATGGGGCAGGGCGATCTGTTCCTTTGCAACGATCCCTTCAGCGGCGGGACCCACCTGCCGGATATCGCAATCGTGCAGCCGATCCTGGCCGGGGGCCGCGTTGTCGCCCTGTCCGCCAGCCTGCTGCATCATCAGGATGTGGGGGGCACGCGGCCCGGCTCTGTCCCGCCGGACGCGACAGAGATCTTTCACGAAGGGCTGCGCCTGCCGCCGATGCGGGCGGGCGCGCACGGGCGGCTGTCGGCGGAGGTGGACCGGCTGATCCGCTGCGCTTCTCGCACGCCGGACATCGTGCTGGGGGATCTGGCGGCGCAGATCGCGGCGGGGGCGCCCGCGGCCGCCGGGGTGCAGGCGATCTGCGCGGAACTGGGGACAGAGGGGCTTCTGGCGGCCACGGCGGCCTGTCTGGACCGGGCCGAGGCAGAGATCGACGCCCGCCTGCGCGCCCTGCCGCCTGGGCCGTTCCTGGGGACGGATGGGCTGGACCCGGTCGCGGGGCTTGGCCCTTGCGAGGTTCAGGTCCGCATCGCGATCACCGAGGGGCGGTTGCAGGCGGATTTCACCGGCTCTTCGCTGCAAGTGGCGGCCCCGGTGAACTGCGTGCGCTCCGGCCCCTTGTCGGCGGTGCTTTATGCGCTGGTGGCGCTGGCCGGTCCTGGCGTTCTGCGCAATGGCGGGTTGTTGCGGCGCATCCATCTGACACTGCCAGAGGCGAGCATCGTCAACGCCGCCCCCCCTGCTGCGGTGAATGCGCGGACGAATATGGTGCGCTGCATCACCTCGGCGGTGTTGCAGGCGATGGGCCAGGCCGACCCGGAGCGGATGCCGGCGCCGAATTCCGGCATGTCCTATGTGATCGCGTTTTCCGGGCAGCATCTGGACGGCAGCCGCTTTCTGTCGACCGAGATCGTTGCGGGCGGCGCGGGCGGCGGGCCGCATGACCATGGCGCGGCGGCGATCTCTACCGATGTGGGCAATGCGATGAACATGCCCGCCGAAGCGCTGGAGGCGGTGGCCCCGATCCGTCTGCTTGCGGCGCGGCGGCGGGCGGGGTCCGGCGGCGCGGGGCTTTTCCGGGGCGGCGACGGGGTGACGCGGATCTACGAGGCGCTGGCGGACGGCATTGCCGCCTCGATCCGGGGCGAGCGGTTCCAGCGGGTGCCGCAGGGCCTGCGCGGCGGCGGCGCACCCCTGGGCGCGGCGGCGACGGTGTTGCGCACGGATGGACGCCAGGAAAAGCTCAGCGCGCGGTCGGCGGTGACACTGGACAGGGGCGACCGGCTGGTGATCGAAAGTTGCGGCGGCGCGGGATATGGGGTGCCCGACGCCGCGCCATAGCGTGGCAGGCAGAGTCCGCCCTTTGCGCGTTCAATCAGCGATCAGCCCGCTCGGGTGGAGGCCGCAAAGACTCAGGCCTCGCCGGATCACTCCTGCGCGGTTTTGCCAAAGCGGCGGCGCAGGCCGGGCAGGAAGACCGACAGCAGCATCAGCAGGCTCAGGCACAGGAACACCGCGCTGATCGGGCGCTGGAAAAAGACGGTCAGATCCCCGTGGGACAACAGCATCGCGCGGCGGAAATGCTCTTCCAGCAGCGGGCCGAGGACAAAGCCCAAGAGGACCGGCGTGGCCGGAAAGCCATAGCGCCGCATCAGATAGCCCAGCACGCCAAAGCCCAACACCACATAGATGTCGAACACGTTGTTGTCCGCCGAATAGACCCCGATGCAGATAAAGATCAGGATCCCCGGATAGAGCAGGTGATAGGGGATCGACAGCAGCCGCACCCACAGCCCGATCAGCGGGATGTTCAGAAACAGCAGCATGATGTTGCCGACCCAGAAGCTCATGATCAGGCCCCAGAACATCTCTGGCTGGTCGTTGATCAGGTTCGGCCCCGGGGTGATGCCATGCAGGATCATCGCCCCCAGCAGCACCGCCACCACCGCATCGCCGGGAATTCCCAGGCTGAGCGTCGGGATAAAGGCCGCCTGCACGCTGGCGTTGTTGGCGGCTTCGGGGGCCGACAACCCTTCCAGCGCGCCACGGCCGAAGCGTTCGGGCGTCTTCGACAGGCGCTTTTCGGCGGCATAGGCCATCAGCGAGGCGATGCCGGGCCCGGTGCCGGGCAGGGCGCCCACGAAGGACCCGATGACCGACCCGCGCAGGGTCGGCCGCCAGATCTGGCGCCACTGGCTGCGGTCGGGCAGCATGTCGCGAAACCGGATCCGCCCGATCTGCCGCGCGGTGGCCTGCGGCTTGCCGATATTGGCGATGATCTCGGCCACGCCGAACAGCCCCATCGCCAGCGCCACAAGGCTGATCCCGTCGGCCAGTTCCCAGATCCCGAAGGTGTAGCGGAATTGCCCGGTGTTCACATCCGTCCCGACTTGCCCCAGCGCCAGCCCCAACACGACCATGGCCAGTGCCTTGATCGGCGAGCCGAGAGTCAGGGTCGAGGCGGCCACAAGCCCCAGCAAGATCACCGAAAAGTAATCGGCAGAGCCGAATTGCAGCGCGAATTCCGCGATCAGCGGGGCAAAGCCCATCACCAGCACAATCGCGAAGGACGAGCCCACGAAGGAATTGATCGCCGTCACGAACAGCGCCAGCAGTGCCTTGCCCTGCTGCGCCAGGGGATAGCCGTCCAGGCAGGTGACGGCGGCGGTGGCGGTGCCGGGCAGATTCAGCAGGATCGAGGCGGTGGAGCCGCCGTATTGCGCCCCATAGAAGATCCCTGCCAGCATGATCAGCGCCAGCGTCGGCTCGATGTAGTAGGTCAGCGGCAGCGCCAGCGAGATCGCGGCCAACGCCCCCAGCCCGGGCAGCACGCCCACCCCCGTGCCCACCGTCACCCCCAGAAAGCAGAACAGCAACGCCTCACCGCTCAGCGCGGTGTCAAGGCCAAGGCGCAGGTTGGCCAGGAATTCCAGCATCAGGACGGGCCGAAGGCTTCGACGGGCACGCCCAGCCCCCATACGAACAGGGCCGTGCCAAAGCCCGCCATGAACAGGCACACCGCCAGCACCGGGCCCCAGCGCCGGTTCGCCTCGCCCAAGGCTGCCAGAACCACCAGCGCCACGGTGGCCGGGATCAGCCCCGCCCGTTCCAGCAATTGCGAAAAGGCGAGGATCCCCGCGCAGGTCCACAGCAGCGGGCGCCAGGCAAAGCGGCCCTCGGCGCCGCTGTCGTCATCGGGCGCGTCGGTGGCGTCGCCGCGCCAGGCTTCGATGGCCAGCCCCAGCCCCAGACCGGCCAGCAGCAGCCCGATCACCAGCGGAAAGAACCCAGGCCCCGGCCGAAGCAGCGAGCCAAGCGGATACCCGGCGGCGATTGCCGCGATGGTGCCGCCCAGAACGACAATCGCGCCCGGCGGGCCGTAGCGCGAGAGAGGCGCGTGGGACATGGGATCTCCGTGGCGGTGGGATCGCCGGGACCGGCAGGCGCCAGCCCCGGCGGGGTCATCATATGGCGTCAGACTATGGCTTCAGGCCGGCGGCTTCCACCACACGGGTCCACTTTTCCACTTCACCGGCGATAAAGGTCTTGGCCTCGGCGGGGGGCATCCCCTCGACCAGAAAGCCACGCTCGGCGAACAGCGCCTTGATGTCGTCGCTTTCCAGCGCCTCGGCGACGGCCGCATACAGCGTCTCCAGCACGGCGGGCGGGGTGCCGGCGGGGGCAAAGATGCCCTGCCACGAGAAGGCGGCAAAGCCGTCCAGCCCGGCCTCGGCGACGGTGGGCACGCCTTCGAGCAGGAAATGTTCCTGCGTGCCGGTCACCGCCAGCGGCCGCAGCCGCCCGGCCTTGACATATTCCGAGGTAACGAGGATGTCGCCGAACATCGCGTCGATCTGGCCGCCCAGCAGGTCCTGCACCGCCGCCGCGCTGCCCGAATAGGGCACGTGCAACAGCTCTGTCCCCGATTCAAGGCCAAACAGCTCCCCCGTCATATGCATCGACGTGCCGACGCCGGGCGTTCCATGGGTGAAGCTGCCGGGGTTCTCCTTGGCATAGGCGATCACATCCGCCGCCGTCTGGAAATCGCTGTCCGCATTGACCACCAGCACCAAAGGCGAGCTGATCACGATGCTGACCGGGTCGAAATCCTCTGTCGGGCTGTAGGGCAGATCGTCGCGCAGCGCGGCGCTGATCGCGTTCGATCCGGTGACGCCCATCAGCAGCGTGTAGCCATCCGCATCGGACCGGGCCACATAATTCGCCCCGACCGTGCCCCCGGCGCCGCCCCGGTTCTCGACCACCACAGGCTGGCCCAGGGTCACAGAGATAGTCTCGCCGATCTTGCGCGCCAGCAGGTCGGTGGAGCCGCCGGGCGGGAAGGGGACCACCAGCGTGATCGGCTTTGTCGGATAATCGCCCGCCTGCGCCAGCGCGCCCGTTCCGGCGGTGACCGCCCCCAGCGACACCGCGACCGCGCCTGCAACCAGCGCTCTTCTCAGCAAGTCCGTCATGTGGATCTCCTTATGTTTCGGGTGAGTGAATGGGCCTGTTCTGCGCCCGTTGTTGCGATCGTGTCATGCCGCCGACCCCAGGCGAAAGCGATCCGCGCGAAACGGAGTCAGGTCGATCTGCGGCGCGCGGCCAGAGACGAGGTTGGCGATCTCGCGCCCGGTGGTGGCGCCGCCGCACATGCCCACATGGCCGTGGCCAAAGCCGAACCAGACGTTTTCTACCCGTGGCGCCCGCCCGATGACGGGCATCGAATCCGGCAGACAGGGGCGATGCCCCATCCAGAGCGTGCGATCCTCGGTGCGCAGGCGCGGAAACAAGTCCTTGCCCCGCGCCAGCAGCCCTTCGGCGCGGGCGTAATTCGGCGGCGCTGTCAGGCCGGCCAGCTCCACCGTGCCGGCCAGCCGCAGCCCCATCGACATCGGGTTGACCATGATGTTCTGTTCCACCGCCATCACGTTGCGCGTCAGGGCCACGCCGGGGTTCTGCACCGTCACATGATAGCCGCGCTGGGTTTCCAGCGGCACCTTCGTGCCCAATTGCCGCGCCAGCACGCCGGACCAGGCCCCGGCGGCGATGACCACCCCGTCGACCTCCAGATCCGGCTGCCCCTCGATCCGCAGCGCGCGGACCTGCCCGTCCTTGCGGTGAAACCCGGTGACGCGGGCGCGAACATGGGCGGCGCCGTCGCGCATCGCTTGCCCGTGGATCGCCTTGACCAGCGCCGAAGGATCGGGGGTCGAGCCATTGTCCGGCGCGAATTGCCCGAAGCTGAAGCTGCCGCGCAGGTCCGGTTCCATCTCGAAAAGGGCTTCGCCTTCCAGCGGCTGCATCTCGACCCCCAGACTGCGGCGCAGATCCGCGCCCCAGGCCCAGCGGTTGGCCGAAGCGCGTGAGGAATAGACATAAAGGCAGCCGTCCTGCCGCACGAGGCCAGAGGCCCCGGCGCGCTGCACCAGCGGCATATAGGCGTCGAACACGGGCGCAAGCAGGCCGCGCATGGCGGTGGCGATCCGCGTCACCTCGCGTTCCGAAGAATGGCGCAGGAACCGCATCAGCCAGGGCAGCACGACCGGCAGATAATGCGCCCGGATCACCAGCGGCCCGTCCGGATCCAGCAGCCAGCGCGGCACTTTCTTCCACATGCCGGGCATCCCCACCGGCAGCACCGCACTGGGCGACAAAGAGCCCGCATTGCCGAAGGAACAGGCCTCCCCGGCGTCCTGCGGGTCGACGAAGGTCACGCGGTGCCCGTCCCGCTGCAACCAGGCAGCGGTTGCAGACCCGACGATGCCCGTCCCCACGACTGCGATATGCATTCCACGCCCGCCCCTGCTTTCGCTTGCGAGTGTGGCCTTGACGATCCCATGATACAAATGAATAAACATTGTGAATGCATCAGGTAACCTTATGGCAATCAGCCTTCGTCAGTTGCACGCCTTCGCCGCCGTGGCCGAGACCGGCGGCTTTACCGCCGCGGCAGAGCGGCTGTGCCTGACGCAATCGGCGGTCAGCATGCTGGTGCGGCAGTTAGAGACGGATCTGGGCCTGCCCTTGTTCGACCGGATGGGGCGCGGTGTGACGCTGACCGCCTTCGGGCGCGAGATCCGGCCCACGGCAGAGCGGATGCTGGCGGATCTGCAGAACCTGACCGACAGCGCGGCGGATCTGCAGGCGCTGCGCCGGGGGCATCTGCGGCTGGCTGTGCCACAGATCCTGGCCGCCACCTGGCTGCCGGGGGTGATGACACGGTTTCGCGCGGCCTATCCCAACGTGGCGGTCAGCCTGTTGGACAGCACCGGCGACGGCGTCGTGGCAGAGGTCGCGGCAGGCGACGCGGACATCGGGCTGGGGCCGGAACGGCAGCCGCCGTCGAATGTCACGGCGGATTCGCTGTGGTCGGCCGAGATCCAGATCGTTCTGCCACGGTCCGGCGCGGGCGATGGCGCGATGACCTATGACAGGGCGCGGCTGAAAGGGGCGGACTGGATCCATTATTCCGAAGAATTCCGCAGCGCGCTGGACCCTATGATCCACGCGCCCGACACGCCGCCCACGGCCAGCGCCCTGCGGGTGCGTGGGTTGACGACGGCGCTGGCGCTGGTCGGCTCCGGCCACGGGCTGACCGCCGCGCCCTCCTATGCCTCGGTTCTGGCGGATGTGTTCGGGGTCGATTTTCGAAGTTTCTCCGGCACGCCGGTGCTGCGCCGCTATTACCTCTATTCCCGCCGCGCCCAGGCCCTGTCGCCCGAAGCGGTGGCCTTCCGCGAGATCGCCATCGCGGCAGGGCCGAGGCCGGGGCCGGTGTGGGACAACAGCAAGCTTGACAAGGCGTCCCGCTAGGGAGGCTCCGGTTGAACGCCGCGCCCAGACCAACCTATGCGGGGCAAGGGCTGCCACGGGGCGCGGACAGAGGAGTTGGCGCGGACGGCGCGCACCCTCGCAATCCACCCGGACCGATCTTTGCGGCATGTAAGCGCCTGAGGGCGCGGGCAATAGACTTGGCGCGGATGGCGTGCAGATCCCCAGCCGCCTCGAACCCCGCCCATACCGCCATTGCCGCGCATGGGGTGCCTGGGGGCAAAGGGCCTGACGCGGACGGCGCCTGCAACCGCAGCGGCCTTGCAGTTCGGCGCCAAACCCCGGAAGGTTCAGGGGGAAGCGACGACAGGGGGCAGGCGATGGCGGATGTACTCCGGCGGTGGGGGCTCTCTCCGGTGATCAACGCATCGGGGACGATGACCGCGATTGGCGCGTCCCGCCTGCATCCCGATGTGGTCAAAGAGATGTCCGCCATCTCGCAGCATTTCGTGGCCATCGACGCGTTGCAGGCGCTGGCCAGCCAGACCATCGCCGCGACCACCGGGGCAGAGGCGGGCTTTGTCACATCCTCCAGCTCGGCGGCCATGTGCCTGTGCGTGGCCGCCGCCCTGACCGGCGACGATCTGGCGCGAATCGAGGCGCTGCCCAACCTGCCGGATGTCCCCCGTGGCATCGGGATCCAGATGGGGCATATGGTGCATTACGGCGCGCCGGTGCCGCAGGCGATCTCGGTCGCGGGGGGGCAGGTCGTGCCGCTGGGCACCGCCGCCCTGTGCGAGACCTATCACCTGCGCGCCGCGCTGGAGGCGGGGCTGGCCGCCGTGGTGCATGTGGTGTCCCATCACACGGTGCGCGAAGGCGAATTGCCGCTGGACCTTGTGATTGCGCTCTGTGCCGAGCATGGCGTGCCCGTCATCGTCGATATGGCCAGCGAATATGACCTGACAGGGCCGGTCATGGCGGGGGCGGCGGCGGCGATCTATTCGGGGCACAAGTTCCTCTCTGGCCCCACCAGCGGCATCGTCGCCGGGCGCGCCGGGCTCCTGCGCTGCGTCGCCCTGCAAAACCGGGGGATTGGCCGGCTCACCAAGATCGGCAAGGAGGGGATCATCGGTGCCATCGCCGCGATGGAGGTCTGGCGCCGCCGGGATCACGCCGCCGCCCGCGCCGCCGAAGAGGCGATCATTGGCATGTGGATGGCCGCGCTGGAGGGCATTCCCGGCGTCTCGCTGGCGCGGCATCCCGACTGGACCGGCAACCCGATCACCCGGGTGGAGCTGCGGATCGCCCCCAAGGTCGCCGGTCTGTTCGCCTGGGAACTGGCCGCGCGGCTGATGGCGGGGGATCCCGCGATTGCGGTGCGCGACGATCTGGCCGAACACCAGCGGATCTACCTCGACCCCTGCAACCTGACCGGGTCCGAGGCCACGGTGACGGCGCTGGCCATCCGCGAGGCATTCGCGGCGGCCCGCGCCCGGGGCGACGGCTGTCAGTTGTCCTGGAGCGAGGTAAAGCGCCAGCGCGGAGCGGGTTGTTGAGCGCCGCGCCGGGCCTGTTGCAGGGCCGCGTGGTTCTTGTCACGGGCGCGGCGCGGGGCATCGGCCTTGGGGTGGCAAAGGCGGTGCTGGCACAGGGCGGGCAGGTCGCGCTGGCCGATATCGACGCCTCGGTCTGCCAGGACGCCGCCGACCGGCTGGGTGGCGCGGAGGCGGGCGCCCACGCGCTTGGCGTCGACGTCACCTCCGCCTCTGACATCGCGGCGGGTGTACGCGCTTTGCAGGACAGGTTCGGACGGCTGGACGGTCTGGTGAACAATGCCGCTGTGGTGGATGAAGGCCGTGTGCAGGACGTCGGCGTCGACCGCTTTGAACAAGTCTTATCGGTGAACCTGACCTCCATGCTACGGGTGACCCAGGCGATGATGCCCTTGCTGCAGGCCGGGCGGGAGGCGTCCGTCGTCAACACGCTGTCGACCCAGGCGCTGTTCGGTCAGCCCGGCACCGCGGCCTATGCGGTGTCCAAAGGCGGGGCGGCCAGCCTGACCCGCGCCATGGCCGTTGACATGGCGCCCCTGGGGATCCGCGCCAACGGGGTGGCGCCGGGCTTTATCGACACGCGGATGGCCGTCATGGCGGACGGCCGCCACGAACATGACGACCCGACGTTCCGCGAGTTCTACCTTGCGCAGCGGCGCATCCCGCTGGGCAGGCCCGGAACCCCTGCCGATTGCGCAGGCGCCATCGTGTTCCTGCTGTCGCCCCTGGCGGGCTATGTCACCGGGCAGATCCTGGCCATTGATGGCGGGCTGTCGGCAACCTATTGACCGCTTGATTTCTCTGGTCTCTGGTCTCTGGTCTCTGGTCTCTGGTCTCTGGTCTCTGGTCTCTGGTCTCTGGTCTGTGTCCGGTGATCTGTGGCCTCGCGCCGCCCTCTCAGCTTTTCTCGACCGGTTTGGAGCGCATCTTGGCCACCGTCTCTCGCTCTGCCCGTTTGCAGCGCATCGGCGGCAGGCCCCGGTCGATCAGCGCCATATCCTCCAGCACCATGTCGCCCATCGCCTTGAACGCCACATCCATCGCCCCCGCGCGGTGGGCCGAGCGCAGGAACCCCGGCATCGCGCGCACCGGATGGTCTGGGGGCATCGGCTCTTGGGGGAACACGTCAGAGGCCGCGCGGATCCGCCCGGCCTTTACCGCCGCGATCAGATCGTCGAAATCCACCACGCCCGCCCGGCTGAGCAGGATGAAGGCCGCGCCCGGGCGCATCCTGGCAAAGGCCTCGCGGTCCAGGAATCCTTCGTTCTCGTCGGTCACCGAGGCCAGCACGAAGACCACATCGCTGTGTCGCAGCAGCTGGTCCAGATCGGCGGGCTCTGCCCCGGCGTCGGCGATCACCGAGGGCGGCAGCCAGGGGTCATGGATCCGCAGCCGGGGCCGGAACGGCTGCAACAGCGGCAACAGCGACCGGCCGATGGAGCCGAACCCGATCAGCCCCACATCGGCGCCGGTCAACAGCCGCGCCTGGGCGTTGCTTTCCAGCCCCCAGGCCTCGCGCCCCTCGCGAAAGGCCAAGTCGGCGCCGGTGATGTCGCGTAGAAGATCCAGCGCAAGGCCAAGGCCGATTTCGGCGACGGGGCGGGCAAACACCTCCATCGTGGTCACCACGTGGATGCCGCGTTCGAACAGGCGGGCATAGGGCATATTCAGAAACAGATTGCCCTCGACATTGAAGACGCAGCGCAGGCGCTCCATCCGCTCCAGCGTGGCGGCGTCGATCGGTGGCTGGCCGATCACATAGCGCGCCGCCGCCAGCACCGCGTCGGGCAGGGCGTGCAAAGCGTGCGTCTCAACCTCGCGGATGTCATAGGCGGCGTGCAGCTCGGCCAGCCGCTCGGGGCGAAAGATCAGATCCAGCGTCCGGGGCTCTGGCGCGCTGATGACAAGGGGGCGGTCGGTCACGGCGCGTCCAATCCCAGGAAATCGTTCAGAAACGGGAGGTTGCGGCGGGTGCCATCCGCGCCCTCGATGATCAGGCCCTCGGTTGCCACGCGTACATCCGCCACCGGCGCGCCCGAGGGCCAGGCGATGGCGCCGGTCACATGGCGCATCTCGACACTGCCGAAGGGGCGCAGGGACAGGGCGCCGGGCCCGGCCAGATCGGCCTCTGTCGAGGGGCCAAGCATGTGGTCCGCCGCGCCTTCCTCGACGCCCAGACAGCCCGTGTGCCGCCCCGACCACGGCGCATAATCGCGCCCGCCATTGGAATGCCAGAGCATGGTCATCGGCACATGCCGGGGATGGCGCAGCGAAAGGTACAGATCGCCCTCAGCAGGCCGGGTCACGGCGGTCCAGCCAAGGGGGCTGTCCGGCGCCTCGATCCCGATCACAAAATCCTCGCTGCGGTCGAACCACGGGTAGGTGGTCAGATCGGCGGTGCCCCCGGCGGCAGTGGGAAAGGCGGTGGCATCGCGGGACCGGGCGGGGCAGGCGAGATAGGACCGCCCCAGCGCCGGATCGCTTTCCTGAGGCGTGGCGGGCGTTTCCCAATGGCGCTTGGCCGAGCTGCGGATATATGCGCCATTGGGCACCGAGACATTGCCGTGATTGGCCGCCGACACCCGCCCCCTGCCGCCCACGAAGACATGGCGCTGATAGACGAAGGGATGCGCATCCTGCACGGCCAGTTCCTTGATCAGCGTGGCGCCGAAGACCGGGCGCGCGCAAATCGCCCGGATCCGGTCGGGCGCGGCCAGGGCGATGTTCCAGGGCACATTCGCGGGCCAGCCGTGTAGCGGGCTGTCGCCTTCGGAGGCCGCGAAGGGCGCGCAAAAGAAATCCCCGCCCAGCCCGGCCATCAGCGGCGCGGCATCGTCGGGCATCGCCTCGGACGTGCCGACCCAGGGGGCGCGGTGCAGCGGCGCGACCCGGCGCCCCGCGTCGTCGATCACAAAGGCGTCCAGCCGACCCAGATCGGCCGCGAACCGGGCGGTGATCCCCTGCGCCGCGATCTCCATCATGCCGCCAGATGTTCGCCGGTGATGATGTTTTCCACATCCTGGATGGTACAGCTTTTGGGGCTGAGGTCATCTGCGGCCACCTCGCCCCGGCGCATCACCACCATGCGGTCCACCACCTGAAAGACATGATGGATGTTGTGGGCGATGAAGATGCAGGCATGACCCTTGTCGCGGGCATCGCGCACAAAGTTCAGCACGCCCTGGGTTTCGGCCACGCCGAGGTTGTTTGTGGGCTCGTCCAGAATGATGATCTCGCTGTCGAAATACATCGCCCGAGCGATGGCCACCGCCTGCCGCTCCCCGCCAGAGAGCGAGCTGATCGGCGTGGTCGGAGGGATGTTCTTGGTGATCCCGACCCGGCGCAGCAGATCCGAGGCGACGTTGTTCATGGCGGCCTGATCCAGTCGGCCCAGCGGCCCCTTGGTCAATTCGCGGCCCAGGAACAGGTTGCGTGCGATCGACAGTTGCGGCACCAGGGCGCTGTCTTGATAGATCGTCTCTACCCCCGCATCGATGGCGTCATTGGTGCTGGCCAGCATGACTTCCTGGCCGTTGATCAGGATCTGTCCCGAGGTATAGGGCACCGCGCCGGACAGGACCTTGATCAGGGTCGACTTGCCTGCCCCGTTGTCGCCCAGCAGCCCGACGATCTCGCCTTTGTTCACATGCAGGTTGACGCCGCGCAGGGCATGAATGCGGCCATAGAATTTCTCTATGTTGCGCATTTCGACGATGGGCGTGGTCATGGCCATGGCTCAGGTCCCCTCGTTGTGCCGACGCTCCAGCGCCGAGTGCAGGGCCATCATGCCAAGGATGATCGCGCCGATAAAGATGTTATAGGCCAGGCCGGGCACCCCGATCAAAACGATCCCGTTGCGCATCAGCCGCAGGATCAGCACCCCCAGAACCGTGCCCAGTATAGTGCCGCGCCCACCCATCAGCGCTGTGCCGCCGATCACCACCATGGCGATCACCTCCAGCTCATATGTGGTGCCCGAATTGGGATTGGCGGCCGAAACCCGGATGGAAGAGATGATGCCGGCCAGACCCGCCAGGGCCGAAGTTACCATGAACAGCAGCATCTTGACCCGCCGGATCGGCACGCCTCGGTTGCGGGCGGCTGCGGGGTTGCCGCCGGTCGCCTGGGTCCAGTTGCCAAAGCGGGTGCGGGTCAGCAGGTAATGCAGCAAGACCGCGATCAGGACGAACCAGATCAGGCTCATATAGATGCGCAGACCGCCGGCGCAGAAATTGCCGGTGCCGCCGATGCAGAAATCGCCCACCAGCACCTCGGCCAGCCATTGGTCGCCGGTGTTCCAGGTGCGCTGCGGAAAGCCGCTGGTCAGCCACAGGGCGCTGCCGCGCACCACCAGCAGCATCCCCAGGGTCACCAGAAAGGACGGAATCTTCAGCCGGGTGACGAAAAAGCCGTTGATCGCCCCGATGAAGGCCGCCATCGCCATGGCGATCAGAAAGGCCAGCGGCATCCCAAGCGCGGTGGCGTTGATCAGCGTCCACATCACAACGGCGGTGAAGCCAAATACCGAACCCACCGACAGATCGAACTCTCCGCTTGTCATCAAGAGGGTCATCCCCAGCGCGATCAGCCCCAGTTCCACCGTGAAGGTCAGCGCGTTCGAGATGTTGTTGAGCGACATGAACGCCGGGTTGATCGAGGTGAACACGACCAGCATCACGACCAGCAGGATCGCCGGTCCCAGCTCTGGCGTGGCGGACAGGCGGCGCCACAGATCGAATTCGCGCGGAGGGGCCGCACCGGCGGGCGCGGCGGTCTTTTCGTCGGACATGGGGACTCCCAGGGGGGGGCAACGGTGAACGGAACGCAAGGTCTGCCCGCGATGCGCCGGAACGCGCCGCGGGCAGAAGGGCGGGCAGAAGGGAGG
>CAYGRI010000106.1:11338-14490 GCA_964352155.1 uncultured Maritimibacter sp. | reverse complement strand
GGAACTACTTCAAGGCTGCCGGATATGTCTCAGGTTAATGGCGAAATGCTTTAGGACGCGCAGTCAGGTCCGGATCCTCAGAGACAGTTTGCGCGGTATGGCGCGTTCGGGTCGCCGTCGGACCCGGATCGCTGGAAGTGGACCGGCCCAGGCGTGGAAGGGCCTCTTGCAACCTCGCTGTCCACAAAAGCAATCGCCCGCGGCTATGCGGCACGCGGGCAACGCGATCCCTCGATGTTCTTGTCAGCGGTAGAGCGATACCATCAGGTTGCGCACGTTCCGCATCGGCCCCTCATCGCCCGTGACGATCGCCGCGATGTCCGGATCCTGCATTACCTTGTCCAGCGCCACCGGCCGCCCGTTGATAAAGGCGATCCGGCTGACCAGTCGGATGCCGTGGCTGTAATCGGCATAATCGGCACCGTGCACCAGGCTTAGCGGCTGGATCGGCCGCCCGTTTGTGCGATGCCAGCCATAAATCGCAACGCGGCCGGGCTGTTTGCGCAAACGTTCGGAGATCACCAGATCTTTCTTGATCCCCGCAACCAGCGCAACCGGATGCAGGCCCGGCGACCCCGCCTGGCGGCTCACCGTGTCGTCATGCCGCATGAAATAGCGGGTCGTCGTCATCGCCGCGCCCGGTTCCATCGGATTTGGCGCCAATTGCACCTCGGCCTGGGCGTAGATCAGATCCACGATCCGTGCCGTCGGCAGCAGAAAGCCCAGCGCATCCGCCACCCGAGCCGCCGACGCCATCCCCAAGGGCACGCGCACGTAATCCCGATCATTGCCGACCGCCAGATAGTCTGGCGTCACGCACAGTGTGATCTTCAACGTATGCCCGTTGACCTTGCCGCTGACCGTCACCGGAACAAGATCCCGGATGAAGCCCGGCATGTTGCCCTCCAGCACCTCGCGCTCGATTACCGCGTCGCGCTCGCGGCCGCTTTTGTTCATGACCTCCCGCACCACCTCCGAGCCGGACGACGCCGAGCGTTTGCGGTTCGGTATCATCTTGGTCAGTTTGTGGCTGCAAAGCCCTTGGCCATTGCCAGCCTGCACCGGCGCCGAGACAGTCAACGATATCGCTACCGCCAACGGCCCCAGCCATCCTAGCCGTGTCATCCCCAACGTACCTTTGTCCCTCTGGGCGTTTACAGTTCTTGTCGGGAAATCGCGCGGAGGTCCCCTTCCGCTGCTCATAGTCACCGTCCCGACGGGCTGTTTCGTCTCGTTTCATGTACATCCAAGAAGCGTTCGTACCAGCGTTATGTCAAGTTTGCGTAAATTCCATGGGCGGGTTATCGCCCGGACTTCTGCCTATTTGCAGCCTGCCACATTGGGCAAGACGCCCATGGCGCATGGACCCCCGACGTTCCGGGCAGGTCGACGCGTGGCTAATCAGCCACTATGAAAAGGAAATTTTCGGATAAGCTATATTTTTCTTCCCAAGAGGCAAGACCACTGGGCCGCCGGAACAACCGGGCGCCGGGTGATCTCGCCTGATGCTAAACACGCAACGTGCCGCGCCCGGATCTCGCCGGTCCGGGCGCGACCCGCTGCTGTGATTCGCAAAAGGTCGCCCGCTGGCGCCTCAATCCCCCAGCGCAATGCCCTCCCGCCGAGGATCCGCGCCACCCTGCAACCCGTCCGGAGTGATCAGAATGGCATAGAGGCCGGAGTTCATATCCCGTACATTCACCTTGAACCCAAGATCGGTCAACGGACCTTCCAGCGCTGCCAGAGCGGTCCCTGCTTCCAGATCGAAGGTTCCGAACCGATTGACGGCATGCCCCATGGTCAGAGCGGCTTGCACGTCCAGACCCCAGTCCACATGGGCAATGATCGCCTGAGCGACGTAGCCGATGATCCGGCTGCCGCCCGGCGACCCGATCACCAGATAGGGCGCGCCGTCCTGCAGCACGATGGTGGGGGACATCGAGGACCGAGGCCGCTTGCCCGGCTCCACCCGATTGGCGATGGGGACCCCGTCGGAATGGCTGCGGAACGAGAAATCCGTCAGCTCATTGTTCAGCAGAAATCCACCCGGCGCCATCAGCCGCGAGCCGAAGCCGTTCTCAATCGTCGTCGTCATCGACAGTGCATTGCCGTAGCTGTCCACAATCGAGATATGGCTGGTCGACGGCATCTCGATCGGCACGTTGTCGGCCCAAAGCAGCGCATGGTCAAAGGCTGGCGCGCCTGGGGCGACGGCCTCCAGCGCGGTCTCGCCCATCAACGCTTCGGCCCGCAATGCGAGGTACTCCGGATCGACCAATCCCTTTGTCGGCACTGGAACGAAATCGCTGTCGGCCATGTAGCGTCCCCTGTCGGCGAAAGCCTGGCGCGAGGCATCGCCGATCAGACGCCAGGCCTGCGGGTCTTCGGGACCCATCGCGGCCAGATCGAAACTGTCGAGCTGCCCCAGGATCTGCCCGACCGTCAGCGCACCGGACGACGGTGGGCCCATGCCGCACACCTCATACACCCGATAGGCGGCGCAGACGGCAGGGCGTTCAACCACCCGGTAGGCGGCAAAGTCGATCATCTCCAGCCGCCCGGGGTTGTCCAACGCGCCCTTGACGGTATCCACAATGCCCTGGGCGATCCCCCCGCGATAGAACACATCGGCCCCACCCGCAGCGATCGCCTTCAACGTGGCGGCATAGGGAAAGTTCGTCAGCATCGTCCCGGCGGCAATCGGTTCTCCGCCCGGAAGCAGGTATTCGGCGGTCCTTGCATGGGTGGCCAACCGCTCTGCATCATTTGCGACGGCACCGGCAAGGCGGGGCGAGACGGCAAAACCGGATTCGGCCAGCGCAATTGCGGGATCCAGCAAGGTAGACCATTCGGCCTTGCCCCAGCGGTCATGCGCCGCCTGCATCAGGGCGGGCGTTCCCGGCACACCGACGGACCGGCCGCCGATAACCGCATCCCAAAAGCCCATCGTCTCGCCATCGATCTGGAACAGCGTGGGGTCGGCGGCAAGCGGCGCCGTTTCGCGCCCGTCCAGCGTCGTGACCTCGCCGCTGTCGGCATCATACCAGATCAGGAACGCGCCGCCGCCAAGGCCGGAGCTTTGCGGCTCCACCAGCCCCAGCACGGCCTGAACGGCGACCATGGCATCGGCGGCGGTTCCGCCCTCGGCCAAA
>CAYGRI010000106.1:0-11328 GCA_964352155.1 uncultured Maritimibacter sp. | reverse complement strand
CGGCTTCGCGCGCCGCGTACGGCGGCATTGCCGCCTCGCTGGCCATGAAAACGCCAGTATCGGAATCCGTCTCGGGCGCGATCCCATCGGTTGCTTGCTGGGCCATCGCGGTCGCCGCCACGAACACCAGCGAAGCGGCCAGACCTGTGCAGGCTCCACGCATGTCATTCTCCCTAAAGATGTTTCCTCAACGCGAAATGCTATCCCAAACCGATACAATAGCAACGGGTATAGCGGCGCACGTCGGGCATTGATTTTCCGAAGCCCCGCGATACCTCGGGTGGATGACAGAGACCCCATCCCCCGCGCGCGCGCTCCGCGTGCCCTCCAGCCGACTGGCCCGCCTCACCCGGCTTGGCTCCATGGCGGGCGGGATCATGGGCGGCATGGCTATGTCCGGCGCCCGGCACCTTGCCAAGGGGGAGCGCCCCGCCTTGCGCGATGTGCTGCTGACTCCCGCCAACATGCGCCGCGTTGCGAACGAATTGGCCCATATGCGGGGCGCCGCGATGAAGATCGGCCAGCTGATGTCGATGGACACTGGCGACGTGCTGCCGCCCGAACTGGTAGAGATTCTAGCGCGGCTGCGGTCGGATGCGCATTTCATGCCTCAGCGTCAGCTGAAACAGGTTCTGATCGCCAATTGGGGCTCGGACTGGATGCGCCACTTTGCCCGGTTCGATGTGCGGCCCATCGCGGCTGCCTCTATCGGGCAGGTGCATCGCGCACAATTGCGCGACGGCCGAGATGTCGCGGTCAAAGTGCAATACCCCGGCGTCGCGCGCAGCATCGACAGCGATGTGTCCAACGTCGGGGCTCTGGTCCAGGTGTCCGGCTTGCTGCCTGCCGGTTTCGATCTGGCCCCGTATCTGGACGAAGCGCGGCGGCAACTGCGGGAAGAGACCGACTATCTACAAGAAGGTCGCTATCTGACGGCTTATTCGGCCAAGGTGGCGGCGGATGATCGGTTCGTCCTGCCTGAATTGTACGGGGATTGGACCACTTCGGACATTCTGGTGATTTCTTTTGTCGAGGGGCGCCCGATTGAGGACGCCAGATCGCTGCCACAGGCAGACCGCGACCGCATCGCAACGGATCTGATCGACCTCTTGCTGGCCGAAGTGTTCCGGTTCGGCCTGATGCAGACGGATCCCAACTTTGCCAACTACCGCTACAATTATGATACTCGGCGGATCGTGCTTTTGGACTTTGGTGCAACGCGTCGGTTGAAGCCTGCGACCTCTGCCCTGTACCACGACCTGATGTCCGCCGGGCTTGCGCAGGACACCCGCAGGGTGGAGCAAGCGGCAACCGCCCTCGGTGTCATCGGACCCGACATTGCATCAGCGCACAGGGCCCAGATACTCACCATGATCCAAACGGTTTTTGACGCTTTGCGCGCTGGCGATCCCTTTGATTTCGCGACGACGAAACTGTCGGACCGCCTGCAGGTAGATGGGATGGCTCTGGCGGAGGCCGGGTTCGTCCCGCCACCATTGCCGATGGATGTACTTTACCTGCAGCGCAAGTTTGGCGGCATCTTCCTGCTGGCAAACCGCTTGCAGGCGCGGGTCCCGGTTCGCGCTTTATTGGAATCCTATTTGGCTGCGCCTGCGCCCCAATCCGTGTCTTGAACTTTCCTTTCGGCCGCTGCGTTCTCCGCCTGTTCTGAGGAAGGTCTGGTCTGACCATCGCCCCCTCAATGGATCCGCCACAATGCAAACCCGGATTTCGGCAAAGGCCGTTTCGGCTTTCGATTCCGCACGCCTCATCCGTCAGAAATAACTTCGCACGAGCGCCCCGGTAATCAAGCTCCACCCGTCGGCGACCACAAAGAATGCAAGCTTGAACGGCAAAGACACAATCGCCGGTGGCACCATCATCATGCCCATCGACATGAGGATCGCCGCAACAACCAAATCGATGATCAGAAACGGAAGAAAGATCAGAAACCCGATTTGAAACGCCCGTTCAATCTCGCTCAGCAGAAACGAGGGAACAAGAATGGAAAGCGGTGCCGCTTCCGGCGCACCGGTAAACGGCTCCGCGCCAGCGCGGAGTGTGGCGAGACGGTCGAACGTATCAGGATCAAGCCGCCCGGACATGAACACCCGGAACGGCGCGATGGCCGCCTCGAACGCCGCCTCAAGCTCCAGATCGCCATCTATCATCGGCTGTGCCCCTTGCCTCCAGGCCTCGGTAAAGACTGGTTCCATCACGAAATACGTGAGGAACAGCGCAAGGCTGATGATCAGCATGTTTGGCGGCGATTGTTGCAGACCGATGGCCTGGCGCAAGATTGACAGAACCGTCACAATAAACGGGAAGCACGTTATCATGATCGCCAGACCCGGCACCAGGCTCAGGACCGTCACGAGCACCATCAATTGAATCGACCGGGCGGTCAGGTTGCCATCGCCGCTGCCAAGATCGATGGAGATCGCCTGCGCCATTGCCGGGTCCGTCGTGGCGCCCATGGCCAACAGCAGACAGATGAAACAGAGAAGGGCCCGTCGCAAGATCAAAGCCCGTTGCTTAAGTCGGCAACTTCGGTCAAGCGGACCGCAAGCTGACCGGCATTTTCCCCTTCAAGCTCCTGCAACTCGCCGCGGGCGATCAGCTTGTCACCAACATAAAGCTCCACCGGATCTTCAACGCGCTTGTCCAGGACAAGGACCGCATCGTTGGTGAGGGCAAGAAGATCTCTGACCACCGGAAAAGCCCGCCCCACAGAAACAGTGATCTCGATCGGCACGCGTGTGAACGGATGCTCGTCTGCCGAGGTATCAGGCATATTTCAAAGTCCTCTCATTGAGTTCGAAAAGGGCGGCAAACGCGGCCCGCATCTGTTCAAGCGCACCGCTAAGATCAACATGGCGCTCAACTTTTCCGACCCGGAAATAGGCCTGACCATCTGCCAGAGACGGCTCTTCGGTCACAGTGATCGCCGCACCGGCAAACTCGGCAATCGGCGCCTCCAGAAGGGCTGCGCCGCCCGGGCAGACCACCAGTTCAATCGGAGTGTCCGCACATTCCGCGATCAATGGCCGCAGCTCCTCCTGCAGATTGGCCGCCATGGTTTCGGCAATCAGTCCCGGAAGCAGAGTATTCACCAACTCTTTAAGAAGTGGTTCCATCGACTGGATGACGTGGGACCTCGCCTCGTGGAAAGTGAACGACAACTCTCGAAGGTTGCGGGCGAATTCCGCGCTGATGCGATCCTGATCTTCTGATTGGGCCTTTACGGCATCATCCCACCCGGCCTGATATCCCTGTTCATATGCAGCCAGCCTGTCTGCTTCGCTCAATTCGGGCGCGGGCGCTGCGGCCTTGACCGTCTCGGGTGGCTCCTGATGGTGGGCCGGAACATCAAAATCCTCCAGCATCAAAACTGTCATCAGACGGATTCCTCCTTTTCTTCCTCATCCATCCAGCCGCGAAGAATCTCCACCGTCTCCTCACGTCTGTCTTGGATCAGCTGTCGTAGGCGATCGACCGGATCTTCCTCATACTGGAAGCCAGCGACCGGCATTATGTCGTCTAGGTCACCATCGCCGCCCAACATCGGCAGCGAGGACATCGGCTCTACACCGTCATCGATCTCACCTGTCAGGGCTGGAGCTCCCGCGGACGGATCGAAGTCAGCGGATTCGTCCGAATCAGACAGCCCAGGGAGCCCGGGCGCAACACCCATTGGCCCCTCGAGCGCAGCGGTTTCGGGTGAAGCGGAGGTCAAAATCGGACGCACCACGAAGAGCCCCAGCAGCAAAGCGACCAACGCAAGCGTTGCCATCTGGATCAGTGCCATCGGATCGAATGTGAACTGCGACAAGAATCCAGGCGCTTCAGACGTGCCGTCGGACGTGACTGGTTCGAACTCCATCGTCTTGAGAGTGATCGAATCGCCGCGCTCGGAATCAAATCCAATGGCGGAGGCAACGAGTTCCCTCAGCGCGTCCATCTCTTCTTCGGATCTCGGAGACCAGACAGTTTCCCCCGTGGCCGGATCATCAGACCGAAGACCGTCCACCAGGACCGCAACCGAAATACGTTTGATGGCTCCCGGTTCACGCAAGACCTCGCGGGTCGTTTCGGACACTTCGTAGTTTACTCGTTCACGGCTCTCGGTGTTTTCGCTTTGCGAACTGGAGTTTCCCCCGGCGGCATCCCCTTCCGGGAGGTTGCTTGCGACCGTCACGGAATCCGCTTCAGTGCCGCTTGTGCTGCTGGATCGCTCCTCAGTGTCGGTCGAGATGGCCACCCGATTCTCGGGGTCGAACCGCCTTTCCACAATGGCCTCATGATCCATCATGGTTTCAACGTTCACTTCCACGACGGCCTTTCCAACACCCACTCGAGCCTCAAGGATTCGTTGGATGTTTCCTTTCAGCTCCCCGGCCATTTCGTTTCCACTTGGGGAAAGCGCATCGTCCGAAGACACCAAGGCGCCATTTGCATCGATGATCGACACATCATGTGGCTGCAGCCCGGCGACAGCCGAGGCGACCAGATACCTGAGCGCTTGCGCCTGCGCGGGCGAGATTGCGCCAGCAGAGCTGCTGATTGAGACGGAGGCCGTTGGCTTGATATCGCGCTGGAAGGGATTCGATGACGGGTTGGATATATGCACCCTGGCTGACCGGATCATCGGGCTGGCCGAGATCGTTCGGGCCAACTCTCCCTCCTTCGCCCGCCAGTACGCAGCGTCAAACATCTGGCTGGTCGTGCCGAACCCGGATAACGAATCAAGAAGCTCGTATCCCGTGGCCCCGTTCGCTGGCAGCCCCTCCGATGCCAATGTCATGCGTAGTGAGTCGCGCATGGAAGAATCAACGAAAATCGCACCTTCCCGCAGATCATATGCGACGCCCCGCTGATCCAAAGCTGCGACAACCTCGCCGGCGGCTGCAGGCTCAAGCCCGGAATAAAGCAGTGAGAACGAAGGTTTGCTCGCCATACGAGACAGCCCAAGGACTGCGGCGAACATCAGCACGGTGGCGCCAATGACAACTACTCGGCGACGGGTATCAAGCGAAGACCAAACTGCAAGGATTTGCTGCACGGTGTTCCTCCATTCTGAAAGGACACGTCCGTTTTGAGTGATCCGCCTTAACAATCGGTTAGTCACAGCCGGGCTATATCGATCTCGTCACATCTGAAGGTGTCCGAGAATGGCAGAATCAGCCGAGGCGCAGGAATCCGCGCCAAAAAAGAAATCAAAGCTCCCGCTTCTCATCGGGCTCGTACTCATGCTGGCGCTCGGTGGCGGTGGGTTCTTTGCCGTGTATTCGGGAATGATTCTGGCGCCTGACCCAAGCGGGAATGAGACGACCGATGGTGCCGCCTCAGAAAGCGAAGATGTAGAAATTCTTCCCCTGCCAACGATAGCGTTTGTTCCGCTGGATCCACTTGTGATCAACCTTGGGTCCGGCAGGGACTCCTATCATCTGCGTTTTCGCGCCCAGCTTGAGGTTGCTCCAGAATATGAGGCGGAGGTTACCGCTGTTCTGCCGCGGGTTCTGGACGTACTGAACGGCTACTTAAGGGCCGTCAGCCTCGAAGATCTTCAGAATCCAGCCTCTTTGACAAAACTACGCGCTCAAATGCTGAGGCGGATCAAGATTGTGACAGGTGAGGGTCGAGTCAGAGATCTTCTTGTCATGGAATTTGTAATTAACTGAGGACCATCATGGACTTGATTTCTGATATCCTTCTTATGTTCGGCGCGCTGGGCGCAGCGTTTTATTGTGTCATCCTTTCGCGCCGGTTGCGCCGGTTCAACGATCTTGAGAAAGGAGTTGGCGGAGCAATTGCCGTGTTGTCTGCCCAGGTCGACGACATGACCAGAGCCTTACGCAGCGCGCAAGGGGCGGCCGTCGGTTCTACGGAATCACTCCAAGCGTTGACGCAGCGGGCGGAAGGCGTGTCCAAGCGACTGGAGGTGCTTGTTGCAGCCATGCACGACCTGCCTGACGCATCCGACGCCAAGTCGGGCCCG
Organism: uncultured Maritimibacter sp.; assembly: GCA_964352155.1. GTDB lineage: Bacteria > Pseudomonadota > Alphaproteobacteria > Rhodobacterales > Rhodobacteraceae > Psychromarinibacter. Next base: position 5,330 of record CAYGRI010000106.1, on the reverse strand, counting down.
AGAGCCGGAAAGTCCACCATCCAGGCCGAGTCAACGACAAAACAGGAGGAAAGCCTCTTCCGTACCCACCGAAACTGGTCTGCGGAGGCTGCAGAATGACCAACACCAAGTCAAAAGCACAACCAAAGGGTCGTTCAGCGAAAAGAAGCCGGCGATCCAGGTCTGGCAAGGGCGTACTCCTATTCGTAACCCTCCTGTTGGCAACGTCAGGAGTCTTCCGGTTGGCGGGAGAACCGAACCACGTCCTCGCGCAAGGACTGAAAGGGTTGATTGATGACGAGGCCCCCCCCGCGGCCGATTCCGATACATCCTGCACCCCTCCGCCAGAAATCTCGAGCGTTCTGGAGGCGCTTGATGTTCGAGAGGCGCGGATCGAAGAAAGAGAAGGAGCCTTGGCAGACAGACTGGCATCTCTCAGCCTGGCAGAGGCGGAAATTCAAAAGAACCTCATCAAGCTACAAGAAGCCGAGGAAAGACTGACCAACTTGATGGCCCTTTCCGATGGTGCTGCCGAAGGCGATCTTGCACGCCTAACCGCAGTCTATGAAGCAATGAAACCAAAAGATGCTGCAATCCTGTTTCAGGAAATGGCGCCCGATTTCGCCGCTGGATTTCTTGGACGCATGCGGCCCGATCTCGCGGCATCGGTCATGGCCGGGCTAGACCCTGAAACTGCCTACACAATAAGTGTTATCTTGGCAGGCAGGAATGCGAACGCACCAACCGAGTAGGCTAGGAACTCTGTGTTAACCGGCCAAATGCCATAGTGAACGGAAACCTATTCGTAGGATTCGTCTCAGGCAAGGATGACAAGAAATGGTTGGTATAGTTGGAATTGTTTTTGTCTTTGGCATGGTCTTTGGCGGCTACCTCCTTGCCGGTGGTAAATTCGGTATAATCATAAAAGCGCTTCCATTTGAGATGATGATGATCGGTGGCGCAGCCATAGGCGCCTTCACAATCTCGAACGATATGGCAGGTATCAAACACACCGCAAAAGACATCGGGAAAGTATTCAAAGGATCGACCTGGAAAAGCTCAGATTATAAAGACTTACTCTGCCTTCTCTTTGAACTAATCAGATTGGCAAGATCTAACGCAGTTGCTTTGGAAGAGCATATCGAAGACCCTGGCAGCTCAAGCATATTTTCCAAGTACCCGAAGATACTGAAGGACAAAGAGGCGATAGCCCTCATATGCGACACATTGCGTTCCGCCTCAATGAACTACGACGATCCACATCAGGTCGAAGAAGTTCTTGAAAAACGGATGGAAGCAAACTTGCACCATGCAATGCACTCGAGCCACGCTCTACAAACGGTTGCAGATGGTCTGCCAGCACTTGGCATTGTCGCCGCCGTTCTAGGCGTTATCAAAACCATGGGCTCGATTGACCAACCTCCAGAAGTATTAGGGAAGCTCATCGGCGGCGCCCTCGTTGGAACCTTCCTAGGAGTTTTCCTAGCCTATGGGCTTGTTGGCCCATTTGCAGGGAAGGTTAAGTCAGTTGTTGAAGAGGATGCTCACTTTTATCAATTAATTCGCGAAGTCCTTGTGGCCAACCTGCATAACCACGCCACCAATATCTGCATTGAAGTTGGGCGACAGAATACGCCTAGCCACAGCCGCCCCAGCTTTTCTGAGCTTGAAGAGGCCCTGAAAAGCGTAAAGCAAGAGGCAGCTTGATGCGGTTCATACTTTTTTTCTTCATCCTTCTCCCCGTCATAGCCTCATCGCAAGAAATAAGGGTCCAGTCTGGCGACCATAGAGGCTACACCAGACTTGCAATACTTTTCGAAAGCATGCCGGATTGGAGCCTTGGCCGGGTACCGGGAGGATATGAGCTCCGAACCAGCGCCGAAGGCACAGAATATAACATTGATTCAGTGTTTCGGCGGATAGGCAGGAACCGAATTGGTAGCGTACGGCCACTGAATGAAGGTGATCTGTTCATTTCGGTTGAATGCGACTGTTATGCGAACGCATTTGAATTTTCTGAAGCTCTTGTGATCGACATCATCCAAGGCGGTCCTCCGGCTGACGCAAAGTTTGAACAACCTCCGGTAAACCTACGGAACCTGTGGAGTACTAGCGAAACTTTCGATGGAAGAAAGGCTACGGAAGAGAATAGTGACATCCTTGACTCATTTAATTTGGCTAGCGATGGATATAAATACGCCTACTGGAGTGATACGCTCCTTGGGGACGAGCTGTTTTATGAATTTGAAGCCAGCGATTTGGATCTAGAGGTTTCAGATCTTCCATCGAGTACGAACTTGGAGCCGGAGAACGCACCTACGGCTACCAGCCAGCAGACCGAGAGAATTATTGAGGACTTTATTAGAGCTGCAGAGAAAGGCTTCGTCAATATCATTGAATCGGCAGACGATCTTCTCTCGAAAGAGGGGTCAAGCGATGGTTTGGATTTTTCACAGATCGAATCTCACTTGGCATCGGATTTTCTAGGAGAGAATATAGAACTTGACGCGCAGAGGTCATCCGCTCTGAACTCAGAGGGTGAATATTGTATTGAGGACTCTGTGTTTGATTTTCTTGGCGCCGAAATTGGAAAAGACCCCCTAGAACATGTGTCCAGGTACAGAAAGTTGCTATTTAATGAAGCAGGAGCTTTAGATGAATCCAGCCTTGCGAATATAGTTCGAAGCTACTTATTTCTATCTTTTGGAGCGGAAGCGCGATTACTGATGTCAGCCTTCGATATAGATTTCCCAAATAGGGAGGTATATTGGGCGATGTCAGAGGTCATTGATGAAGGACGGACATTGTCGCCGGGCCCATTTACCAATCAAATGGACTGTGTCGGGAAAGTTGCATTATGGGCTGTCCTTGCCCGAGGCTCGCTGCGCGCCTCCGATGAGATCGAAGAGAAAAGTGTAATGGCGGCGTTTTCTGAGCTTCCCCTGCATTTTCGAAGACAGCTTGGGCCGGAGCTTGTGGAACGCTTCTTGAAGATTGACGATCTCAATACGGCGGAGGCAATCCGAAACTCTCTAGCCCGCGCCCCCGGATATACAGGAGAAGAGCTGGGTTTAATAGATGCAGAAGTTGCACTCAGCGCCGGGGAAGTTCAGGAAAGCAAATCTATTCTTGAAGAAATTGTACTGGGTAACCAAACACTTGCCTCAAGCGCACTTATCAGATTAATTGACACGTCTATTGATCATGGGCTACCGATAGATAAAAAGTTCTTGGAGAATGCGGCCGCCTTAGCCTTCGCCAATTCTGGAACAGAGCTAGGGATGGATCTGAACAGGGTATATGTTAGAGCACTTACAGATATCGGTTTTTTTGAATCAGCACTTGCTGAATTAGAAAGTGGAGTCTTTGATCAATTTCCAGAGGTTGAAGAAGACTTGAAAATTGAAGTCTTTGATCGCATCTCACTGGAAGCCTTGCCTGATCGCTTTCTGAAACTGGTAGTGCCCGGGCCAGTTATCTTAAGACTGGATGACGGGGGCGATGTAGTTCGGAGAAGAATAGCAAATCGACTCATCCAGCTTGGACTTACAGAGACAGCAAGAAATCAAGTTTTTAGAGGTGATCTACAATTAGATGTAGAGGACAGAGTTTTGCTTGCTCGATCCTATTTAAAAGAGAAGCGCCCGTACAAGGCGATTGAATACTTGGTTGAGGTTCAAACGCCTGAGTCAAGAAGGCTCATGGCAGAGGCTTATGAGTTGGCTGCGGAATATGAAAAAGCACAACGGGAATACGCTGAAGTTGATGACACCATGGCAGTAGCTCGAACAGCTTGGAGAAGCCAGAACTGGGATGCCGCCGCCAAGAGTACCAGTGGAATCAAACGCGAAGCTGCGACTATTGCGAGTGAGCGCTTGCCCGAAACGTCAGGCGCCTCCTCTAGTCAAAACCTTGGGGATGGAGGAGCTTTGGAGAATGCGATTGGCCTAGGAGATATAGGTAAAGGTCAGTTGATTGTTGAAGAAAGCAAGCAGGCACGCCGTATCATTGATGAGTTGCTTTCCCTACCGTGAAATCCCCAAAAGTAGGTCACGTCCGTCTAGGTGGTGTAATTTGGGTGGCCTGAAGTCATGATCAGGCGGCCTGTGTGGTGATGCTGAGAGTGGGGTCGGTCTCCTCGTGATCGATCTGAGCGAAGGCCTCGATCTGCATGTAGCCGCTGGCCCCCCTCTGTCAGGGCAGTTGTCACCGCTGGTAATTTTGGAAGTATGACCTGAGGTGGGCGGGACAGGATGAAGACTTGGCATAAACACCGGAACGAAGGGCCACGGTTGTCGCGAAGATGCTGCCTCCGAACAATGTGTCGCTGAGTAACCGTCCGGTCTCGCTGCTGTGACGAGGCGAAGAGAGTGTTGATAGTGTCCACCATCGATAGTGGACATCTTGGGTCACTCCATGGCGGGCAAGAAAGGCGGAAAGAAGCGGTTCTGGTCTTACGAGGAAAAGCAATCGATCTGCGACCAGACGCGTGCGCCGGGTGTTTCAGTTGCCCAGGTGGCGCGGCGCTATGCGCTGAACGCCAACCTGATCCACAAATGGCTGCGTGACCCTCATTTTGCCTCAGCCGACGAGATCGACGATATGGGCGCAGCGGCCTTCTTGCCGGTCGAGATGTAAGCGGTGTCTGAGCGCCACATTGGTAAGCGTCCGGTGTGACCGCTCTGCCGGAGCGCCGCTAATGTCGGATAGTGTCCACTTAGCTAAGTGGACACTTACGGGGCCGGGATGTCGAAGCGACGCAGACGCAGGAAGTGGAGCGACGACGAGAAGCGCATGATCTGTGCGCAGGCTCGGATGCCCGGTGTTTCGGTCGCCCAGGTTGCGCGGCGGTACGATGTGAACGCCAACCAGATCTTCAATTGGATGAAGGACCCGAAGTTCGCCGCCGATGAAACGGTGGATGGGGATGACGCGCGTTTTCTACCCGTTGAGATCGTCGCGGAACCGGCACCAGCCGCTTCGGCGGTGGAGACATCTGGAGTGATCGAGCTGGAATTGGTCAACGGGCATCGACTGCGGATCAGCGGCGGCTATGATCCTGAGGCCGTTGCCCGCCTGGTTCAGCACCTGACATGATCCCGGTTCCAACGAACACGAGGGTCTGGCTGGCCGCCGGTGTGACCGACATGCGCAAGGGCTATGCGTCCCTGGCGGCGCACGCGGAGAAGGTGCTGAAGCTCGATCCGTTTGCGGGCCATATGTTCGTGTTCCGGGGCCGTCGTGGTGATCTGATCAAAGTGATCTGGTGGGACGGTCAGGGCGCATGTCTGTTCTCCAAGCGCCTGGAGCGAGGCAAGTTCGTCTGGCCGGCGACAAAGGAAGGCAAGGTG
>CAYGRI010000105.1:0-14546 GCA_964352155.1 uncultured Maritimibacter sp. | reverse complement strand
TTCTTTCTGGGGGGGGGGTGGGTGGGCGCCCCCCCCCCGCCTCCGGTCGGATCGCGCAGCGATCCGAAAACCGGCAAGTCCCCCCCCACACCATAAAACCATGGCGGGCCCCGAACTGCCCCCGCGCCACCGCGGAAGGCGGCCCTAATCCTGCGCGCCGGGATCACCCACGCGCACGCCCCGGTCCGGCCCCCAGCGGCCCCGCTGTCATCCGGCGCCGCGTTCATCCCGGAAACCGCGCTTGCGGCACCCCATGCACCCCAAGGCCCGTCACCGCGAACAGGCTTCCGGCGAGCGGTTGGCGCGCGTCCTCTTCCAGCCCGATGCCGATGGACGTCACATACAGAACATCCAGATCCGCACCGCCGAACATCGGCTTGGTCGGCTTTTCGACGGGCATGTCCACCGTCCGGTCCACCCGGCCGTCGGGTGTGATCCGGTAAAGCTGCCAGCCCGAAACGCCGGCCTGCCAATAGCAGCCCTCCGCATCCACCGTGCCACCATCGGGGCGCCCGGCCACGGCGTTTGTATCAAAGAACACCCGAGGCGTGCCGGGCGTGCCGGTGCCGGTGTCGTAATCGCAGGCCCAGATCGTCCGCACCGACGGGTTGGAATCCGAGAAATACATCGTCTTCCCGTCCGGAGAGAACGCCAGCCCGTTGGTGGTGTAGACCCCGTCCTTCCACGGGGTTACCGACAGATCGCCATCCACCCGGTAGAACCGGCCCACCGGCTCCGGGTCGCCGCCATCCTTCATCGTCCCGGCCCAGAACCGGCCCTGCATATCGGTCGTGCCATCGTTGAACCGGTTACCGGGGCGGTCTGCTTCGGGATCCGTCAGCTTGTCCCGCGCCCCGGTCGCCGGGTCATAGAGCCAGAAACCCGATTGCGCCGCTACCACCAGACCGCCGGACTCGCGTACGGCCAGACAGCCCACAGGCTCGCCGAATTCAAAGCTGTCGTTGACGCCGGTCGCGGGGGTGAACCGGTGTATCAGCCCGGCCTTGATATCCACCCACCACAACACCTGCGCCCGGTCATCCCAGACCGCGCCTTCGCCCAGCTTGGACCGGCTGGGCACCACACATTCAATCTGCATTCGACGTTCCCTTGAAAATCCTCTGTTCCGATCCGTTGATATGCCGGATCATCGCCGCCCGCGCCGCCTCTGCCTTGCCGCCCGCAATCGCCCGCACCAGCGCCCGGTGTTCGACCTGCATATGCTGCTTGTGATCGGCAAACCGCGCCGGGGTCAGCGACCCCACGAATTGCCCGACAAAGCGCATGTGCGCACGCATCATCGTCAGGGTCTCCAGCAAGAACCGGTTGTCCGCCAGCGCCGCCAGCGCATGGTGAAAGCGGATGTCCAGTTCCACGGTAGAGCGTCCTTCGGCGATCCGCCGGTCGATCTCGTCCAGCAGCGCCGTGAGGGGCAGGATGTCGGTGGGCTGGCAGCGGATGGCGGCGCGAGCGGCGGCCTCTGCCTCCAGAAACCGGCGGTAGTCGTAGAAATCGGCAATATCTCCGATGCTGCCCATCGGGCCAAGGGCGCTGTCGGGCTCTACCGCTGGCGCGCTGACAAAGCTGCCCGCGCCCTTGCGCGACACGATCAGACCGGCTTCGCGCAAACGGGCCAGGGCGGCGCGGATCACGGGGCGCGAGACGCCATGTTCCGCCGCCAGATCCACCTCGGGCGGCAGGCGCCCGCCCGCGCCATAAAGACCCGCCTTGATTCGGCGCAGAAGATCCCGGTGAATCCGGTCCTCAAGGCGCGCCGGAGGACCCGGGCTGTCTGTTCCAGGCTCTGCCAGGGCGATGCCCCCTTTTGCATGACAGCTTCATTACAGCATTAAACAATTTGTCAAACAACCGACTTCTCGCTTAAGGTCCGTCTTGCAGGGCGCGAGGCGGCGCGAGACGTCCCGCGCCACAGGCCCGTCCGGTCGGGTTTTGGCGATGTGTCAGACAGATCTGGCGCGGCAGGGGCGGGCCGGGCCGGGCGCTTGCGTCCCGCGGGCGCCGCATCCGCCGCATCCGCGGGGCAGGGCGGGGCCGGTTTCCATCGCGGGTCCCGAGGTTGCGGGCCGCCGCCAATGTCACGGGCAGGGCGCCATGAAGATCATCGCCGTCAACACCTACCTGCTGCAAGTCGGTCCCCGGCCCGACGCCGCCCGCGCCATGGGGGCGGATGCGAATTTTCGCGGGTCGCGCAACTGGCTGTTCGTCGAGATCGAGACGGATGAGGGGATCAGCGGCGTCGGCGAATGTTCCGGCTGGCCGCGGGTGGTGGAAACGGCGGTGCAGGACCTGTCGCAGATCCTGATCGGTCTGGATCCCGCGCCGATCGACCGGATCTGGAACCAGCTCTACCGCGCGATGATGGGGCACGGGCTGGTTGGCACGGTCGGCTCCGGCGCGCTGTCGGGGCTGGAGATGGCGCTGTGGGACATCAAGGGCAAGGCGCTGGGCCAGCCGGTATGGCAGCTTCTGGGCGGCGCGATCCGCGACCGGATCCCGGTCTATGGCCATGCCCATACCGCCGACGCGGCGCGGGCGCTGATGGACCTGGGCTATACCGCGCTGAAAACGCCCTTCACCGGGCTTGTGGATCTGGACCGCGTCGCGATGCTGCGCGAGGCGGTGGGCCCCGACATGGACATCGCCGTCGACGCCCATGGTCCCAGCTGGATGACCGCCCAGGACGCCATCCTCATCGGCCGCGAGCTGGAGCAATTCGATCTGCTGTTCTACGAAGATCCGGTGGCGCCGGAAAACCTCGACATGCTGGCGCGGGTGCGCGACGCGGTGGCGGTGCCTTTGGCAGCGGGCGAGCGGGTGGGCACGATCCACGGCTGCCGCCCCTATATCGAGCGGGATCTGGTCGATGTGATCCAGCCCGACACAGGGCGTGGCGGCGGCATCACCCAGATGCGCAAGATCGCCGCCATGGCCGAATCGCACGGGATCATGCTGGCGCCGCATTCCGGCTCTCTTGGCCCCGTGGCCGAATTCGCGGCGCTGCATGTGATGGCGACGGTGCCCAACGCCCTGCTGCTGGAGCGGATAGAGGCCGACTGGCCGGGCCGCTACGACGTGGTCACGCCGGTGCTGGCGGTTGAGGATGGCTGCCTGCCGCTCCCCACCGCCCCGGGGCTGGGGGTGGAACTGGTGAAGGACGAGATCGCACGCTATCCCTCGGTCCGGAACGTGCCGGACCCGCCAGCCGATAACGGCAGGGCCTATGTCTCGGGCACGGCGGACGAGGCGCTGCATATCCAGACCCGCCGGTCCCGCGCCCGGCACATGCGAAGGACGACATCATGAGCAACCCGCAAGACGTGCCCGGCCTGGCCGAGGTTCTGGCAGAGGAAACACGGCTGACGGCGCTGAATGATATGGCCGCCACCGCCGCTTTCTGGTCCGAAGGCGTCCCCGAGGTCGAGGTGGCCGATCTGGAATACACCGGCGCGGCGGGTCAGCGCCAGGCGGCGCGGCTGTATCGCGGGCGGCTGGCGCAGCCCGCGCCGGTGCTACTGTATATTCACGGCGGCGGCTGGGTCGGTGGCGGCATCGCCTTGAACGAACCGGCCTGCCGCGCTCTTGCGGCGCAGGGCGATTGCTCTGTCCTGTCGGTCAGCTATCGGCTGGCACCGGCGCATCCGTTTCCCGCCGGGCTGCAGGATGTTCTGGCCGCGCTCGCCTTTCTGCAGAAAACCGGCCGCGCGCTGGGCCTCGACACCGACCGGATCGCCATCGGCGGCGCCTCGGCAGGGGCGAACCTGGCAGTCGCCACCGCCCTGTCACGCCCCGGCGTTCTGCGCGGAATGCTGCTGTATTACGGCGTCTATGATCGCGACTTTGACCGCCCCAGCTTTGCCGAACATGACGCCAGCCCCGGCATCACCGCTGCCCGGGTGCGCGAGATCTTCGCGCTTTACGCCCCGGATGCCGGCACCGATCCGCTGGTCACGCCGTTCTGGTCGCCCGATCTGGCCAGCCTGCCCCCGGCCTGCCTGATCGCTGCCGAATGCGACGTGCTGCGGTCCGAGAACGAGGCGATGGCCACAGCGCTCACCGCCGCCGGCGTCGCCACCACGCTGCATATAGAGCGGGGGGTGCACCACGGGTTTATCAACCGGGGCCGCCTGCTGCCCGCCGCCCGGGCCTGCCTGACGCGCGGCGCCGATTTCCTCAATGCCTGCGTCCGGGACTAGCGCCATGAAGATACAGAACGTCGACGCAATCCGGTTCCACCACACCAAAAACACCCAGGCCGACAGCGACGGCCACGGTCACCCCGGCCCGGTCACCGACACGACCTCGTCGCTGCTGGTCCTCACCTGCGACGACGGCACCACCGGGCAGATCCTCTGCCGCGATGGCGATGTGCGCGAACCGCTGCTGGACCGGTTCATCCGCCCAAACCTGATCGGCCAGGATCCGATGCAGACGGAACGCCTGTGGTACGGGATCTACAAATGGCAGCGCTTGTCGGGCGGAGAGCTGACGGACCGCGCCCTGGCCGCGGCGGACCTGGCGCTGTGGGACCTCAAGGGGAAAATCTGCAGCCAGCCGGTGTGGAAACTGCTGGGCGGCTACCGGCCTAGGATCCTCGCCTATGGCTCAACCATGTGCGGCGACGATCTGGAAAACGGCCTGGCCACGCCGGAGGATTACGCCCGCTTTGCCGGCTGGATGGTCGGGCGCGGCTACAAGGCGATCAAGCTGCACGGCTGGATGCCCCCGGTCCCCGGCGCGCCGGACGTCCGCAAGGATTACCAGGCCTGCGCCGCGGTCCGAGAGGTCGTGGGCCCCGACTTTCCGCTGATGCTCGACCCGCATCATTTCTACCCGCGCAGCGATGTCCTGTGGCTGGCCAACAAACTGGCAGAGCTTGATTTCCGCTGGATGGAAGAACCGATGGAGGAATGCTCGATCTCCTCCTACGCCTGGCTGACGCAGAACACGGCGCTGAACATCCTCGGCCCCGAAACGGCCCCGGGCAAGCACTGGACCCGGGCCGAATGGATCAGGGCCGGGGCCTGCGACCTGGTGCGCGCCGGGGCCTGGGATGTCGGCGGGATCACGTCGGCGCTGAAAATCGCTAATCTGGCCGAATGCCACCACATGTCCTGCGAAATGCACGGCACCGGCGCGGCGAACCTGTCCCTCGCGCTGGCGATCCCGAACACCTCGTTTTACGAACGCGGGCTGCTGCATCCCTTCATCGACTACGATGCGCCCAAGGAGTTCCAGAATCGCATCGATGACGAGATGGATGCCGACGGCTTCATCCACGGTCGCGACACGCCCGGGCTGGGGCAAGACCTGAACCTGGACTACATCGCCGCCGCCCGCGTCACTGACTGACCCACACCAATCCGGCGCCCGCCTCCGGCGACATCCCACAGGGCAAACGCCCCTCCCCAAGGCGCTGCCCTGCCTCGCGGCGGGCCCGGAAACCGGCCTCCTCACCCCGTCGCGCCCAACCGACCTTACATGCGGAACAGGCGTTGATCTGCCAACCTTGCCGCGCGCCAGTCTTTGATAGTGCATCCCATTAGAGGCCCCACCGCTCCAAACGCGCGCAACACGCCCAAAGCCCGCAACCCAGGCGTTCCCCTAAAACCTCCTCGCAAGCGCACTCCGGCCCGCCCCTTCTTCTGGCCGTAAATACTCCAGGGGGGCGCGCGAAAGCGCGTGGGGGACAGCGTCCCCCTCTCAGCCCGCGCCCAGGTGCCGTGCCAGAAACGCCCGGCTCCGTTCATGCGCCAGCTCCGCCGCCTCGGCCACATAGGCAACCGGCCGCGCCTCATTGGCAAAGGCATGCCCTGCCTCGTACCATTGCACCTCCACTTCCGGCAGATAGGCAGAGACCTCGGCCATCACCTGCGGCGACGTATGGTCATCCGTCACGCCGCAATGGGCCAGAACCGGCGCGTTCAAGGGGCTGTCGAGATAACCGGCCATCCGCGTGCCATAAAAGGCCACAGCCCCCGCGATCTCCAGCTTTTGCGCCGCGCGCAGGGCCAGCCCGCCGCCCCAGCAAAACCCGACAACACCCACCTTCAGCCCCTTCGCCGCCAGCAACCGCACCGCCGCGTCGATATCCGCCAGGGTCTGATCAAGATCCGCCGCCAGCATCAGGTCGCGCCCCTTTGGCGCCTGATCGAAGGGGATCACCGCGCCCCTCTGCTGCCGGTCGAACAGCGCCGGGATCGCCACCTCATAACCCGCCGCCGCATAGGCCGTGGCCACCCCCTTCAGCTGAACCGTCACCCCAAAGATCTCTTGTAGGATCACCACGCCACCCTTGGCCGGGCCCTGCGCCGGTACCACCCAGCAGTCCAGCCGGTGACCGTCCGCCGCCGTCAGTTCCATCATCATCGCGTCCACACTCCCCTGCAAAGGCCCCGCCCCACGGCAGGCGCCCCACCATCGGGGCGCCGCCAGTCGCCTGCTAGCCGCCAACCGGGATCCCGGCTTCGTCGTAATACCGCACCGCGCCGGGATGATAGGGCACGTCGCTGGCCGGGGCCATCGTGGCCGCATTGGCGCCATTGAACGCCCCGAACGACGCCGCCAGCGCCGCCTTGCCCTCGGCAATCGCCTTGGTGAGGTCATAGACCAGCTGATCGTCCACATCGGCATTGGTCAGCATCACCCAGGGGATCTGCATCAGATTGGCGCCATAATTGCCCAGCCCGTTGATCGTGTCGCTCTGGTCGCGGGCGACGATGCTGCCGGCGGGCAGGAATTCCTTGAACGCCGCCTCGCCCGCATCCGAGGCATCCAGCGAGACATAGCACAGACCGCCGCGCCCCGAGAGCTTGACCGAGGCCTGCTGCCCCGCCCCCGCATTCAGCGACACCAGCGCCACATCCACCAGCCCGTCGCCCAGGGCGTTGATCCCGGCCACGAAAGAGGCCACGGGCACCTGCTGGAAATCGTCATAGCTGATCCCGGCATTGGCCAGCCCGCCAGCGATATAGAAGGGGATGATCGTCGAAGAGGTATATTCCGACGCGATCCGCAACTCGCCCGCCTTAGCCGCCAGATCGGCCACGGTTTCCAGACCCAGATCGCAGGGCGCCATCAGCCCGGTGGTCAGCTTGAACATCGTGCCCACAAGCCGCACGTTGGGATGGGCGCGGTCGTAATTGCCGGTGCCGTTCAGCGCATATTCCGCCTCGACCCCGTTGGAAAAGCCAAAGTCGATCTCGCCCGATTGCAGCAGGGGCAGATAGCCCACCAGCGGCTGGGTGCGGGCCACAATCCCCGCCTCGTTCGCGACCTTGGCCACCGCCTGGCCGGAATTATAGGCCAGCGAGCCCTGGGCCCCGGTGGCAATCGTCACGACCTGCGCCGAGGCAGCGGCCGCGGTCAGCACAAGAAGCCCTGCGCCAAGGGTTGCCTTGATGTTCATGATATCCTCCCTTTTGATACATCTGCGGGCACGGCGGCCCGTTTCGCAAGGACGCCAAGCGCCCCCAGCGCCAGAACGGACAGGGCCGCAGCCCCGATCCGAACAGCGAGATCCAGCGGTATATAAGCGATGGGCAGGCTGGCCGCGCCCGCCACCAGCAACCCGGCACGGACCGCCAGCGGCAGGGGGCGCGCCCAATAGCCGATGATCGCGGCGGTGATCGCGCTGATCCCGGCGGCGGACAGGGCGCTGGCCAGCGCGATCTCGCCCCAGCTTCCCAGCATCAGCAGCGCGGGCGTGGCGACAAAGATAAACGGCAGGATGAAGGCCGCCCAGCCCACCCGCATCGCGGCAAGCCCCGTCGCCAGCGCATCTGCCTTGGAGATGGTGGCCGCCGCAAAGGCGGCCAGCGCCACCGGCGGGGTGATCATCGACATCATCCCGAAATACAGGATGAACAGATGCGCCGCGATGGGCTGGATCCCGGCCTCGACCAGCGAGGGGGCGACCAGCGCGGCCAGCAGCACATAGACGCCCGAGGTGGGCATCCCCATGCCCAGAATGATGCAGATCACCGCCGAGATCAGCAGCAAAAGCAGCACATTGGACCCGACCGCATCGACCAGCACCAGCGTCAGGGCAAAGCCCAGCCCGGTGACGTTCAGCACCCCGATCACAAAGCCCGCAGCCGCCACGATCAGGATCAGATCGACCATCGAGGTTCCGGTATCGACGAACACCTGCCCGATGCGCCGCGGGGTCAGCCTGTCGCCGCGATAGCCGCGCAGCAATCCCACGGCGGCGATGGCGATACAGGCCAGCAGCGCCGAATCCTCGGGGTCATAGCGCCACCAGAACAGCGCCACCAGCAACACGCCGAAGGGCAGGGCGAAATGCCAGCCCTCTGCCAGGACCTGCCGTGTGGTCAGGCGCGCCTCGTCCGGGGCGGCGATGCGGTCGCGGCCCGCGATCAGATCGACCTGCAGAAACACCGACAGGTAAAAGAAAATCGCCGGGATCAGCGCGGCGGCGGCGACCGATACATAGGAAATCTCCAGAAACTCGGCCATCAGGAAGGCGGCGGCGCCCATGATCGGCGGGGTCAGCTGACCGCCGGTGGAGGCGACGGCCTCCACCGCGCCGGCATCCCGGGCCGAATAGCCGCCGCGCTTCATCAGCGGGATGGTGACGACGCCGGTGGTGACCACATTCGACACCGCGCTGCCCGAGATCGAGCCGAACAGGGCCGAACCCACGACAGAAATCTTCGCCGACCCGCCGCGCGTTCTGCCGGTGGCGGCCATGGCGAGGTCGGTGAAAAACGCACCACCCCCCGCCGCGAACAGAAGCTGGCCAAAGAAGACGAACAGCAAGACGATGATCGTGCCCACAGCCAGTGGGGTGGAGAACACCGCCGAGGGGTCAAAGCCCACATATTGCACCAGCCGGACGGGCGAAAGCTCTTTGCCGATCAGCCGTCCGGGGACCATGTTGGCGAACAGAGCATAGATCAGGAAGACCGCGACGATGCCGAACAGCATCCAGCCCGCGCGCCGGCGGATGCCCTCCATCACCGTGACCGTCACCACGGCGCCGATAACGGTGATCTGCCAGGGGCGGTAGAATTGCTCCTTGAGCAGCCAGGAAAAGTCCCATGCCGCGTAAAGCAGCGTTGCAAGCGCCACCACCGTGATGCCAAGCCCCAGGGGATCGGGCCGGGCCAGCGTCTCGCCGCGCCAGCCATAGCGCAGATAGGCGATGGCCAGCGCCAACCCCAGTTGCAGCGCCATATATTGCTGGGTCAGGATCGCAACGCCCAGCCGGGTCGGCGCCTCGACGTTCCACAGGATACAGGCCAGGCACATCGTGGTCGCCAGAACGGCGATGGGCCAGCGTGTCCAGCCCTGTTGGTCCGCCTCGGTCATACGGGGCGGCCTTTGCCTGCTGTCATGGTCGTAACCCTTACCTTCCCTCGCACCTAGGTTAGGCAGTGCGCGGGCGGTTTGCAAACTCTGCTGCGGCTCTGTGCATTTCGGCACAGTCAGGTCTGCGTTGGGATTTCCCGCAGAGCTGACTATGTGGTGGGAAAGATCACACAAAGGAGTTGCGCAATGAGTGAGACCGACGAATACGAGCCGCCAAAGGTCTGGACCTGGGAACCGGGAAACGGAGGCGCCTTTGCCAGCACCAACCGCCCGACTGCCGGGGCCACCCATGACGCTGAGTTGCCGGTGGGCAAGCATCCGCTGCAATTGCACTCGCTGGCCACGCCGAACGGGGTCAAGGTCACGATCCTGCTGGAAGAACTGCTCGAGGCCGGGTTTGACGCCGAATACGATGCCTGGCTGATCCACATCGGCAAGGGTGAGCAATTCGGGTCGGGCTTTGTCGGGATCAACCCGAATTCCAAGATCCCTGCCTTGCTGGACCGGTCCACGGATCCCGAAACCCGGGTCTTCGAATCGGGCGCGATCCTGCTGTATCTGTCCGAGAAATTTGGCGCCTTTCAGGTGTCTGATCCCAAGCACCGGGCCGAGATGCTGTCCTGGCTGATGTGGCAGATGGGCAGCGCGCCCTATCTGGGCGGCGGTTTCGGGCATTTCTACGCCTATGCGCCGAAGAAATGGCAATATCCGATCGACCGCTTCTCGATGGAGGTCAAGCGCCAGCTCGATGTGCTGGACAAGCACCTGGCCGACAACGAATACATGGCGGGTGGGGAATACTCGATTGCGGATATGGCGATCTTCCCCTGGTACGGCGGGCTGGTGAAAGGCTGGGCCTATGATGCGGCCGAGTTCCTGGATGTGGCCTCCTACACCAACGTGGTGGCCTGGGCGGACCGGATATTTGCGCGCCCGGCGGTCAAGCGGGGCCGGATGGTCAACCGGGCGCATGGCGAGCTTTCTGGACAGTTGCGCGAGCGGCACGACGCCTCGGATTTCGAGCTGCGGACCCAGGACAAGCTTGAGGGCACCGAGTAGCCGGGTCGGGCCGCCCGGGGGTCCTCTGGCGGTCCGATCCTGTGGAACGTCGGGTAGGAGACGAAGGCGTGCGGGCAGGGCTTGAGACGCCGGTGGGCCCGTTCTGGGTCGAGGCAGAGGGGGCGGCCGTGGTCCGCTCCGGCTGGGGCGCGGCCGATCCCGCGCCGGACAACCCGACGCTGGCCCAGGCGCTGGCGGAATTGCGCGCTTACTTCGACGGGCGGGCGACCGTGTTCACCGTGCCGCTGGAGCCGCACGTGGCGGGCCTGTCGGCGCGGGTCCTGCACGCGATGCAAGAGATCCCTTTTGGCGAGACGCGGACCTATGGCGATCTCGCCCGCCTGCTTGGTGCCCCGGCGCAGGCGATCGGGCAGGCCTGCGGCGCCAACCCGATCCCGGTGCTGATCCCCTGTCACCGGATCCTCGGGGCCACCGGGCTGGGCGGCTTTTCTGCACCCGGGGGCGTCGAGACAAAGGTGGCCTTACTGAAACTGGAAGGGGCGGCGTCGCTGCTGCTGTAGCCGGGTCGCGTCAGGCGGACCGTTCGGGGAAGATCTGCTGCACGATACCGGCGAAGGTCAGATACAGCGAGGTGATCACCCGCCCCCACTGGGCCCAGCCGGCGAAAAAGACCCAAGCCAAAGCAATCGGCAGCGACACCGGGCGCCAGCGGTCGGTGCGCACGGGGTGAATGAACTTCAACGGCAAGAACATCGCCACCGACAACACGGCGACAATGGCCAGGATCGACCAGAAATTCGGATGCAGCCCGAACAGGACGATCACCACCATATTCCAGCAGCCGGGGAAGCCGGAAAAGGAATTGTCCTTTGTCTTCATGCGGTTGTCGGCAAAGTAGACGACAGAGCCGAAGGTGATGACGATGATCGCGATCCAGCCGGTCCAGCCCGGCAGCAGCCCGGACTTGAACAGGGCATAGGCGGGGATGAAGACGTATGTCAGATAGTCGATAATCAGATCCATCAACACGCCATCATATTGCGGCGCGTTCACCTTGACCTCGTATTTCCGGGCCAGCGGCCCGTCGATCCCGTCGACCGCAAAGGCGACGACGAGCCACAGATACATCAGCCCCCATTTCTCATCGACCGCCGCCAGCATCGCCATCATGGCGAAGACCGCGCCGGTGGCTGTCAGCATATGTACGGCAAGAGCTTTAACGCGGATCGTCATAAGAGTGTCATGGAGCAAACGGGTTTCAGGTGCAAACGGGTTTCAGGTGTAAAGGGGTCTGAGGGGCAAACGGGAAGCGTGGGGCGGTCACGCCTTTGGATGGCTGCGGTCGTAAACCTCCATCAGGCGTTCGGTGTCAACCGCAGTATAGGCCTGGGTTGTAGACAGCGAGGCATGGCCCAGCAATTCCTGGATCGCCCGCAGATCGCCGCCGGCGGCCAGCAAATGGGTGGCAAAGCTGTGGCGCAGGGCGTGGGGCGTGGCGGTGGCGGGCAGGCCAAGCTGCATCCGCGCCTGCTCCATAGCGCGACGGATCAGGCGCGGGTTGACCGGGCCGCCGCGCACACCGCGAAACAGCGGCTCTGTGGCGCTTTGCGGCCAGGGGCAGGCGTCCACATAGGCCGAGACGGCTCTGCGGGCGGCGGGCAGCACCGGCACCAGCCGCTCTTTCCCGCCCTTGCCGACGATTCGCAGCACATCGGGCAACGGATGGTCGGCCCCCATGAGGCCCAGGCCCTCAGAGATCCGCAGCCCGCAGCCATACAGCACCGTCACGATGGCCACGTCGCGGGCGGCGACCCAATCGGTGCGGGCCTGCGATTCCACCGTGTCGATCACGTCGCGGGCACCCTGTTCGGTCAGGGGGCGGGGCAGTTTGCGGCGGTACTTGGGGGTGCGCGCCTGCAGAACGGCGGTGGGGTCAAAGCCCTCGCGCACTGCCAGCCAGGCGGTGAAGCTCTTGACCGCCGACAGCGCCCGCGCCATGGACCGCGCGCCCAGACCGCGCCCGCGTTCGCACGCCATCCAGGCCCGCACGTCGCTGACAGAGACCTGACCTAGCGATGCAGCCCCCAAAGGACCGCCCAGATGTTCGGTGAGAAACGCCAGATAGCCCACCACATCGCGGCGATAGGCGGGGATCGTCTGCTCTGCCGCGCCGTCAAGCGCCTTGAGCTGATCGAGCCAGGTGGACAGAGCGGATGACAGGCCCGGCGACAGGGACAGCGGCGCAGCGGAGGATGTCACGCCAGCCAGCGGTGCATGGCTCTTTCAAAGACACCGGCGAAGAAGGTCAGAAGGTCGGTGCCCTGGGTCGGCTTGAACTGATGCGGATCCTCGGCGCCCAGCACCAGCAGCCCGGGCAGACGGCCCTTGCCCAGATCCAGCTTCAGACAAGCCTCTGACCGGATCCAGTCGGCCCGGTCGCGGTAGATCTCGTTCGTCTCGGGCTGCACCTGGCGCAGCGTGACCTGTCGGATCGGCACGTTCCGGCCCTGGGTCAGATAGCTGTCCACATAGGCAGGTTCCACCACCATCAGCGCCGCCCCAAGACTGCGCACCGACGGATCGTCATTCGCCACCGTCGATTCCAGGATCAGACGCAGCGCGTCGACGCGCAGAATAGAGGCGATCTCGTTCTCTAGATTGGCCAGAAACGCCTCGAACCCCGGCGGGTCCAGCATCTTGAGCACGGCGCGGTGGATCATGTTGGTGCCGGCGAGGTTCTCGTAGGCGGCGGCGATGACGTGGCGATGGGTTTCTTCCAGCCGTTCCAGCCGCGCCTCTAGCCGATCCATCGCTATTCCGCGCAGATCGACGATGTTACCGCCCATGACCTTTTCGTTCGCCGCGATCAGGGCGCGCATCAGGTCGCGGTCTTCGAGGATCAGTTCGGGTTCGGACATGATCCGAGTTCGGACATCATCCGTGATAACGGCGGTTTCGCTCGTCATATCTGCCTCGTCTTCTGTTCCCGGGGACTGCATCGGACTCCGGCTGTTTATGCGATGATGTTTTGCCCAATCAAATCGCCTGTCGTCCAGTATTTTGTCGGAATAAGGATGGTTCGGCGCGTCCGGGTGGCAGGTGAGACACAGACGCGCCGCAGGAGCAGGGGGCTACAGGATGTTCTGACCCGTTTTCGCCCAATCCTTCATGAAGGCATCCAGGCCCTTGTCGGTCAGGACGTGGTTCGCCATCGCCTTGATCACCGCAGGCGGCGCGGTGGCCACATCGGCGCCGATCTTGGCGGCCTCGGACATATGGTTGGCGGTGCGGATCGAGGCGGCGAGGATCTGCGTGTCAAAGTCGTAATTGTCGTAGATCTCGCGAATATCGGCGATCAGTTCCATCCCGTCGATGTTCAGATCGTCCAGCCGGCCGATGAAGGGCGAGATGAAGGTCGCCCCGGCCTTGGCCGCCAAAAGCGCCTGGTTGGCCGAGAAGCACAGTGTGACGTTGACCATGCGGCCTTCGTCCGAGAGGACCTTGCAGGCCTTGAGGCCAGGCCAGGTAAGCGGCACCTTTATCGTGATATTATCGGCGATCTTGGCCAGTTCGCGGCCCTCGGCGATCATGCCCTCGGCATCCAGCGCCACCGTCTCGGCGCTGACAGGGCCTGCGACCATGGCGCAGATCTCGGCGGTGACTTCCTTGATATCACGCCCGGATTTCATGATAAGAGACGGGTTCGTGGTGACCCCGTCGACCATTCCTAACTCGTTCAGTTCCCGGATCGCATCCACATCGGCGGTATCGACGAAGAATTTCATGGGGTCCCCCTGCTGGCTGGCGCTTGAAGTTGCCGCCCTGTTAGCGCAATCCAAGGGGGTAATCCAAGCGGGAACAGTGGGAGGCGCAAGATGGATGTGACGGTGTGGCTGAGTTTCGTTGCGGCCTCGACCGCATTGCTGCTTATTCCGGGGCCGACGGTGCTGATGGTGCTGAGCCATGCGATCGGCCACGGGCGTAAGGTGGCGGTGTCCACGGCGCTGGGCGTGGCGCTGGGGGATTTCGTGGCGCTGACCGCCTCTCTGGCGGGGCTGGGGGCGCTGGTGATGACCTCGGCCACGCTGTTCACCGTGCTGAAATGGGGCGGGGCGCTGTACCTGGTGTATCTGGGCGTCCGGCTGATCCGGGATGCGGGGGGTGCGGCGCTGACC
>CAYGRI010000104.1:0-14632 GCA_964352155.1 uncultured Maritimibacter sp. | reverse complement strand
GTCGACACCTGGGCGACGGTGGGAAGCTGCGCGCAGATAGGCAAGGACGTGCACCTGTCCGGAGGTGTCGGCATCGGCGGCGTGCTGGAACCGATGCAGGCCGGGCCGACGATCATCGAAGACAATTGCTTTATCGGCGCCCGGTCCGAGGTGGTCGAGGGCGTGATCGTCCGCAAGGGTTCGGTTCTGGGGATGGGCGTGTTCCTGGGCCAGTCCACCAAGATCGTCGATCGCGACACGGGCGAGGTGATGTACGGCGAGGTGCCGCCCTATTCCGTCGTCGTCGCCGGGTCGATGCCTTCGAAGAACGGGGTCAACCTTTATTGCGCCGTGATCGTGAAGCGGGTGGACGAGCGCACCCGTTCCAAGACCGGCATAAACGAGCTACTGAGGGACTAGAGCCATGGTGTTCTCGTTGATCGGCATGGTCCTGGTTGGCGGCGCCGCCGGCTGGATCGCCGGACAGATCATGAAGGCGCGCGTCGGGCTTTTGGCCTGCATCGTGCTGGGGATCGTGGGCGCCATCGTGGCGAACCTGGTGTTGGGTCTGCTGGGCATCTACTCTGCGAACGCCCTAGTCCCAAGGCTGGTGATCAGCGTCGCGGGCGCCTGCGGGCTGATCTGGGTGATGCGCCGGGTCAAGATCTGACCCGGGCAGAGGCGGGCCGGTCGACTTCGGCCCGCGGTGCAGGTCCGTCGCCAAGCTCCGTGGCCAAGTCGGGGCACCTGTGTTAGGCGCGCCGGCACGCGGGAAGGATCCCGCGCCAATTTCCCAGGAGAGGGCAATGCAGCTTTCGGACAACGGCATCCAGGTTCAGGACAGGCTGGCGCGGCAATATGCGCTAAGCCCCGATGCCGTCCGCACCATGATGGATGCGGTATCGCGCGGCGGCGGCTATCAGGCACAGTTCAGCCACCCGGAGCTTGGCGGCATGGGCCAGTGGCAGCGCGGCGGCATGATCATGGTCGGCGACATGTTCAACTCCAACCTGCAGGCGCTGGTGGCGAATCTGTGCAACGACATCTCGGCGGCGCTGTCCGAGGGCGCGTTCTACAGGCCGCAGCCGGTGCCCGGCGCGGGCGGGTTTTCGCCAGGCGGCAACGCCTGGTGGCCTGCGGATCTGGGGCAGCCCTCATCGACGGGGATGCAGAACGATCAGGGCTATGCGATCTTCCCCGACCGGGCACGGCTGGCGATGCTGCAGAACAACGCGGTGCGGATCTTTGACACCGGTGACCACTTGATCGGCGGCGTCGGGCAGCAGCAGGCGCAGGACGGCTCGGTGACCTTCACTTCGCAATTTGGGACCGTCCCGCTCAGCCAGCTGCGGGAAATCACCGCGGCCAACACAGAGCCCCCTGCGCCGGAGCCGGAGCCCGTTGCCGCCCACTCGCCCACGCCGGAACCCGTTGCCGGACCCGGACCCTCGCCGGATCCCACGCCCAGCGCGGCGCCCCAGCCCCCAGCCCCTGGCACGGTCGATGTCTATGACGCGCTGTTCCGGCTGGGAGAGTTGCGCGACAAGGGCATCCTGACTGACGACGAGTTTCAGGCCAAGAAGACAGAGCTTCTGGCGCGGATCTAGGCGCCGTATCGCAAGGACAGACGGATCATGGCCAAGCCCGGCTCACGGCAGGAGGTCTATACATTGCTGGTCGAGGTCGGCCGCAAGGCGGGCGACGGCCTGCCCAAGGGCGCGACCGGCGCCGCGCTGGTGTGCTATGCCTCTGGCGTGGACGAGGCAGAGGCGGTGCGCGAAACCGTCGCGATCCTGAAACAGGCCGACATGAACCCGCTGGACGTCTCTGGCTACGGCACTTTGGCGGAACGGCTGGCCGAGGGGCATGACATCGCCGAAGAGGAACGGGCGCTGATGGACCGGGCGCTGGAAGAAAACGCAGTGATCGTGGCGCAGGTCACCCCGTTCTACGAGGATTGACGATGTCTCCTGTGGTGGCGCCTGTGTTCCTGGATCTCGACGGCACGCTGACCGACCCGAAACCGGGCATCACCGGCGCCGTGATCGCCGCGCTCACCCGGCTGGACCTGCCCGCGCCCTCTGCGGACGAGCTGGAATGGGTGATCGGCCCCGCCTTGCTCGATAGTTTCCGCAAGCTGGGCGCCCCGGACCCCGACGCCGCGCTGGCGATCTACCGAGAAGTCTATGCTGCGGAGGGGATGCTCTCATGCCATGTCTATCCCGGGATCCCCGAGGCGCTGGAGGTCCTGAAATCCGCCGGGCACAGGCTGGTTCTGGTCACCGCGAAGCCCTGGGTCTTTGCTGTCCAGATCACGGCGCATTTCGGGCTGGATCGCTGGCTGGACGCGCAATTTGGCCCCGATCTGGATGGAAGGCTGAACGACAAGCGGGATCTCTTGGCGCATGTGATGTCCGATCAGGGCGTGTCGGGCGGTGTCATGGTCGGCGACCGATCCTATGACATTGAAGCCGCCCGCGCGACCGGCGCAAAGGCGCTGGCCGTCACCTGGGGCTATGGAAGCGCCGCGGAACATGCGGCGGCGGATGCGCTGTGCCACTCGGCCGATGCGCTGCCGGGCGCCGTTTTGTCGCTGCTCGCTGACTGAGGAGCGCCGCCATCGCCCCTAGGACCGCCCAATCCCGCGTGATCCAGTTCCCGGCGGCGCGGGTCCCGCCGCTGTATCGCAGGCAGCCTTCTGACGCCATGTTGCTCCGCCGGGTCCGGCAAGGACAAGCCCACCGATTCCGGGCGCGTCGCCCGTCCCTAGCCGTTCCGGCGGACGTGGCGGGACATCACCTGCCCCGTCTTAAGGCGAACCCCCCGAGGATCACCGCGCCGGGTGGGCTCCGCAGTCTTTCTTCCGAACAGAAACCGGTTCGCGATCCATTGCAGCGCCATGATACCGACGACAAAAAGCACCAGCACCGGCATCAAAGACCACAGACCGATCTCGACACAGGCGTCGCCCGCGCCGAAGATCATGGCCCATAGGGGGCTGACAGTGTCGGTACAGGGCGGCACTTCCTGGAACATGGCACATCTCCTTTGCGCTTGCCGCGGGAGAAACACCAAAAAGACGGCCAAATGATGACGCCCCGCCCTCCTGACAGAAAGGTCCAGACACCATGATCCGCGTTTTCTACCATATTCACAAAGGTCCCTGCGTTGATGCGGACCAGGCGGTGCCGTTGCCGCTGGCGGCCATCGTCGCCCTGGCTGGCGATGTCGCGTCCCATGACGAGAATTTCATCGGATTTATCGACGCGGCCGACACCACCTTGCAGATCGCCCCCCAGGGCAACGGTAGGTTCCATATCGAGATGCCGGTGCCCGCGCGAAGAGGGTCCCTTGCCATGATGGCCGACCGCGCGACCTATGACGCAGTGATCGCCGAATTGCAGGCGCCGCTGGCGGTGTATGCCCAGACCTTGCCACTGGATTTTCAGGCGTGGCAGTTTGGATAGGGACAATCAGAGGCAGTTGTTGGTGCGTTGTTGTTGAGGTTCAGGGGGCTGTCTGCCCCCTCCTGGCCTGCGGCCAGTTCACCCCCGAGAGTACTTTGAGCCAGAAGAAGACGCGCATTGATCGGGTGTGTCGAGGACCTTTGTCTTGGACTCCCGGGGCGGGGCAGGGATTGATTTGATGGGCGTTCGCCGTTTTCGAGGAATGCCGGGCATTGATCGGTGTTTCGGGAATCGGGACTCTCATGTTGCTGCGATAGATCCTCGGTCGCAAACTGGCGGCGCCCGGATCACGTTTTGGCGGCGGCGGTCGGTGCTGCCGGGGCGGGGCTTTGGCCGGTGAGGGCGTAGCGATGCAGGGTCTCGAACCGCCCGTCCGCGCGTTCTCCGGCAAGGGCGATCTGGTCGACGATGTAGGGGATGGGCAGATCTGGCAGGCGGGCGGCGATCTCGGCCTGAAAGCGGGCCATTCGCGTTGGGTCGAGCCGGCCGGTGAGGGTCATGTGGAAACGGAATTCTTCCAGGATGTAGGGATATCCCCAGCGCTGCAGGAGCTCGTCCTGGCGTGGGGTCAGCCCGGAGGCGCGGCGCCGGTCCAGATCCACCTGGGACAAGGGGGCGCGAAAGCGGTCAAGCTCGGTGACGCAGCGGCTTGCAAGGTCGGCGAGCGCGTCGGAGGCGTCCCCGGGGACGAGCGCGAGGAACCCGCCCAGCGGTTTGAGGACCAGCGCTGTCAGCGCGACCGGGGCGAGGCGGGTGGCCAGATCCGCGGCGGCTGTTTGCAGGGCGTCGACGGCTTGGGACCCGTGCAGCCGGAACGGCGCTTTCAGGGTGCCGTGAAACCCGTATTTCCGGGGCGCCTGGGTGGCCGCCTCTATCCCGTCGACGGGCGGTTGCGGAACCGCTTTGCCGCGCGCCGCGTCCCAGCCGAGCCATGTGGCCCCGAAGGTCGCCAGGGGTCCCTCTGGCGGCATGTAGTAAATCGCATAACGGACATGATCTGACATGACTTCCCCTTTCCAGACGACCGGCCCCGCAGATCCGACAGCGCCAGATGTGGCACAGGATGCCTGTCTGGCCAATGCGCGTCTTGTTCTGGCCGACAAAGTGGTGCCCGGACGCGTGACGATCCAGGGCGGCCTGATTGCCGAGGTGGTGGAGGGCACACAGGTGCCGCCGGGCGCGCTGGATTGCGGAGGCGACTATCTGATCCCCGGGCTGGTCGAACTGCATACCGACAATCTGGAACGCCATCTGCAACCGCGCCCGGGTGTGGACTGGCCGCTGGCCCCGGCCATTGTGGCGCATGATGCCGAACTGGCGGGCACCGGCATCACCACTGTCTTCGACGCCTTGCGGGTCGGGTCCTGGTTCCCGTCCAGCGAGAAGGGCGGGCTGCGGCGCTATGCGCGCCCGACCGCCAGCGAGATCCTGCGATTGCGGGCGGCGGGTATCCTGAAGATCAGCCATTTCCTGCATCTCCGGGCCGAGGTCTGTTCCGAAACCCTGACCGAGGAGATGGAGGAATTCGGCTCCCAAGATCGGATCGGCTTGGTCAGCCTGATGGATCATACCCCCGGGCAGCGGCAGTTCCGCAATGTCTCGAAGCTGCGCGCCTATCTGATGGGCAAGAAGGCGATGAACGAGCAGGAGTTTCACGACCACATCTCGCAGCTTCAGGCTTTGCGCGATCACAACGGCGCCCGGCATGAATCGCTGGTCGTGCGCGAGGCGCGGCGCTATGGCGCGGTGCTGGCCAGCCATGATGACACCACGCAGGCGCAGGTCGGTGTGTCGGCCGGATATGGGACCCGGATCGCAGAGTTTCCCACGACGGTCGAGGCGGCCGAGGCCTGCCGGGCGCAAGACATCGCCATCATGATGGGCGCGCCCAACATCATTCGCGGCGGTTCGCATTCCGGCAATGTCTCGGCTTTGGAACTGGCGGGGCTGGATCTGCTGGACATCGTCTCGTCCGATTATGTCCCGGCGGCCCTGGTGCTGTCGGCGTTCCGGCTGGGCGCCTATTGGGATGATCTGCCTCGGGCGATCGCTTGCGTCACCGCAGCCCCGGCGCGCGCCGTGGGGCTGTCGGACAGGGGCAGCCTTGCCACGGGGTTGCGGGCCGATCTGGTCCGGGTCAGCCTGATGGATGCGACGCCCATGGTCCGCAGCACCTGGAGCCGTGGGCACAGGGTCGCCTGACCGAGGCCCATCCGGGTCCGGCCTTTGGAGGACGGTACGGCACCGCGCCGACAACCCGGTCGGCGCCAGCGCGCGGCCCTAGATCCGGAACATCGGCTGTAGCATTCGCGGCACCATCGAGCGGAATTGCAAGGGTGCATCGGTCGCCGCCAGGCAAATGCAGGTTCCGTCCGCATCGGCGACCGGCGTGTGTTCAAGATCCTGGTTCGCGACCTCGATATCGCCGACCCCGAACCGTCCGGTATGATCGGAAAAACTGCCCTGCAGCACCAGTGTCATCTCCAGACCGCCATGTCCGTGATCGGGCACCTGATGCCCCGCCGGGATCGACAGCAAGCGGACAGAGCCGCCCGCGCCATTCACCAGAATATCCTGGCGCACCCCAAAACCCAGCGGCCGCCAGCGCGGCGTCGCCCTGCGCAGCGCTGTCATGACAGGCGCGGGATAGGGGCCAGAGCGGGCGGGCACAGGCCCGGCATCACTGGCAGGCTCATCCAGCCGCGCCATCAGATCGCTCTTGATCTGGGCCGCGACGGGCATCCCTTCTCCCGCCTGCAACAGCGCGCCGCCCACGGCACAATGCGCCTCAAACGTCGCGCGACAATCGTCACACATCGACACATGACTTGCCACCAGCAGCGAAAACGCATGCCCCAGAGAACCGGACGCATAGGCGATCAGCAGCCGTTCGGGCACATGATGGACGATCTTGCTCATTCTTCCCTCAAACTCTTCAATTCGTGCCTCAGTCGTTCCAGCCCCAGGCGGATCCGCGACTTTATCGTTCCAAGCGGCAGGCCCGTCGTGTCCTTGATATCCTGATGGGTCATCTCCCCCAGGTAGGCCTGTTCGATTACGCGCCGCTGGTCCGGTGTCAGGCGGCCAAGCGCGTCGCGCAGGTGCCGCGTCTCTTGCTCGACGGCGAACATCCGGCTTGCATCCGGCTCCATGTCGATCTCGTAGCTAAGCTCTTCCGGCACGGGCCGGTTTTCCTTGCGCAGGACGTCGATGCGTCGGTTGCGGGCGATCTGGTAGATCCAGGCAGACACCTGCGCCCGCTCCGGGTCGAACTGGCCTGCCTTGCGCCAGACCGTCAGCATTACATCCTGCACGATCTCATCGGCCTGTCCGGTTCCGGTCCCGGCCCGCAGGATCGACGCTTTCAGACGCGGCGCGAAATAGTCGAAGAGACGCGAAAAGGCCGCCTTGTCCCGGCGGTCCCGCACCTCCAGCATCCAGAGCGTCTGGTCCGAGAGGTCGGACCCGTCTTGGGGCCGATCTGGCGCCACCTTTGCAAATCCTCCTGAAGGCCGCACCGAAACCGGCACGACTACATGTTCCACGAAGGATCTTTTGATGTCTTCGGCCAGCATATCACGTTTACGCGACACAACGCCGGTTGGATCACAATTTGATCCGGCCTATGTCGGTTTCATGACCTGACAGGAAACTCGAGGAAACCGGAACATATGCTTGAACGAGGTCCCCGTGACGCTGAACGCGTTGCTATCGTGGGTGGCGGAGTATCCGGCCTCGCCGCCGCCTATCTTCTGGCGCCGCATCGGCCTGTGACGTTGTACGAGGCCGCGCCGCGGCTGGGCGGACATGCGCGGACGGTGATGGCGGGGCTGCACGGGGACCGCGCCGTGGATACCGGGTTCATCGTGTTCAACTATGCGAATTACCCGCATCTGACCCAGATGTTCCGCGCCCTGGATGTGCCCGTCGCAAAAAGCAACATGAGCTTTGGCGCGACCATCGACAATGGCCGGATCGAGTACGGTCTGGAAACGCTGGGCGCGCTGATAAGCCAGCGGCGCAACCTGCTGCGGCCGGGCTTTCTGCGCATGGTGCGCGACATCCTGCGGTTCAACGCAAAAGCAGAGGCGCATGCCGGCGAGGGCAGCGGCACCATCGGCGACCTGATGGAAGACCTGCGCATGGGCGACTGGTTCCAGCGCTACTACCTGACCCCGCTGTGCGGCGCGATCTGGTCCACCCCCGTCAGCGACATCCGCGATTTCCCAGCCCGCTCGCTGATCCGGTTCTTTCGCAACCACGCGCTGCTGAGTGCGAATGGCCAGCACCAATGGTGGACGGTGGATGGCGGCAGCATCGAATATGTGAAACGGCTTGAAGCTCATGTGACCGGCCTTGGTGGCCAGTTCCGCTGCGGCGCGCCGGTATCGGCGGTGGATCGCGATGGCGAGGGCGTGACGATCCATGCAGGCGGGGGGTCGGACCGCTACGATCATGTGATCTTCGCCTGCCATTCCGACGACGCCTTGCGCCTGTTGTCCCGCCCCAGCATCGAGGAGCAGCAGGTGCTGGGCGCGATGCGATTTCAGGACAACCGGGCCCTGTTGCACCGCGACCCGTCACAGATGCCCAAGCGCCGCTCTGTCTGGTCAAGCTGGGTCTACAAGGCCGAAACGACGCGTCAGGAAACCACCATCGGCGTGACCTACTGGATGAACCGGCTGCAGAATATCCCCGAGGATGACCCCCTGTTCGTTACACTGAACCCGTCGAAAGAAATCCGCGAGGACATGATCTATGACGAGGTGATGTTCCGGCATCCGGTGTTCGACACGCCCGCCCTGTCCGCGCAGCAGCGGCTGGCCGGTCTGCAGGGCCGGCACAAGACGTGGTTCGCCGGGGCCTACACCCGCCACGGCTTTCACGAAGACGGTTTCGCCAGCGCCGTCCGCGTCGCCCGCGCGATGGAGCGTCAGCCGGTATGAGCCCGGCGCCCCGACATGCGTGCGACCATCTGCCCGAGCATCTCAACGGCACCACGACCCATGCGCGCCGGGGCGCCATTGCCAATGCCTTTCGCTATGGGGTGGATTACGTGTTGATCGACCCCGAGGGGCGCCGGGGCCCCACGCTGTTCTCGCGCAACCGGTGGAACCTTGCCTCGGTCCATGACCGGTCCCATGGCGGCCCGATGGGCAAGGGGCGCGGCGCCGCCTGGGCGCGGGAAGTGCTGGCGGATCACGGCATCGACCTTGCCCCCGACCGCCGCTTGCTGCTGCTGACCCAGCCCCGGTTTCTGGGCGCCGTGTTCAACCCCGTCAGCTTCTGGCTGGTGATGGCCGGGAACGATTTGCTGGCCGTGATCGCCGAAGTCTCCACCCCCTTTGGCGACCGGCATTCCTATCTGTGCCAGCGGCCCGGCCTGGCGCCGATCCGCAGGGCCGACCGGATCACCACCTCCAAGGCGCTGCATGTCTCTCCCTACCAGGAGATCGCCGGGGAATACGGGTTCAACTTTGACATCCGCCCCGACCGGATCGCGATCCGCATCCTGCACACCAATGGCGGCGAGGGCGTCATCGCCACCCTCTACGGCCCCCGCCGCCCTCTGACCAACCTCGCCATCCTCGGCGCCTATCTTCGGCGCCCGCTTGGGGCGATAAGGACACTCTTGCTGATCTATTGGCAGGCGCTGATATTGAAACTCAAAGGCGCGCGCTATCGTAATCGGCCAGAGCCACCGGCCCATGAGGTAACCTGAATGTCCTTCCTGACCGACCGTGTTGCAGCGGAATTCCTGGCGAGCTGCGCGCAGATCCATGATGGGACGCTGCGCCTGAAGACGCCCGACGGAGCGGTGCACGATTTCGGTCAGGGCAGCCCCGAAGCGTCGATGGAGATTCACGACTGGGCCGCCATCAGCGCCGCAGCCGCGCGCGGCGACATCGGGCTGGGAGAGGCGTATGTGGATGGCCTGTGGGACACGCCCTCGATCCAGGATCTGACAGAGGTCGCGCTCAAGAACCTGACGCAGCTGGAAAACTTCGCCTATGCCGGGTTCTGGCACAGCCTGAAGTTCCGCCTCGTCGACCGCTTGCTACGCCGCAACAGCCAGCGCGGCGCGGCCCGCAACATCCGCAGCCATTACGACGTGGGCAATGAATTCTATCAGCTGTGGCTCGACCCCAGCATGACCTATTCCTCGGCCCTGTTCGATGGCGAGGACGACGATCTGCACCGCGCCCAGCACAACAAATACGACCGGATCCTTGGCCGCCTGAGCGAGGGGGAGCGGGTGCTTGAAATCGGGTGCGGCTGGGGCGGATTCGCCGAGCGTGCGTCTGACAAGGGGCGGCATGTAACGGGGCTGACCATCTCGCCCAGTCAAAAAGCCTATGCCGATGCCCGTCTGGACGGTCGCGCCGAGATCCATTTGCAGGATTACCGCGCCGCCGGCGGCACGTTCGACAACATCGTCTCCATCGAGATGATCGAGGCGGTGGGGCAGGCCTATTGGCCGACCTATTTCGCCACGCTCAAGGCGCGGCTGGCCGAGGGGGGCCGCGCCGTGGTGCAGGCGATCACCGTCGATGACGGGTATTTCGACATCTACCGCAAGGGCTCCGACTATATCCGCCATTACACCTTTCCGGGCGGGATGCTGCTGTCGAACGCGCATATCCGCGATCAGGCCCGCCGCGCCGGGCTGGCCGTCAAGGAGATCTACGCCTTCGGCGAGGATTACGCCCGCACCTGCGCCAGTTGGGCCGCCACGATGGAGACAGAGGTGCCAAGGATCAAGCGTCTGGGATATGACGATAAGTTCCTGCGGTCCTGGCGGTTCTACCTGGGGATCTGCGCCGCCTCTTTCGCCGTGAAGCAGACCGATGTCGTGCAGGTGGAGCTGTCGCATGCCTGATCCGGTGCGCGGCAAGACATGGTGGATCGTCGGCGCCAGCGAAGGGCTTGGCCAGGCGCTGGCGCGAGAGCTGGACAAGGGCGGCGCCTCGCTGATCCTGTCGGCGCGGAACGAGGCAAGGCTGGCCGAGGTTGCCGCCGGGTTGAACGAGGTGCGCATCCTGCCGATGGACGTGACCGACACCACCTCGGTCGCCGCAGCGGCGCAGCGGGCCGGGACCTATGACGGGATCCTGTACAATGCGGGCGCCTACGATCCCATTGCCGCCCCGGATTGGAACCGGGAGGCGGTGGAGCGGATGAATGCGGTCAATTACACCGGCGCGCTGCACGTTCTGGGCCACGCGGTGCCGCATCTGGTGGCGCAGGGGCACGGGCACATCCTGCTGATCGGCTCGCTGGCCGGGTTTCGCGGCTTGCCCGGCGCCATCGGCTATGGCGCCAGCAAGGCCGCCCTGATGCATCTTGCCGAAAACCTGCGGATCGACTTGAAGGGCACCGGAATCTCGGTGCAACGGGCCAATCCCGGCTTTATCAAGACACGGCTGACGGACAAGAACGACTTTGACATGCCGCAGATCATGACGCCCGAGGTGGCGGCCGGGCATGTGATGAAAGCCCTGCGCAGCGGCCGGTTTTCCACCAGCTTCCCGGCGCCCTTCGCCTGGCTATTCTCGGTCGGCGGGCGGTTCCTGCCAATCGGCTGGTTCCAGCGGATCTTCTGACGCGTCGGGGCGGTAGACACCCGCCGCGCGGCACCACCATTCCGGATGCGTCGCCCCGATGGACCGCGCCGCGTGTTCCGCTTGCGCCGGATCGGCATAGATTCCGAAACAGGTCGCGCCGGATCCTGACATCCGCGCCAGCAGGCAGCCATCCGCCCCCTGCAAATCCGCCAGGACCTGGGTTATCACTGGCGCGAGGGCACGGGCGGGCGGCTCAAGATCATTGCGTTGCCGCGACAGCCAAACGGCGAACCCTGCGGCGTCGCGCCATCGCGGAAAGTCGGCGGGCATCGGGGGATTGTTCTTGCGCTGCAAACCCTGAAACACCGGCCCCGTGGGAACGCTGACGCCCGGATTGACCAATACCAGATGCATGCTGGGCAATGCGGGCACCTGGGTCACATCCTCGCCGATCCCCTGCATCCGGCAGGGCCGCGCCAGGAGGCAGACCGGCACATCCGCGCCCAGCGACAGGCCCCGGTCCGGAGGCAGGGCCATCCCGCTCGCCTCCGCCAACGCGCGCAGGGTCGCCGCCGCGTCCGAGGACCCGCCTCCGATCCCGGCGGCCGCTGGCAGGTGCTTTTCCAGATGGATCGCGGCGCCGGTGATCCCCATGCCCCGCGCCGCCCGCAAAACGAGATTGCTGTCATCGGTCGGTACCCCGGCGGCCCTTGGGCCAGAGACGCTCAGCGACAGCTCCGTCGATGGCAACACGCTGATGCGGTCGCCCAGATCCGCAAAAACCACCAGGGAATCAAGAAGATGATAGCCGTCGGCCCGGTGGCCGGTCACATGCAGCGCCAGGTTCACCTTGGCAGGCGCAAAGGCCCGCGCTCCGCTCGTGGCGCGCATGGTTAGAACGGCTGCCTAGCCATCCGACGAGGTCGACATCCGAAGCGGCTCCGCCCCTTCTTCCTGCAGCACAACATCAAGGCCGACTTCCAGCTTGCGGCGGATACGCTCTGCGTCTTCCTCTTCCGGATCGAAGGACAGGGCGCGCTTCCACTGAAACTCCGCCTCGGTGAAGCGTCCGACGGCCCAATAGGCGTCGCCCAGATGATCGTTCACCACCGGATCGACCGCCATCAATTCGGCGGCGCGTTCCAGATTCATAACCGCCTCGTCATAGCGGCCCAGGCGAAACTGCACCCAGCCCAGCGAATCCACGATGTAACCGGAGTTGGGCTGCGCCGCGACGGCCTCTTCGATCATTGCCAGCGCCTCGTCGAGATTCGTCTCCATCTCGACGAAGGAATAGCCGAGGTAGTTCAGCACCTGCGGCTGGCCCGGGTTCAGCTCAAGCGCCTTGCGGAAATCGGCCTCTGCCTTCTCCCAGCGGTCCTCGCGCTCATGGGTGATGCCACGGGCGAAGAACAGGATCCATTGCGGGCGCTGCGGCGTGTCGAACAGGGCGATGGCGGCGTCATAGGCCAGAGTCGCCTCGTCATAGCGCTGCAACCCGCGCAACGTGTCGCCCAGCGTGACGTGGATCGAGGCATTGTCAGGCTCCAGCCGCGAAAGCTGTTCCAGCACTTCGATCGCCGCCTCAGTCTTGCCGGATTTGCGCAAAGCCTCGGCACGGCCCAGCTCTGCGGCGGCAAAGGCCGGGTGGTCTCGCGGGATGCGGTTGTAGGTCTCGGTCGCAAGCTCGTAGCGCTCCAGGTTCTCGAGCAGAGCGGCCGACAACAGGATCGCATCGACCAGCCCCGGGCGCAGATGTTCCGCGATGCGGCTGTAAAGCAGCGTGTACCCGTCCGAGGTTTCGCCATTCAGCGCCCCGGCCACGATCAGGAACACCTCGGCCGCGCCATCCTTGGCGTTCCGGACAGAGGTGAAGGGCAGAACGTCGCCCGCTTCCAGAGCCACACGGATCTGTTCCAGCTCCGCATCGAGATCGGGCCCAAAGCTGGCGGCCAGCAGTTCCAGCGCGTCGCTGTTCCGCTCCAACTGGCTGAGGACCTCGACATAGGCGATGATCCCCCGGCGCGTCAGGTTCAGGGCGCCGCCGACATCGCCGGACAGGATCGCCACCGCGCCCTCGAAATCCCCCACCGTCGCAAGGGCCAGCGCCTTGTGGTAAAGGCCGAATTGTTCGACCCCTTCGGTCGACGCCAGCAGGTCGAAATTCGCCAGCGCATCCGACATGCGGCCCGCGCCAATTTCGGCCCAGGCGCGGATCAGCGGGTCCATTGCCTCGCCAATCGACAGGCCGGCTTCCATCTCTTCCAGGACGCGGTCGAATTCCTCGTCCTTCAGGTAATCCGCCATCAGCGCCATATTCGCTATCTGGCTGCGCACATCCAGAAACGCCAGCCGCCGCGCGATAGAGGCCGCCTTGTCGACCTCGCCCAGCGCGATATAGGACATCGCCCCGCTTTCCAGGATCGCCGGATTGGACGGGTCCGCCATGATGGCGCGACCAAAATATTCGGCCGCGGCGCGGAAGTCGCTGTTGATCGTGGCCTGACGCGCGGCAAGATACGACCCCGCCACGCCCTGCGCTGTCGCCGGGGCCGTCAGGCCCATCCCCGCAAGGGCAAGGGCGAAGATGCTTGCGGTAAGTCTGTTTGCCACGGTAATCAGCCTCTCTCTACCATCAGTGGAACGCTAGCGCGGCAAGGGGTGCGACGCAATGCGCGCGACCCTCTGCATCAGCTGCCTACACGCGAGTGTTACATATTCGGATAATTTGGACCGTCTCCACCTTGTGGGGTGACCCATGTGATGTTCTCGCTCGGGTCCTTGATGTCGCAAGTCTTGCAATGCACGCAGTTCTGGAAGTTGATCACGAACTCTGGCTTGCCGTCCTGTTCCACCACTTCATAGACCCCCGCCGGGCAGTAGCGCTGCGCCGGTTCCGCAAATCGCGGCAGGTTGATCATGATCGGGGCGGTGGAATCGCGCAGTTGCAGATGCGGCGGCTGGCTTTCCTCGTGGTTGGTCATGGCAAAGCTGACATTGGTCAGACGGTCAAAGGACAGCACCCCATCCGGTTTCGGGTAGTCGATCGGGGCATGGAACCTCGCGCGCCCGGTGGCTTCGGCATCGGTGCGCCCATGCTTGATCGTGCCGAACAGCGACTTGCCGAACAGCGAATTGGTCCACATGTCCAGCCCGCCCAGGATCAGCGAGGCCGTCAGCCCGAATTTCGACCACAGCGGTTTGACATTGCGCACCGGCTTGAGGTCCTGGCCGATGGGACCTTCGCGCAGTTCGACGTCATAATCGGTCAGCTCATCGCCCGACCGGCCAGCCTTGATCGCTGCATGGGCGGCTTCGGCCGCGGCCTTGCCCGACAGCATCGCGTTGTGGTTGCCCTTGATCCGAGGCAGGTTCACCAACCCGACAGAGCATCCCAGCAAGGCCCCGCCCGGAAACACGGCCTTCGGCATCGACTGATAGCCCCCCTCGGCAATCGCCCGGGCACCATAGGCCACGCGCTTGCCGCCCTCCAGCAACTCGGCGACCATGGCGTGATGCTTGAACCGCTGGAATTCCTGATAGGGCGACAGATAGGGGTTCTCGTAATTCAGGTGAACGACAAAGCCGACATAGACCTGATTGTTATCAAGGTGATAGATA
>CAYGRI010000103.1:0-14634 GCA_964352155.1 uncultured Maritimibacter sp. | reverse complement strand
TTGGTCGCTGGCGATCCTGCGGCTTTGCTCCCAGATCGTGGCGCCGGGGGGCGGCGCGACCCCGCCGACGATCACATCCCCGACCTCGCCTTCGGCATGGGCCGAAACGACATGAACGATCTTGCTGCTGCGCATTGGCCGTGCTCTCTGCTATGTGCCCGGCCTGCGCCTGTCAGGGCTTTGGCTCGGCGTCGCTGTCGATCTTAGTCGCCCAGACAGTGTCTTCGCCCGGCGGGGGCAAGGCCTGGGTGTAGCGATTGCGGTGAATGACCACCTTGGCGATGAAATAGGCAGAGACCGGCGCCGTCACGAACAGAAACGCCATGATCAGCAGTTCGTGTAGCGACCCCTCGCCCCAGGAATAGGCATACAGCATCGACGCCACGAGGATCGCGCCCACCCCCAGCGTTCCGGCCTTTGTGGGCGCATGCAGGCGCGACATCGGCTCCCTAAGCTTGACCAGCCCGAAGGAGCCGACAAAGGTAAAGATTGCGCCGATCACGATGGCGAGGGCGACCACAAGTTCCAGCACAAAGGTCATTCGATCACATCCCGGCGCAGGACAAAGCGCGCATAAGCCACCGTCGAGATAAAGCCGAACATCGCGATCAGCAGGGAGGCCTCGAAATACATCGGTGTCTGGCCCGCGATCCCGAACAAGACGATCAGGGCCACGGCGTTGATCGAAATCGTGTCCAGCGCCAGTACCCGATCGGCGATCCCCGGCCCTTTCAACAGCCGCCACAGCGCCAGGATCTGCGACACCCCAACGGTGAAAAATCCGAACCAGAGCGCATAGACGATCATTCGAAAATCTCCTTCAACCGGCGTTCGTAGCGGTGCTTGATCTCGTCCCGCACCGCGTCGGGATCGGGCGCGTCCAGCGCGTGGACCAGCAGCGAATGCCCCTCATCCGACAGATCGGCCGAGACGGTGCCCGGGGTCAGCGTGATTGTCCCGGCGAGGATCGCGATCGCCTCGGGCGTGCGGATGTCCAGCGGGACGCAGATCCAGTTGGGTTTCATATCCTCGTTGCGCTTGAACACAACGATCATCGCGACCTCGACATTGGCGACGATGATGTCCCAGATCACCACGCCCATATAGGGCAGTGCGGCCAGCGGTCTGGTGAGCTTTGGGCGGTCCGGCCAGTAGGCCGCCGTCAGGATCGGGATCAGGATCCCCAGCAGCAGGCCAAAGGCGACGGCGCCCGAACTGGGCGCGTTCACCAGCAGGCACCACACCAGCGTCAGCAGCAGCGTCAGCAAGGGATGCGGAAAGATCCGGCGGGTCAGATTGTGTGACATGTCAATGCCCCTCCTCTGCATGGTCGCCATCGGAATGATCGTCCTTGGCCGCGCCGTCGTCGGCGTAATCGTCCTTGCCGTGGTAGGTGATCGTCTTGCCGGGCGTTTCCAGGACGGTGTCGATGTAAGGCTCTGGCGCGAACAATTGGTCGGACGTGGCGATCAGATAGCGATGCAACGGCCCGGCAAAGACGGTGGCCGCAACCAGCCCCGCCAGAAGGATGCCGATGGACACGATGGGCAACACCGGATGGTCCGGACGGGCCAACGCGTTGTCGTCGGGTTCGGCCTCTGGCAGGGAATGCGCCTTCCAGAAGATCGTGCTGCCGGCCCTTGAAAAGCCGACCACCGCCACGAGGCTTGACGACAGGATCACCGCCCAGATCCAGGCGGCGCGCGGGTCCGCCTGCACCGCATCCAGGATCATCAGCTTGCCGATGAAGCCGGACAGGGGCGGCAGGCCCGCCATGGCGATGGCGGCGGCAAAGAACATGCCCGCGACCAGCGCGCCTCCGGCCATCGGCGGAGCGACTGTGAAGGCCACGCCATGCTCGCCGCGCCGGTCCCGCACCACATCGACCAGCAGGAACAGCGCCGCCGTGGCGAGTGTGGAATGCACCGCGTAATACAGCGCCGCCGCGATGCCCGCCGGGTTAAACACCGACACCGCCGACATCAGCATGCCCATCGAGCCAACGACCGCGAAGGCCACCAGACGGTCCAGCCGGCGCGCCGCAAGAACGCCGATCATGCCGACGGCCAGCGTCAGCAACGCCCCCGGCAGCAGCCAGGTGTCGAACAGGCCCTGCGTCGCCTCCAGTTCCGGGGGGAAGACCAGCGTGTAGAACCGGATGATCGAATAGGCGCCGACCTTGGTCATGATCGCAAACAGCGCCGCGACCGGGGCGGGCGCGTTGGAATAGGCCGCGGGCAGCCAGAAATGCAGCGGCAGGATCGCGGCCTTGACCGCAAAGACCATCAGCAGCATCACCGCCGCCACCCGCAGCCCCGCGGTCTGGTCCGCCGGCGCCTCGGCCAGGCGGACGGCGAGGTCGGCCATGTTGAGGGTGCCCGTCTCGGCATAAATGGCGCCCAGCGCGAACAGGAACAGCGTCGATCCCAGCAGGTTGAAGACGACATATTGCACCCCCACCCGGAACCGCCGCGCCCCGCCGGAATGGATCATCAGGCCGTAGGAGGC
This sequence comes from uncultured Maritimibacter sp., assembly GCA_964352155.1. Taxonomy (GTDB): domain Bacteria; phylum Pseudomonadota; class Alphaproteobacteria; order Rhodobacterales; family Rhodobacteraceae; genus Psychromarinibacter. The sequence goes on along the minus strand of CAYGRI010000103.1, from coordinate 12,126 downwards.
GATCAGCAACACCTCAAAGAAAACAAACAGGTTGAAGGCATCACCCGTCAGGAAGGCGCCCACGATCCCCATAAGCTGGAACTGGAACAGCGCATGAAAATGCCGCCCCCGCATGTCCCAGCCAGAGCCGATGGCATACAGCAGCACAACCACCCCCAGCACGGCGGTCAGCAGAACGAACAGCATCGACAGCCGGTCACCCACCAGCACGATCCCGAACGGCGCCGACCAATTGCCCAGCTGATACAGCAGGATGGTCCCGTCAGAGGTTTGCCAGAACAGCCCCAGCGCAACAGCCAGCACCGCTATCGCGGCGGCCAGCGAGAACACGCGCTGCAGCAGGGGCTGGTAGCGGATGACCAGCACGATGAAAGCCGCCATCATCGCCGGAATGATGATCGGCGCGATCAGCCAATGGGTCACGACGGCGTTCCCTTCTCGTCTTCGGCTGGCTCCAGCCGGTCTTCTCCGGGCCGGTCGTCAATGTGATCGTCGTCAGAGCTCAGGAAGGCCGACAGAGAGATCATCACCACAACCGCCGTCATCGCGAAAGAGATCACGATGGCCGTCAGCACCAGGGCCTGGGGCAGCGGGTCAGTATAAGCGGTGACACCGTCCTGCAGGATCGGCGCCTGGTTGACCACAAGGCGGCCGCTGGCGAACAGGAACAGGTTTACCGCATAGCTCAGCATGGCCGTGCCAAGGATCACCGGAAAGGTGCGCAACCGCAGCAGCAGGTAGACCCCGGCCGCGGTCAGAATGCCGACGGCGCTGGCGAACAAAAGCTCCATCTCAGGTCTCCCTCTCCAGCTCGGGGTCGCGTGAGGGGTCGATATCCATCGGATATTCGCTGACCTCGTCCTCACGGCGCCGCGCCAGGCGCGAGAAGCTTTCCAGCGACAGCATCACCCCGCCCACAACGCACAGGAACACGCCCAGATCAAAGCCCATGGCCGTTGCCAGCTCGAATTCCTCGAACGGCGGAATGCGGAAGTAACCGAAGGAGGAGGTCAGGAACTCCGCCCCGAAGAACCACGACCCGATGCCAGTCAGCCCCGCGATCAGCACACCACTGCCAATGATCGTGTGATAGGGGTAGCGCTGCCGCGCCTCGGCCCAGGCAAAGCCGGAGGCCATGTATTGCATCACCACCGCGATGGCCACGACCAGCCCCGCGATGAAACCGCCTCCCGGTTCGTTATGGCCGCGCAGGAAAATGTAGACGCCGACCATCAGAACCACCGGCATCATAACCCGCGTCACCACGACCATCAGCATCGGATGCGCATCCCCGGCCACGTCTTCTTGCGCGCGGTTGATCAGCTTGGCCCGGACCGAACTCGCCAGCAGCGCCTCTGTCACGGCATAGATGATCAGCGCGGCGATCCCCAGCACGATGATCTCGCCAAAGGTGTCGAAGCCCCGGAAGTCGACAAGGATGACGTTGACCACATTGGTGCCGCCGCCGCCCTTGTACGAGTTTTCAAGGTGATAGGCAGAGATCGAGTCCATCGCGAAATCGCGCACCAGGATGCTGTAGATAAGCGCACCTGAGGCCAGCCCGGCGGCAATGGCGATGGCGCCGTCGCGCAGCCGCCGTCCGCCGCCGCTTTCCACCGGGGTTTCGCGCGGCAGAAAGTTCAGCGCCAGCAACAGCAGGATGATCGTCACAACCTCGACCGACAGCTGGGTCAGCGCCAGATCCGGCGCGCTGAGATAGGCAAAGCCAATCGAGATCACCAGCCCTACGACACCGATCAGCACCAGCGCCAGAAGGCGGTTGCGGTGGTAATAGACCAGGACCCCCGTCGCGACCACCAGCAGCAGCCAGCCCGCAAACGGCGCGGGCGACAGGGGCAGCATCGCGCGCGTCGGGGCGGTGACGGTTCCGGTGAACCAGGCATGGGCGCCCAGAACCACGACCGCGACCGAAAAGATCGCCGCATAGCGGGTCAGCGCGCCATCGTGCAACCTTTCGGTCAGACCGCGCGCGCCCGCCACGCATAGGGCGATCAGGCGGTCGAAGATCACCTTGGCCTCGGGCCGGGGCATGGCATTCCAGACCTTTTCCAGCCCGCCATGGCCCGCCAGCAGGAGCGCGCCGCCCACAACGGCAACCACCGACATCCACAGCGCGGCGGTGAAGCCGTGCCAGATCTTCAGGTGGCCGGGATATGCCTCGACCGCGCCGCCAAGAACCGCGTCGGTGACCAGCATGACCAGAGGCTCGGCCAGGAACGGCGCCACGCCGATGGCGATGACCAGCACCGTCAGGAAGGCGGGCGGCCCCCACATGCCAACGCCGGGATCATGCGGATGCGAGGGGTAGTCGTCCCGCTCCTTGCCCAGAAACACATGGACGATGTAGCGAAAGGAATAGGCGGCAGAGAACAGCGCCCCGATGGTTGCCAGCACCGGCACCAGCAGCGGCACGCCGAACAGAATGGTCTTGGTCGTCTGTTCCAGCATCATTTCCTTGGACAGGAACCCGTTGAAGAACGGAATCCCCGCCATCGACAGCGACGCGATGGTTGCGACAACGAAGGTCACCGGCATCAGTTTTCGCAAGCCGCCCAGCCGCTTGATGTCGCGGGTATGCGCCTCGTGGTCGATGATCCCGGCCGACATGAACAAGGCCGCCTTGAAGGTCGCATGGTTCAGGATGTGGAACACCGCCGCAAGCGCGCCATAGGCAGAGCCGGTGCCCAGCAGCATCGTGATCAGGCCCAGATGCGAGACGGTCGAAAACGCCAGCAAGCCTTTCAGATCGTCCTTGAAAAGCGCGATGACCGCGCCCAGCACCATCGTGATAAGACCGGCGGAGGTGACGATGACGAACCATTCGGGCGTGCCCGACAGCACCGGCCAGAGCCGCGCCATCAGGAAGATCCCCGCCTTCACCATCGTGGCCGAATGCAGATACGCCGAGACCGGCGTGGGGGCCGCCATTGCGTGTGGCAGCCAGAAATGGAACGGGAACTGCGCCGATTTGGTGAAACAGCCCAGCAGGATCAGGATCAGCGCGGGCAGATACATCGGCGAGTCCTGGATCGCCTCGCGGTTTTGCAAGATCACGGTCAGGTCATAGCTGCCCGCGATATTGCCCAGGATCAGCATGCCACCGATCATCGCCAGCCCGCCCATGCCGGTCACCGTCAGCGCCATCCGCGCGCCCTGCCGCCCCTCTGGCAGATGCTTCCAATAGCCGATCAGCAGGAATGAGGACAGCGACGTCAGCTCCCAGAAAATGAGCAGCATCAGGATGTTGTCGCACAGAACGATCCCGACCATCGCGCCCTGAAACAGCAGCAGATAGGTGTAGAACTCGCCCATATTGTCTTTCTTGGCGAGGTAGAAGCGCGCGTAGGTGATGATCAGCAGGCCAATGCCCAGGATCAGCGCGGCAAAGAAGAACCCAAGCCCGTCAATGAACAGGTTGAAGTTCAGCCCCAGCGCCGGCAGCCAGTCGACGCCAACCGTCACCACCTCGCCCGAGAACACGGCGGGCGCATGGGTCATCAGCCCGATCAGCACGGTAAAGCTGACAAGGAACGTCACCGTGGCGCAGGCCTGACGGCCCGCCTGAATCATCAACCCGGGCAGCAAAGCACCCAGAAACGGCAATGCGACAATCAGAAATGGCGACATCTACTCCGACCTTTTGACCGCCCGAATGTATCTCCTCCGGCGGGGGATGTAAGCCCAGAGTGTCAATTCCGTGCAAATACGTCTTTCATTTCGTCACACAGAGGCAACGCAGGCGATTTTCCATGCACCGCTTGGATCGGACAAACCGGGTGTGTTGCCTTTGTCCTGTGGACGTGGGGCTTCCACACGGCCCAGACACCCGCCCCGCGAACCGGGCAAGCCCCGGGCCCGTGTCTGTCCAGAAGCCGCGTCAGTGCGTCGCGGCGGTGAACCCGGCGTCCAGACCTGCGAGTATCCGGTCGGCGTCCCCGTCCGAAAGAATCAGCGGCGGGGACAGGATGATGTTTGGCCCCGAGACGCGCAGCATCACCCCCTCGCGATAGGCGGTTTCCTGAACCATAGCCATCTTCCCCGCCGATGCCGGCGCCTTGCTGGAACGATCCGAGACGCATTCGATGCCGGTCATCAAGCCGTAGCCGCCGCGCACATCGCCAATCATCTCGTGCCGGGCCATCAGCCGGAGCGCGCCCTCGTACAGCTGCGTGCCGCGCGCCGCCGCGTTGTCGATCACGTTCAGCCGCCGGGTCTCCTCCAGCGTCGCCAGCGCCGCCGCCGCGCCCACCGGATGGCCGGAATAGGTGTACCCGGTGCCGATATTGGCCTCTGGCTTGTCAGAGGTCTCGAACGCCTCCACCACTTTCTCGCCGATCATCACCCCGCCGAAGGGGAAATAGGCGTTGGTGATCGCCTTGGCAAAGCAGGACATGTCGGGCTGCACCCCCCACAGGCGCGATCCGGTCCAGGCGCCGGTGCGGCCGAAGGCGGTGATGACCTCATCCGCGATCAGCAAGATGCCGTGGCGGTCGCAAATCGCCCGGATCATCGGCATCAGCGTCGGATGCGGCGGCAGCACCCCGCCCGCGCCCAGGATCGGCTCCATGATCATCGCCGCGATGGTGGTGGCGCCGTTAAACGCGATCTCATCCTCCAGCGTCGACGCGATCAGCTGCGCCAGCCTGGCCGGATCGGTTTCGCCGAACGGATTGCGGTAGGGATAGGGGGCCGGCAGATGGATGCAACCGGGCAGCAAGGGTTCGTAATTGCGCCGGAAATTGGCATTGCCGTTGACCGAGGCGCCGCCGAAATGGGTGCCGTGATAGCCCTTCTTGAACGAGATGAACTTGGTCCGTTCGCCCTCGCCCCGGATCTTGTGGTACTGGCGCGCCAGCCGCAGGGCGGTCTCGACGCTGTCGGACCCGCCAGAGGTGAAAAAGGCGCGGATCAGCCCGTCCTCCTTGAACCAGTCGCGCAACTCGTAGGACAATTCGATCGCCGGGGCGGGCATGGAGCCGCGGAAGGTCGAGTAATAGGGCAGCACATCGAGCTGCGCGGCGATGGCATCCTTGATCGGCTGGCAGGAATAGCCAAGGTTCGCGTTCCACAGCCCGCCCACCGCGTCAATGCTGGTATGCCCGTCCACATCGGTGATCCGCACGCCGCTGGCCCCGGTGATGATCACCGGCGGCTTCTCGATCACCTGCGCGGGATGCGCCATCGGTTGCCAGATGTGGCGGGTGTTGTTTTCCTTCAGAAAGTTACTGTCTTTCATGGCTGGTCCTCCTGCGCGCCGGGGCGTGCGCTTTGGGGTGTCGGGAAGCCTTCGGGCAGGGTTCCGCCGCGAAGGAGTGTCAAATGGCAGGCCGCAACGCGCACCTTTTGGATCACATCCACCACATGGCTGTCGGTGACGCGGACGGTGGGCATGGCAACGGCCACCGCCCCGCACACCCGGCCGCCTGGCCCGAAACAGGGGGCGGCAAAGCCGGACACGCCATCCTCATAGCTGGATTGCGCAGTGGCATGGCCCTGCGCACGGATCCGCGCCAACTGCGCCCGGACCTCTGCCGGATCGGTGATCGTGCCCGGCGCATGGGCATCGAGATCTGTCGACAGCGCCTGGTCCACGACATCCGGCGCGGCGAAGCCCAGGAACACCAGCCCCGACGCGGTGGCATGAAAGGGAAGCACCTCGCCCAGCTCGACAATCACCCGGTTCGAGCGTGTGCTGGCGACCGTGCCGATATTGGTCAGCGCACCGCCAATGAGGATCGAGGCATGCGACGTCTCGCGCGTTGCGGCGCTGAGGTCGCTGAGCGTGGCCTGGACCGCGTCGGCCATGGGAAAGATCGCCTCTCGCATCAGCGAAAACCGCAGAAAGGCGGGGCCCAGCATATAGGTGCGCGTCGCCTCGTCCTGCTCGACAAAGCCTTTCGTCTCCAGCGCGGTCAGAAAGCGCAGGGTGCTGGCCTTGTTGTACCCGCTGAGCTTGGCGAATTCGCTCAGGCCGATATGCGGCCGTCGCTCGCTGAAGTGATCCAGCAGGCTCAGGGCTCTTTGCACGGTAGACGGGCCGTCGGACACGGGCATCGCTCCGGTCTGGTGGAAACTGATTTGGTTTGCAGGAATGCGTTGACAGAAAGCCACCTCATCTGCAATAAAAAAGTGAACCAATGGTTCCATAATTGAACCGTTGCAAATGCAAAGAATACCGTCTACAGGGAGCTGGACATGAAGATTCTCACCGGACTTGCCGCGGCTGCGGCCATCGTGATTGGCGCAGGGGCGGCCGTGGCCGAATACCCCGAAAAGCCGATTTCGATCATTGTGCCCTGGCCTCCGGGCGATCTGGAAGATGTGCTCAGCCGGATGATCGCGGACAATCTGCAGGAAACCTACGGGGTCCCGGCTGCGGTCATCAACAAGCCCGGCGGCGGCGGCGGCCCCTTCCCCGGCGCGATCGAGGCGGCGGCGGCGCCGGCGGACGGATACACCATCGGGTCCTTCGTGATCGGCGTTCCGGTGGCCGGCCCGACGCTGGGCATCCCGCAGCTGTCGCCCTTCCCCTTCGATCCGATCGGCATCTTCCTGACCTATCCCTTCGTGATCGCCACGTCGGGCGACGCGCCCTACAGCACGGTCGAGGAACTGGCCGCCTACGCAAAGGACAACCGAGTGACGCTGGGCCATTTCGGCGCGCCGCTGCCCCCCACGCAAGTGACGCTGGCGATGGCCCGCAAGCAGGGGTTCAGCTTTGCCTCTGACGCGGCCTTCGACGCGCTGGATTGCAACACGCTGGCCTCGGGCGATGCGGATGTCATCAACACGACGCTGCAACTCATCCTGCCTTGCCTGGACGAGGTAACGGTGCTGGCCACCGTGACAGATACGCGGATCCCGCTGGTGCCCGACGCGCCAACGCTGGGAGAGATCGACCCGAGCCTCGGAGTCTCTCTTTGGAACGGTCTGTTCATCCACAAGGACACGCCCCAGGACATCCGCGACAAGATCGAGGCGGTGGCCAAGGCGACCATGGAAAGCGACGCGGCCAAGAAACTGGCTGCCGACACGGGCGCGGGCATCTACTGGATGAACGCCGAAGATTCCGCCGCGCGGATCGAAACCGACAGGGCGCTTCTTGGCGGGCTGTGATCCCTTGGTGACCTTGCCGGGCGCCGTACGTGCGCCCGGTCTTTGCCGTTCGGGGGCAAGGCGATGAGTGTGACCGATACGACGCCGAAGCTGCCCGGCGTGCAGCGCCAGACCGGCGACACGGTGTTCAATGGCCTGTGCCTGCTGGGCGCGCTGTTCTTGTTTTCGCAGATGTGGGCGCAGACGGTCTGGGCGCCGGGGCAATCCTTTGCCGCGCAACCGGGCTTCTGGCCCCGGCTCGCTGTCATCGGAATGGTGCTATTTTCTGCCTGGAACCTCGCGGGATCGCTGCGGGATCCCAGGGCCGAGGAACGCGCCACCGGGATCGGCGAAGAGGTTGTGCTGTGGATCCGGTCCATCGAATTCGGCCTGTGGTTCATGGCCTATGTCTACGCCACGCCAGTGATCGGATACCTCGCTGCTTCTATCCTGTTTGCCGCGCTTCTGGCGCTGCGGGTCGGCTATCGGTCCGGGCGCGCGCTGGGGTTGGCGGCGCTGGCCGGGCTTGGCACGGTCGTGCTGTTCAAGAGCTTTCTGCAGGTGAAGATCCCCGGCGGCGCGATTTATGACTCGCTGCCGGACGACCTGCGCAACCTCTTTATCCTGTATCTGTAGGCGCCCATGGACACCCTGTTTTCCGGATTGGAGCTGATCGCGCGGGTCGATGTGCTGATCGCGCTGCTGATCGGATCGGTCGGCGGGGTCGTCATCGGCGCGATCCCCGGTGTGGGGCCCGCCGTTGCCATCGCGATCCTGCTGCCCGCGACCTTCTCCTTCGATCCGATCGTCGGGCTGACGCTGCTGTTGGGGATCTATGGCTCGTCCATGTATGGCGGCGCGATCCCGGCGATCCTGATCAATACCCCCGGCACCGCCGCCAACGCCCTGACCACCTATGACGGCTACCCGATGACCAAACGCGGCGAGGCCCACCGCGCCTTGTCGCTGGCCTATTCGGCCTCGTTCTTCGGTGGCATGTTCTCTGTCATCTGCCTGATCCTGCTGACCCCGGTGCTGGCAGCCGTGGCGCCCCTGTTCGGATCGAGAGAGATCTTTCTGGCCGCCCTGCTGGGCATCGTGCTGGTGATCCTGACCCATCGCGGCCAAACGCGGGCAGCGGCGTTTCTGGTGTGCTTCGGTATCTGGCTTGGCACCATCGGGCTGGAGCCGATCCGCTACACCCAGCGCTTCACCTTCGGGCAAAGCTGGCTGTCGTCGGGGATCAACCTGATCGTCGTCGTGCTGGGTCTGTTCGCCATCAGCCAAGCCTTTGCCCTGCTGATCGACAAAGACGAGTCCCCCACCGCGCCCAGGCTCTCCGGCCCGATGTTCCGGGGTCTGGGAGAGGTCTTGCGGCACAAGCGCGTGGCGCTGTTCTCCTCCGGCTCCGGCGTGATCATGGGGATCATCCCGGGGGTGGGGGAGTTCCTGGCGCAATTCTTTTCCTATACCTATGCCGCCAACACCTCGAAAACACCCGAGCGCTTCGGCGACGGCGCGCCCGAAGGGCTTATCGCATCCGAGGCCGCCAACAACGCCGTGCCCGCCGCCGCGATGATCCCGCTGCTGGCGCTGGGCATCCCGGGCGAGGCGCTGACGGCGATGATGCTGTCGGTCTTCTATGTCCACAACGTCGTGCCGGGGCCACAATTGTTCCAGAACCAGCCGGATTTCGTGGTCGGCCTGTATCTGGTGCTGCTGATCCTCAACCTGCTGGTGCTGGGCTTCTTGATGTTTGCCACGCGCGGCATCTTGCAGGTGATCCGCATCCCCACCCGGTTCCTGGGCGTCGTGGTGCTGACGCTGAGCTTTGTGGGCGTCTATTCCCTGCGCAACTCGGTAACGGATTGTGCTTTGGCGGCGGGGTTCGGGGTGATCGGCTATATCCTGAAACGGTTGAACCTGCCGGTGGTGCCGATCATCCTTGGCATGGTCCTGGGCGGCATCATGGAGACGCGGCTGCGCACTTCGATGAACAACGTGCAGACGCCGCTGGACTTCATCAACCGACCCGTCAGCGCGATCCTGTTCGCCCTGATCCTGCTGGCCATCGGGTTGCACATCCGCAACCTGATCCGCGCCCGCCGGTAGAGAGGTATGATGCTCAGCCCCGTCACCCTCGTTCTGCGTCGTCCCACCCCGGCGAAGTCCGGCCCGCGCCGGTTCTGGGCCGCCAGGCCCCCGGAGGCAGACCGGCATAGGCGTGGACATGTCGCCGGAAGCGGTGGACAAGGGCAGCAACCTGAATTCGGCAGGGGTCACGCCGTGACGGAGGCGCCAATATGCCACTGAAGAACCTGCTGGTCGCGCTGGACAGGTCGGCGGCGTCCGAGGCCGCCCTGGCGGCAGCCGTCGCGATGCAACCCATCCACCGCGCGCATCTGACAGGCTTTGTCGCCGAGGGCGGCGCGCTGCGGTTGTCGGCGGGCGAGAACACCTGGATCCCCCGCGCCATCGCCGCGAGCTTGCAGAAGTCCTCTGCCGCCGCCGTGGCCGGGATCGAGGCGCGGTTCCGCAAGGCCACGGCCGATCTGGACTCCGACAAGATCCACTTGATTGACATCCCCGAGGCGGGCGATACCAGCATTGCCCGCGCCTCGCGCTTCTTTGACGTGACGCTGGTGGGAATGCCGCCGCCCTCTGCCCGCGCCTCGGATCTGCATCCCGACCGGATCGCCCTGCTCAGCGGGCGCCCGGTGATCGCCTTTCCGCCCGAACACGACGCGACACGCAGCCTGAATCAGGTGCTGATCGCCTGGGACGGCACCCGCGCCGCCGCCCGCGCCCTGTCCAGCGCCATCCGGATGCTCGGCCCGCACGACGTCATCACCATCGTCACCATCGGCGATCCGCCGCAAGCCTCGGCCGAGGCGCCAGGGCTCGACCCAAAAACCGCGCTGGACCGGCAGGGGCTGTCTGCCTCCTGGGTGCATATCCCGGAATCCGGCGGCGGGGTTGCGGCCATGCTGTTGGACAAGGCGCGCGAGATCCGCGCCGGGTTGATCATCATGGGTGCCTATGAGCATTCCAAGTTCCGCGAAGATATCTTTGGCGGCGTCACCCATGACGTGATGGCCGCCACCGACGTGCCGGTCTACCTGGCGCATTGACGACACATCCGGCGCCCAAGGGCGCACCGACAGGAGGGTACAATGGTAAAAGCATTCGCATCGCAAGGCGACATGGCGGAAAAGAAGATCAGCTTCACCGAGGTCGGCCGCGACCTGTGGGCCTTCACCGCCGAAGGCGACCCCAATTCCGGCGTCATTATCGGCGATGACAGCGTGATGATCGTCGAGGCGCAGGCGACCCCGCGGCTGGCGAACATGGTGATCGAGAAGGTGCGCGAGGTCACCGACAAGCCGATCACCCATGTGGTGCTGACCCATTATCACGCGGTGCGGGTGCTGGGCGCCTCTGCCTTTGGCGCGCAACAGATCATCATGTCGGAAAAGGCCCGCGCCATGGTCGCCGAACGCGGGCAGGAAGATTGGGACAGCGAGTTCACCCGCTTCCCGCGCCTGTTTCAGGGCCATGAATCGATCCCCGGCCTGACCTGGCCGACCACAACATTCAACGGACGAATGAGCGTCTATCTGGGCAACCGCCGCGTCGACATCATGCAGCTGGGCCGCGCGCATACCGCCGGCGACGCGGTGATCTATGTGCCCGACGAGAACGTCATGTTCACAGGCGATATCGTCGAGTATCACTCTGCCTGCTATTGCGGCGACGGGCATTTCCACGACTGGCCCGGCACGCTGGACGCCATTCGACGCTTTGATCTGGATGCCATCGCGCCGGGCCGGGGCGACGCTCTGGTCGGGTCAGAGATGGTGGGCAAGGCGCTCGATTCCACCGCCGATTTCGTCCGCTCCACCTACAGCCCGGCGGCGCGGGTGGCCCTGCGCGGCGGCTCTTTGAAAGAGGCCTGGGACGCCGTGCGCGCCGAATGCGATCCGAAGTTCAGCGATTTCGCAATCTACGAACATTGCCTGCCGTTCAACGTCGCCCGCGCCTATGACGAGGCGCTGGACATCGACACGCCGCGGATCTGGACGGCCGAGCGTGACGCGCAGATGTGGGCGGCGCTGCAGGGCTGAGGCCCAGGAAAGGGAGGAGGAGACAATGGTGGAAATGCGCTACAAGACAGCCTTCCAGCTGTATCCCTATGCGAAGGTCGCCGATCAGGACAGCGCCGAGGTGCGGCGCCATCCTGTGGTGATCGTCGGCGGCGGCCCGATCGGCATGGCGCTGGCGCTGGATCTGGGCAAGCGGGGCACGCCCTGCCTGGTGCTCGACGATCACGACGGGGTCGGACAGGGCAGCCGCGCGATCTGTTTCGCCAAGCGCACGCTGGAAATCTGCGACCGGCTGGGCTGCGGCGATCCGATGGTCGACAAGGGCGTGGTCTGGAACCTGGGCCGCGTGTTTCGGGACGAGACAGAGATCTACTCGTTCAACCTGCTGCCCGAGGATGGCCACCGCCGCCCCGCCTTCATCAACCTGCAGCAGCCCTATTTCGAAAAGTTCATCGTCGAAGAGATCCGCCGCGCCCAGGCCGCCGGCGCCCCGATCGAGATCCGGGGGCGGAACCAGGTCACCGCGATCGACCGTCAGGCCGATCATGTGGGGCTGGAGATCGACACCCCCGACGGCCCCTACAAGGCCGAGGCCGACTGGCTGATCGCCGCCGATGGCGCCAGCTCTCCGATCCGCGACAGGATGGGGCTGGGCTTCGAAGGCCGGGTGTTCGAAGACAACTTCCTGATCGCCGACATCAGGATGCAGGCCGATTTCCCGGTCGAACGGCGGTTCTGGTTCGACCCACCCTTCAACCGGGGCGAAACCGCGCTGATGCACAAGCAGCCCGACGATGTCTGGCGGCTGGATTTCCAGCTGGGCTGGGGCATCGACCGCAAGGCGGAACTGGCCGAAAACAAGGTGCGCGCCCGCGTCCAGGCGATGATCGGCGCAGGCATCGCGTTC
>CAYGRI010000102.1:0-14643 GCA_964352155.1 uncultured Maritimibacter sp. | reverse complement strand
CTGTCCAGATCGATTTCAGCTGTCTGCCGATGCGCTTGCGGATTTCGGCGTTGGGGGCGTGATGGATGGCGTTCCGGGCCAAGTGGAATTGGCAGCGCTGCCATGTGGCGCCGCCCAGAACGGCGCGCCGGGCAGTGCGCAGGCCGCTGTGGTCGTCGGAGACGATGAAGTCGACCCCGCGCAGCCCGCGGGCGACCAGGCTTTCGAGGAACGCCCGCCAGTGGACCTCGGCCTCCGACAGGGCCACTGACACGCCCAGAACCCGCCGACGCTCGTCCGGGCCGATGCCAATGGCCGAGAGCACGGCGACGTCGCGCACAATCCCGCCGTGACGCATCTTCTCGTACCGCGCGTCAAGGATGAGATACTTGATCTGGCCGAGCGGACGGTCGCGCCAAGCCGCCAGATCCTCGTCGAGCAGCTTGGCGGCACGACTGACCTGCGAGGATGACAGGCCCTCGATGCCGAACTCGCGCATCACCGCCTCCACATCGCGGGTGGACACGCCCTTGATGTACATCTCGGCGACCGCCAGCATGACGGCGCGCACCGATCGTCGACCGCGCTCCAGCGATTGCGGGTAGAACGGCTCCCCGTCGTGCCCGGCAGTCTTGGGCACCTGCACGTTCACGGTGCCCGCAGGCGTGTCGATGCGCTTTGGTTTGGTGCCGTTGGCATAACCCCGACGCTCGGGCGTGCGCTCGTAATGCCCGGCTCCGAGAAATCGCTCGCGCTCGATCTGCATCGCCAGTTCTAACGCGCGGGCGAACACCCCAGCGAGATCACCAGGCCCTTGTTCAATCAGCTGTTCCAAGATCGCCTCAACCGCCGTATCCCTCCGCCTGTCCATTCGCTCTTCTCCATGGTTGGTTTGCAACTCCATGGAATACCAGAATGGGCAGCCCCTGCTGGGGCGCGCCCCAGCAGGGGCTCATGGCCCCCACCTCGAGCGAATTTCCAGACGTCAGGTTACAGTACCCATCAAACCCCGAGCGCGCACTCTTTATGATCGAACATGCGATTGATCAGGCACGCAGTGATGGGGCCGACGTCGTTATTCTTGGTGGCGCGGGATTGGTCGGGTTTGCCGAAAGACTGCAAAACCACGTTAAGGTTCCGCTGCTCGACTCGTTGTCCTGCGCTGTGTCGCAGGCAGTGGCCGTTTCCGCCGTCTGAAGAATTGCGGCATGACGGCGCTCTGCCTGCACAAGTGAAGGCAGTGTTTTCCTTGATCGCGTGATCGCGTGATCGCACGAAGCCTTGCCTCGCATCACGCGACAAGCCTCGGACCCACTCTTTGCACTGACCGCAGGACTCGTGAGTTGCGAGCCCCCGCAACCAACGTTGGTTGCGATTTGCTCGGTTTCCTTTGCGCAGTATCAACGACCTGCATCAGGATGCTCCAGCAGCTTTGTTTCGGGCGCAGGCCTCGGCTCGATCAGTATGTACCCGATGGCAGACTTTCGCGATTCTCGGTCCAGCGTGTACGTGTTCCGCCGGAACGCGACGCCTTCCAGCAAGGCCTATGGATATCCCGCGACTGTGTCTGCCGCCATGATCAGCGTCGAGTCGAGCGTGTGCATGTACCGGCTCGTCACGGAACCCTTCGCATGACCGATGAACTTGGAGCCCGAAGCCCGGTAGCTCGTCATCCCAGATCGCCTGGCGTTTGGCCGCGGGTTGACGCCCTTCCGCATCGTCGTCCGGATCGCTGTTGGCGCGGGAAATCACAGCGGAACCTTCCCGCGACATTCCGGCGATCCTGATCGAATTCTGCCCCATTCACGAGCATCACGCTCAGGTTCACAGGCGCGACGGTGCAATTTCCCGTTGTTTTCGCGCCAATCATTTCCCTATCCGACCGGCTCCGGTGATGCGCTGGCCTTCAGGGCCTGAGCAGGGCACGGATCGATATGCACCGGGTCGGCAAGCGGCGAGACGATGAAAAGCCGATTGGCCTATTGCATAACGGCTCGCGGATGCTGTTGGACCGCGTCGCCAGGCGAAGGCAGTTCCGTTCGTCCTTTGTCAGTAATCTCACAGAGACGTCACTGTCGGCCCCCCTGTTTCGCCGTCCCTTCGCCGGATGGCGCAAAAAGATTCTGTCTGCGGCGCTCTTGTAAAGCCTTCGTTAGCAGTCCGACCGTTACAACGAGGCGACCTTTTTTGAAAGGGAGTCGCAATGGCACAGCTTTCCTTCTTCATTTCGGGACACACGGCTCGCCGCGCCGGGCCGTCTGGATGGGACCGGGGAAGCGTCGTGTCCGGCACCTTTGTCGAATGCCGCTGCCCGCAAGGCGGCGTTCCCTTTGCTGCTCTCACATCCAGGATACCCCGCAGGCCGCGCACAGCGCCCAAGGCGGGCTGTCAATCGGGCAACCACCGGCCATCGCCACAACGCGGGCAGGCGATTGCATGGCGACTGGCACCAAACCCCAAAGTCTCACATATGAACAAGGATGCACTCCATGGCCAAGACCTTTGAAATCGTGACGTTTCGCCTGAAAGACGGCGTGTCCGAAGCAGACTTCACCGCTGAAACCATGACGATGGAGCGGGACTTCCTCGGCAAGCTGCCCGGGTTCATGGATCGCGACACGGGGATTTCCGATGAGGGCGAGGTTGCGGTGGTTCTGCACTGGGAAAGTGCCGAGGATGCGCAATCGTCAATCGACAAATTCGTCTCCGCGGAGGGGACCAAGGCTTTCACGGCCATGATCGACATGGACACCTTCAAGATGCGGCGTTTCCGACTGACGGACCATTACGAACTCGCCGCTGAATAGGCGGACTCAACCCAGCGCGGCTTTGCCTGCATCGGCGGCCAAATGCCGGGAGCGCGCGTTCCTGGCTGCCAATCCGGGCGCAGCTGGGGCTTTGCAAGACCAAAACTCATCGGCCAGAGCGGGTTGCCCGCTCTGGAACTTGGAACTGCGCGCCGAATTTCAGCGAAGCGGCGCCAGCATCCATCCCGACAAAGCTGTGCCCAAAAGGGGCGCGGTAGCTGCCCAAGGGCCACAAGGCCCGAACCTCGTGACGCAAGAATGGAAACGATGACAGTA
Source organism: uncultured Maritimibacter sp. (assembly GCA_964352155.1). Lineage (GTDB taxonomy): Bacteria > Pseudomonadota > Alphaproteobacteria > Rhodobacterales > Rhodobacteraceae > Psychromarinibacter. Next base: position 11,581 of record CAYGRI010000102.1, on the reverse strand, counting down.
CCGATCGATCGAAGTTTGAACGCGGTGCAAAACGGTGACCTCGGTATTCCGAAGGAACGGGTCGCAGGTTTGTTCGACGGGATCGTCGCGATCACCGCGACGCTGCTTGTGCTTAACGTCGGCATCCCCGAGGCGGGCGACGAACTGACGTCGACGGATCTGATGGGCTCCATCCGGTCCGTTCTGCACTGGGGCATCAGCTTTGTGATGGTCGCCGTGATCTGGACAGAGTTTCACTTCGTCTTCGCGCATTCGCGACGCTGGGACGGCGGTCTGCTGGTGGTGACCTTCTTTCAGATGGCGCTGATTTCCATGATCCCTTTCGCTGCCGATCTTGTCGGGACTTACCCCGGCAGCATCCTGGCGGCGACCGTCTTTGCGATCGTCATGGGGGGCAACGGTCTGCTCGTCTCGGCGAACATCTACATTCTTCAACGCAAGGCGCATCTGCACACGGCGGAGCATTCACTGCGCAGGCTCGCCAAACGTTGGCGCGCGCAGGCGATCATCTATCCGGCCAGCGCCGCCGTGTCCTTGCTTGCGGCGATGCTTCACGATCCACTGCTTGGCGTCATGGCCTGGGCTCTCTGCCCGCTGGCGCTGGCCCTTCAACTGCGACGGTCCAGCCGGGTCGACGCAGAGTTCCAAGATACCAAAGAGGCGACGATATGAGCGTTTTGCAGCACAAGACAATGCCGTGGGCTGATCAGACCCGCGCATTTCCTCTATCGGGCCTGACCTGTTCGCCGGATGGGCTTCCGGTTCAACACCTGGGCCGAGAAATCTGCAGCGACCTTCAAGCGCTCGAAGCGCGAGAATGGCTGGTTGCAAACGGCATCGGCGGCTACGCCAGCGGCAGTCTGGCGGGGTCTTGCACGCGGGGCTACCATGGCTTGCTCGTCGCGGCCTTGGCGCCCCCGGTGGCGCGGACCCTGATGCTGGCCAATGTCATCGAAACGCTCGTGATTGGCGGACGTGAGGTGCCCCTGTCGACGATCCGCTGGCACGATGGCACCGTCGCGCCGCAGGGTTGGACCCTGCTCGATTCGGTGTCGTTCGAAGGCACCGTCCCGACGTGGCGGTTCTCGGGGCCGGGCTTTGTCCTCGAAAAGACCTTGTTCATGGATCATGGCGCGAATGTTACCCGCATCGACTACCGTATTGTGCAGGCGAACGGTCCGGCGCGCCTGCGGATCGAAGCGCTGACAGACTTCCGCGACTATCACAGCCGCAGTTTCGCCAACGGAACGCCACCGCAGATCGTTGCCTGCGAAGACGGGCTGCGGGTGTCGGGGCCGGCGGGCCCGGCCTCGGATCTGCATCTGCGGTTTGACGGAGCGACGGCACGTGCAACAGGCGCGTTTTACCTGGGCTTCGATCTCGCCAAGGAGCGTGCGCGCGGCCTGACCGATTCCGATGACCACGTCAATGCGGGGACCTTTGAACGAGATCTCCTGCCGGGCGAGATCGTGCAATTCGTGGTCTCCGTCGGGCAACCGGCACCGCCAGATCCAATCGCGAGAACACGCGCGCTTGAACGCGAGTCCGAGATCCTGTCGCGCTTTCGCTCCGCGGATCTGTCAAAGGCGTTTGCCGGGAAAACCAAGGGGGCCCAGACCGTCAAAGGATGGCACGGGGTCGGTGCGGCACATCCGGCGTCGACCTTGCACCGGGCAGAGGTGCCAGCCTGGGTGGCCCGGCTCGCTTTGGCGGCGGACCAGTTCGTCGTGCGGCGGGACCTGAAGGATGGGACGTCAGGCCACAGTGTCATCGCGGGCTATCACTGGTTTGCCGATTGGGGCCGTGACACGATGATCAGCCTTCCCGGGCTGACCCATATGTGTGGCAGGCCGGACATCGCGGCCTCTGTCCTGCGCGCCTTTGCCAGCGTCGTGGATGGCGGGATGATCCCCAACCGCTTCACCGATGACGGAAGCGCCCCGGAATACAACACTGTCGATGCGACCTTCTGGTTTGTCGAGGCGATCAAGACCCATTGGCAGATGACCGGTGATGCCGACTTCCTGGCCGAGATGTTTCCCGTTCTGGCCGACATCGTGGCTGCGATGCAGACCGGCACCCGCTATGGCATCGGCGTGGCGGAAGATGGCCTGATCCGGGCCGGAGAGCCGGGTGTGCAACTGACCTGGATGGACGCCAAGGTCGGCGACTGGGTGGTGACCCCCCGGATCGGCAAGCCGATCGAGGTGAATGCGCTGTGGCTGTCGACTTTGACCTTCATGGCTGAATCGGCCCCCCTCGCCCGGGCAAAGGCGGCGCCCTACGAGGCTCTGTTGGCGAAGGCCCGCGTTGCGTTTGAGCGGTTCTGGAACCCGGAGACGGGGTATGCCTTCGATGTCATCGACGGCCCCGGCGGCAATGACGCCAGCCTACGGCCGAACCAGATCCTTGCGGCACGGGCGGCGTTGGGCGCCTTCGATGCCGACCGGCGGCGCGCAATTGTGGATGCCTGCGAACGCGCGCTTTTGACACCGGCGGGGCTGCGCAGCCTGGCGCCCGATCATCCCGACTACAAACCGCATTACGGCGGCGACCAGGTGGCGCGCGACGGCGCCTATCATCAGGGTACCGTCTGGACCTGGCTGATCGGCCCCTTCATCGAAGCGCATCTGGATGCCTATGGCGACAGCGACCGCGTCGCGGCGATGTTGGCGCCACTGGGCGATCAGCTGGGGGTCGAGGCGATGGGCACCATCGGCGAGATTTTCGAAGCCGAGGCTCCCCATGCCCCGCGCGGCTGCGTCGCCCAGGCATGGAGCGTGGCTGAAGTGCTTCGGTCCTGGCGCCTGATCTCGTCGCATCCTGACATCGCAAAAAACACCTGACCCGGGAGGGCGCATGTTGCGCCCCTCTTACACGATTGTCCTGTAAACCGAGGATTCCCATGAAAAAAGCAACCGCAGAGGAACTTCGCCTCGCGCCCGCGTCCCGCGCTGACTGGCTGCGCTGGGGCCCCTATCTGAGCGAACGACAATGGGGAACCGTGCGGGAAGATTACAGCCCGGGAGGAACGGCCTGGGATTACTTCCCGCATGACCAGGCCCGGTCGCGCGCCTATCGCTGGGGGGAGGATGGTATCGCGGGGATCTCGGACGACAAGCAAAGGCTCTGTGTGTCGCTGGCGCTGTGGAATGGTAAGGATCCCATTCTGAAAGAACGGCTGTTCGGCCTCACGAACGACCAGGGCAACCATGGGGAGGATGTCAAGGAACTGTATCACTACCGGGACTCGACGCCGAGCCACAGCACGATGCGCATGGCGTATCGCTACCCGCAAGGCGCTTATCCCTACGACGATCTGTTGGCCGAAAACGCCCGGCGCAAGGCGACCGACCCCGGCGCGGCGGAATATGAGCTGATCGACACCGGCGCCCTTGACGAGGATCGGTTCTTCGATGTTGAGGTCGAATATGCCAAATCCGGGCCAGGCGACATCCTGATCCGGGTGACCGCGACCAACCGGGGCCCGGACCCGCACCGCCTGTGCCTGTTGCCGACGGTCTGGTTCCGCAACACCTGGTCGTGGAAAGCCGGCTCCCCCAAGCCCGACATGGCGGGGATCGGCGCCGATGTGGTCAACATCTCGCATCCTGAGATGGCGCAACATCGCTTCATCTGCCCCGAGGCGGATGACGTGCTGTTTTGCGACAACGAAACCAACGTGGCCCGGCTTTTCGGGGGCGAGGGGCCGGCCTTCCCGAAAGACGGCATTAATGACCATGTCGTCTCGGGCGCGGCGACGGTCAATCCGGACAAGTCGGGCACCAAGGTTTCGGCGCTCTATGATCGCACGATCCCGGCCGGTGAGACGCTTTCCGTGACCCTGCGCCTGGTGGAAAGCAAATCCGCGCGCCGCCTTCCGAAGGATGCGGACAAGGTCTTTGCCAAACGTCGCGCCGAGGCGGACGATTTCTATGCGGCGAAACTCCCGCCGGAGACAAGCGAGGATCAGAAGCGGATCGCACGGCAGGCGCTTGCGGGCATGTTGTGGTCCAAGCAGTTCTTTCACTATGCGGTCGCCGATTGGCAGGACGGCGACGATATCGCACCGCCGCCCGAACGGCAGGGCGGGCGTAATGCGGAATGGCGGCATTTCAATGCCGAAGACATCGTCTCGATGCCCGATTGCTGGGAATATCCCTGGTTCGCCAGCTGGGATCTGTGTTTTCACGCGGTGGCCCTGGCCCGGGCGGATCTGCACTTCGCCAAGGAACAGGTCCTGCTGTTGATGCGGGAATGGTACATGCATCCCGAAGGGCAGGTGCCGGCCTATGAATGGGCCTTCGGCGATGTGAACCCGCCGCTTCAGCCATGGGCGGCCTTGCGCATTGCCGCGTATGAGAAGGCGACGACGGGGAAGGTCGATCTGGGCTTTCTGCGGTCGGTGTTCGACCACGGGTTGCTGTATTTCAGCTGGTGGGTGAACCGCAAGGACGCGGGCGGCAACAACCTGTTCCAGGGCGGATTTCTGGGCCTCGACAACATTGCGGTGTTCGATCGCTCGGCTGGGTACATGCCTGGCGGCGGGCGCATCTACCAGTCCGACGGCACCACCTGGGTCGGGTTCTTCGCCCTTCAGATGATGGAAATCGCGCTGCTTCTGGCGGAGGAAGAGCCCGAGAAGACCGATTTCGCAGCCAAGTTCTTCCAGCATTTCGTCTATATCGCCGATGCGATGGATCACGTCACGCGGACCACGCAGGGCTCGGCCTCGCTTTGGGATCCGGCGGACGGCCTCTACTATGACGTGTTGGAGGTGGACGGCGCGTTCCGGCCCCTAAAGGCCCGGTCGCTGGTCAGCCTGATCCCGATGATCGCGGCTGCGGAACTGGATGTCAGCGCGTTGGAGGAGGCGGAGAATGGCCGCTTTCACGACCGTCTGGAATGGTTCCGCTCTGAGGAATCGCGCCTGCTGAACCGAGTCACCGGCGGAAGGGCCGCCGAGCCGGGCGACCTGATGCTGTCGTTCCTGTCCAAGCGCGATCTGGCCCGGCTGCTGCGCCCGATGCTGGACGAGGCGGAGTTTCTGTCGCCGCATGGCATCCGGTCCATGTCGAAGCGGCATGAGGCGGATCCGTTCCGCATCGAGATCGCCGGCGAGATGTTCGAGGTCAGCTATCAGCCCGCCGAAAGCCGGTCGGGCATGTTTGGCGGCAATTCGAACTGGCGCGGGCCGGTCTGGATGCCGATGAACTATATCCTGATAGATGCCCTGCGCCGCTACGACGCCCATTACGGCGACGAGCTGAAGGTGGAATGCCCCACCGGCTCCGGCCTATGGAAGACCCTGGGCGCGGTGGCGGACGAGATCTCGCAACGCCTGATCGCCATCTTCGAGGCGGATGCGCAGGGCCGGCGCCCGGTCAATGGCGGCGTCAGCCGGTATGCGGCCAGCGATTGGTGCGACGATGTGCTGTTCTATGAATATTTTCACGGCGACAACGGCGCCGGGATCGGCGCCGCGCATCAGACCGGGTGGACCGGGCTGGTGGCTGTGCTGATCGAGGAACAGGCCCAGCGCCGGGCGAGCCGTGGCCTGGAAGGCACCGAGGGTGGCGGTGTCAACGCAAAGCGCCGCGGTCTGTCCGTGTCCGAGCAGGAAAAGGCCTGGTCGCAGGAAGAGGCGCGCGCCGCAGGGGCCGCCAAGGCCAACCAACTCAAGCCGACGGGAACCTGACCCGGGCGGCCCGCCCGCGCGTCCATTCCATCGTTCAAAAATGTACCCAGATTGAGATTTGCCGATGACAACTGCCACTCCGCCCCCCCGCACCATCCCGCCAGAGGTCGCATATGACACCGAATACGACGTCGCCATCGTCGGGTCCGGCGTCAGTGGCGCCGTGATTGCCAAGCAACTGGGATCGCAGGGATTCCGTGTGCTGGTGGTCGAGGCGGGGTCGGGACGCGACATCACCGTCTCGGATTACGAGGAAAGCGTGCAGCGGTTCTATACCAAAGTCGGCAAGGACAACAACGCACCCTATGCGCTCAACCCGGACGCGCCGATGCCGCGGGATTATCACACCCGCAAACTGCATGATGGCGAGGTGAACGACAGGGGCTATCTGGTGCAAAAAGGGCCGCTGGAACTCGACAGTACCTATAGCCGGGTGCTCGGCGGCACTACGCGCCATTGGGAAGCCAAGGCGCTGCGGATGGTGCCGGACGACTTCGAGATGCGGGATCGCTTCGGCCAGGGCCGCAACTGGCCGGTCAGCTACGATGCCCTGGAGCCCTATTATCGTCAGGCCGAGCGCGAGCTGGGCGTTTCTGGCAATGTAGAGGATCAGCATTACGCGGGGCTGCGCTTTGCCGATGGCTATGTGCTGCCGATGCATCGGATGCCGCCGTCCTATCTGGATCAGGTGATGGCGAAAGACCTCGACGGGATGGAAGTGTCCCTGGGCGATCAGACCTTTGAGCTGAATGTCCGCTCCACCCCCCAGGCGCGCAACGGTGTGCCCAACCGCGCCTATGACGGTGGCAAGGGTTTCCGTCCGACCGGCGCCGTCAGCCTGCATCAGGCCGAGATGGGGGGGCGCTGTCAGGGTAACACGAACTGTGTGCCCATCTGCCCTGTGCAGGCCAAATACGACGCGCGCCGCACCCTGAACGCGGCGCTGGTCACCGGCAATGTGGACCTGCTGGGTGCCACCGTGGCCACGCGGGTGGAGGCGGACAGTGCCACGGGCCGGATCGCGGCGGTGCATTGCCTCAGCTATGGCGGCCGCGACCGGGCGGAGCCAGTGACCGGCACGATCAAGGCCAGAACCTATGTTCTGGCCGCCAATGCGGTGGAGAATGCGCGCCTTATGCTGGCCTCCGGGCTGGCGGGGCGCGCCGGGCTCATGGGGCGCAACCTCATGGACCATGTCTATCTGCTGACCTGGGCGCTGATGCCGGAAAATGTCGGGTCGGGCCGGGGGCCCTTGTGCACCTCGGGCATCGAGGATCTGCGCACGGGCGACTATCGCGCGCGGCATGCGGCGGTGCGGTTCTCGATCCACAACGATGGTTGGGGCTGGGCCACCGGCGCGCCGTACACCGATCTGGACGCCCTGATCGACACCCAGAACCGCTATGGGAAGGCCCTGCGCAACGGGCTGATCGACCGCGTGTCGCGGCAATTATTGCTCGATTGCATGATCGAGGTGCTGCCGGACGAGAGCAACCGGATCAGCGTCGACCCGGCCTATCGCGACGATAGCGGCAACATGCGGCCGGTGCTGTCTTTTGACGTGGGAAGCTACACGCTTGAAACGGCGGCCTTTTCGCGCAGGCTGACGCGGCAAATCTACCAGCGCCTCGGGGCCGAGGACCATACCAGCTACGATCCGCTGGCGCCCGGCTATGTCACCCATGACGGCGAAGGCTATGTGCTGCGCGGCGGCAATCACTGGGCAGGCACCCATATCATGGGCGCCGATGCGTCCTCGTCGGTGGTCGACGACAGCCAGCGGTCCTGGGATCACGGCAACCTGTTCCTGGCGGGGGCGGGCTCCATGGCCTCCATCGGCACGGCGAACACGACTTTGACGCTGGCAGCGCTGTGCTTTCGGACGGCCGAAACCATTGCAAAAGATCTGGGTCAGGCGGTCGCTGCGACCCGAACCGCGGGAGAAATCGCATGAGCCTTCACCATATTCGCGACCTTCAGGGGCTCAAACGGCATCTGGACGCCGCATTGCAACTGGAACATGCGACGATCCCGCCGTATCTGACGGCGCTGTATTCGATCAAACCGGGAACCAATGCCGAGGCGGCGCAGATTATCCGGACTGTCGCGGTCGAAGAGATGCTGCACCTCACCCTGGTGGGCAATGTGCTCAATGCCATCGGCGGCAATGTCGATCTGACGCGAGCGGGCTTCGTGCCGTCCTATCCCGCCTATCTTCCGGATGGCGAGACGGATTTCAGCGTCGCGATCCAACGGTTTTCCCCCGAGGCGGTAAAGACGTTCCTGAGGATCGAGCGTCCGGCCAGCCTTGCGGATGGAGAGATCAAGACCATCGCCCGAACGCCGCATGCCTCCGGGATCGCGGCCGGGCGGGTGACCGACGCCGGAGAGGAGCATTTCTTTTCGATTGGCGAATTCTACAAGGCGATCGAGATGGGGTTGAAGTTCCTCCATGCGCAAATGGGCGACAAGCTGTTTTCCGGCGATCCGGCGCGCCAGATCGGCCCGGAGTATTACTACTCCGGCGGCGGTGACCTGATCGAGGTGCATGACATCGAAAGCGCCCTGGCCGCGCTGGAATTGATCGCAGAGCAAGGCGAAGGCATCGACGATCACGTCTTCGACGAGGACGGAGAGATTGCGCATTACTACCGTTTTCACCAGTTGCTGGCTGGCCAATACTACCAGAAAGGCGACGAGCCGCATGCCCCAACCGGGGCGCCGGTGCCGGTCGATTGGTCGGCGGTCTATCCGGTGCGGACGAACCTGCGGCTGTCCGAGATCGAGGACGGCGCGCTGCGCGGCAAGGTCGCGGAGTTCAACACAGATTACGCGCGGTTCCTGCAAAGCCTGACACGGGCCTTTGGCGGCGAACCGGCGCTGTTTTTCGAGGCGGTGGGCGAGATGTTCCACGTCAAGGACGGCTTCGGCCAACTCGTCCGCTCGCCTCTGGGGAACGGAGAAAATGCGTCCCCAACGTTCGAGATCGACACCGCCATGGAGGCTTTGCGATGACCCTTTCCACGACGCTGGACCGGTTTGCCGACCTGTGCGCCGCGCTGACCGGCTTCGATGCCGCCCATCTTGTGGGGACCGGCAATGTCGAACCCTATTGGCACCTTCTGGTAGAGCGGACCGGCCAGGCCAATGCCGAGGATCTGCTGGCGACCTGGGATGCCAAGGTGCGCGACGCCCAGGATATGGACCGCGCCATGCGGATCGAGCTGCTGGGACAGGCCCGCTTTGGACCTATGGCGCGCAACCTGATCCGCCTTTGGTACGTGGGCACCTGGAAACAGATGCCAGCGGACTGGCGCGGGGCCCATGCGCCTGGCATGCCCGACGGCGATACGATCCCCGCTGCGCAGGCCTATACCGAAGGGCTTTTGTGGCCAGCCGTTGGCGCAAACCCGCCCGGCGCCAAGCCTTTCGGCTATGCGATGTGGGCCAAACCTCCCCGTGTGACGCCTCAGTGAAGGACACCAATCATGCTTGACGGAAACACCTTTTTCGACCCGAACCACGTCTTTGTGGGCATCACCCCGACCGGCTGGACGAATGACGATTACCCGCTGCTGGGCGGCGATATCTCCTTTGGCCAATGCGTGAGCGAGATGGCGCTGGCAGGCTATCAGGGCTGCTCGATCGGCCATAAATTCCCCAAGGACGAGGCGGTGCTGAAGGCCGAACTCGACCGCCGCGGGTTGCGCGTCTCGGAGCCCTGGGCGTCGACCTTCTTTACCGTGCGCGACATGGCCGAACGGACGGTGGAGGATTTCCGCAACACCATGGCCTTCATCAAGCGGATGGGCGGCAATACGGTTGTCGTCGCGGAACTGGGTGGCGCGGTGCATCAGCAATCGGTCCCGCCGATTGCGAACAAGCCGGTGTTTTCCGACGAGCAATGGGCGGCGCTTGTCGCGGGGCTCAACCAGTTGGGTCGAATCGCGGCCGAGGCGGAGATGACGCTGTGTTACCACCACCACATGGGCACCGGCGTGATGACCCGCGCCGAAACCGACCGGCTGATGCATGAGACGGATGAAGAGGCGGTGCATCTGCTGCTGGACACCGGGCATCTTTACTGGGCCGGGGACGATCCGCTGAGCCTGGCGCAGGCCTATGCGGCGCGGATCCGACATGTGCATCTCAAAGACATCCGGCACGATGTGATGACCCGGTGCAACGCCGCGCATCTGAGCTTTATCGAGTCGGTGATGGAAGGCGTCTTTACCGTTCCCGGCGACGGCGCGATTGATTTTGCCCCGATCTTCGAGACCCTGTCCAAGGCCGGCTATCGCGGCTGGCTGATGGTCGAGGCAGAGCAGGACGCGGCCAAGGCGAACCCGCTGGACTATGCGCGCAAGGCCCGCGCCTATATCCGCAAGACGGCGGGGATCTGAGCCCATGCGATATCGCATATTGGAAGATATCGGCGGCCGCCGGAAGTTTGTGCTGGTCCTTGACGCGGGCGACGAAGTGATCGCCGCCATTACCCATTTTGCCAAGGAGTTGCAGGTGAAAGGCGCCAGCCTGACCGGCATCGGGGCGCTGTCCCATGCCGAACTGGGCTGGTTCAACCCGGCGACGAAGGAGTTCCGGGCCAACAAGATCGAAGAGCAGGTCGAGGTTCTGGCGATCACCGGCAACATCGCCGAAGGCGACGACAGCGACGATCACGGGCACGCGCATAGCCACGGCGCGGAGGAGGCGGGCGGCGTCCGCCTTCACATCCATATCGTGCTGGGCTGCGGCGATGCCAGCGTGCGGGGCGGGCATCTCGTCTCTGGTCTGGTGTCCCCGACGATGGAATTGATCATCGAAGAGGCCGCCTCTCATCTGACCCGCGGTCTGGATGCCGAGACCGGGCTGGTGCTGCTGGAACCCCGGCATGGCTGTCACAAGGCCTTGGACATGCCCGAACCGACCCGGAAGGTTGCGTCATGAAGTTCGCTGTCAATTCCCTGCTGTTCACCGGTACCATGACAGAGGCGGATCTGCCCTTGCTGGACAAGGTCGCCGCCATGGGCTTCGACACGCTGGAGGTGACCCCGGTCGATCCGGACGCCTTTCCCGCCGCCGCTCTGCGCCGCCGGGCCGCCGATCTTGGCCTGACGCTGAACGCCAATTTCGCCCTGCCCATGGAGGCGAACACGATCAGCCCCGATCCGGAGGTGCGGCAGCGCGGCATCGATCTGGGTCGGAAGGTGGTCGATCTTTGCGTCGAAGCGGGGGTCGAGATCTATTGCGGCGCCAATTACTGCGCCTGGGGCTATCTGCCCGGACGGCGCCGATCCCAGGCGGAATGGGATTGGGGGGTGGAGTGCTTTCGAGCGGTCTGTGACCATGCGACGGGCGCGCCGATCACCCTGGCGGTGGAGACGCTGAACCGGTTCGAAAGCCATTATCTGAACACCGCCGCCGATGCGCTGAAATTCGTGACCGAGGTAGGGCGGCCGAATGCCGCCGTCCATCTCGACACGTTCCATATGCTGCGCGAAGAGGATGACATGGCCGGCGCGATCCGGGCGACCGGCAGCAAGATGGCCTATTTCCACGCGTGCGGCAGCCAGCGCGGGGTGCCTGGGCGCGACATGGTGCCGTGGGATGAGACGTTCGCTGCGCTGCGCGACATCGGCTATGACGGCACCATCGGCGTCGAAAGCTTCAACCCCGAGAACGAGAAGCTGGCAAAGCTGGTGTGCATCTGGCGCGATTTCGCCGACAGCCCCGAGGCTCTGGCGACCGACTCCCTGGACTTTCTGCGGGCCAAGACGGCCGAGGTGTTCGGGGCAGGGGCCGTGACGCAACCTGCCCGGTCAGCGGCAGAATAGACCGTGCCCCGGTGACAAGCATGCCAGATAGCGCGCGGGCGGGTGGGGC
>CAYGRI010000101.1:0-14744 GCA_964352155.1 uncultured Maritimibacter sp. | reverse complement strand
TCGGTGAGCTGCGCGGCAAGCAGGCCAAAGGCGGGGGACAGGGCCGGCACGATCAGCAGCCACAGAAAGTTGTTGCGCAGGGCTTCCCAGAACTTGGGCTCTCCGAGCATCTGGGTGTAGTTCGCCGCGCCCACGAAGGCCCCGCCGGCATCGCGGTCTGTCAGCGACAGGCGCAGCGTTTCAAAGACGGGATAGGCCAGATAGACGGCCAGCGCGAAAAAGGCGGGGAACAGGAACAACCACGGCCGGATCTGATTGGCCCGGTTGATGTTGCGACCGATGTTGGGACCCTTGGCGGGGTACAGCACCTTGTCGAGGAACAAATTCGAAAAGTAAAAGTATCCCACACAGCCGCTGACACCGATCACGATGGTCAGCAGGCCTTGCAATGCTGGCGGCATTGTCTCCTCCCGGTCTTGTGACGTCCTGGCGCCGGGCCGGCGGCGAACCGGCCCGGACGATTTGCCTGTGACGGATCGTCAGGTCACTTGATCGAGTCCCAGCTGGCCTGGATCTCTGCGGCAACGGCGGCGGCGTCCTTGCCGCCCGCGTAATCGACCATACCGGTCCAGAAGGTGCCCGCGCCCACGCCGCCCGGCATCAGGTCAGAGCCGTCGAAGCGGAAGGTGGTGGCGTTGGTCAGGATGTCGCCCAAAGACCGCTTGGTGTCGTCCGAATAGGTCTCGGGGTTGGCACTGGTCAGCGGCGTCAGGAAGCCCTGGCCGGGGATCGCCATCCAGACTTCATGGGCGATGTCGGTTTCCAGGAAGTCGATCAGCGCATGCGATGCGGGACTGTCCTTGGTGATCGCGAACAGCGTGCCCGCGCCCAGCAGCGGCTGGCCTAGATCCTTGCCCTCATAGGCCGGGAAGTAGAAGAAATCGGCGTCCAGGCCGACTTCGGTGCCCTCGGGGAAGAAGGCCGGGATGAACGAGGCCTGCTTGTGCATCATGCATTGCGCCGGCGAGTCGAACAGACCCTTGGGCGAATCGCGGAAGTCGGTAGAGGCGACGGCCCCGGCCCCGCCCGCGACGTAATCGTCGTTGCGCGCGAAATAGCCGAACTCTTCGATCGCCTCGATCACCTTGGGATCGTCGAACGGCATCTCGTTGGTGACCCACATGTCATAGACTTCGGGAGTCTGGGTGCGCAGCATCATATCCTCGACCCAGTCGGTCGCGGGCCAGCCGGTCGCGCCGCCCGACCCCAGTCCGATGCACCAGGGCGTTTCGCCATCGGCGACCATCTGATCGGTCAGCGCCTTCAGCTCTTCCATGGTGGTTGGCACTTCATAGCCGAAATCTTCGAAGTTTTCCGGCACGTACCAGACCAGAGACTTCACGTCGGCCTTATAGGGGAAGGCATAGAAATGCTCGGCACCATCTTCGCCGGTATAGGTGCCCAGATCGACCCAGGACTGCCCGGCGGCGTAATTGGCGGCCATCCATTCGGCGGCATCGGCGCCCAGCGGCGTCAGAAAGCCCCGGGCGGCCATATCGGCGGCCAGACCAGGCTGTGGGAACACGGCGATATTGGGGGCCGACCCGGCCTCTGCATCGACCATGATCTGCTGCTCGAAACTGTCAGAGCCGACGTAGCGGACATCGGCATTGGCGGCCTCGGCGAAATAGGCCAGCACCTGCTCGAAGGCTTCCTGGTCGGGGCCCAGCCAGGGGCCGAACACGGTCACCTGCTCGCCGCCCAGATCGGTGGCCTCGGCGAAGGCCGTGTAGCTGTCCCAGTTGAACGCCCCCTCGCCCGGTGCAAAGGGTAGATGCGCCGCGGCCTGCGCCGATCCGGCGCAAAGAGCCAGCGTCGCGGCGCCAGCATACAAACGTCTTTTCATGTGATCTCCTCCCGGTCTGGCGTGTTTGCGCCATGTCGTTTTTCCTCATGCGCTACCGGCGACAGCCAAAGCGCTTTGAACTCCGGTACGCTGCGTGAAGCAGCATCGCCTGTCAACCGCCAAACGTCAACTGCCGAATAAATACAGGGAAATGCCGCGACTGCATTGACGCAGCGCAGCACGTCTAGCCTTTGACGCGGGTTTCCGATCTGTCTAAACTCACGAAAACTTCAAAGCGCTTTGACATATCTGGACATATGAATCTCAAGGAACTCTCCAAAACGCTGGGCCTGTCGCAGACCACGGTCAGCCGGGCACTGAACGGCTATCCCGAAGTGTCCGAAGCGACCCGCCGCAAGGTCGTCGCGGCCGCCGCCGCCCATCGCTACGCCCCCAACACCCGCGCCAAAAGCCTGGCGACCGGCCGGTCCATGTCGGTGGGGCATGTCATTCCGGTCTCGGCCCGGCACGAGATGGTCAACCCGATCTTCGCCGACTTCATCGCAGGCGCCGGCGAGGCCTATCTGCAGCATGGCTATGACATGATCCTGTCTCTGGTCCCCGATCAGGACGAGGCGAAGGCCTATCAGCACTTGTCGGCGAAGGGCGCGGTCGACGGGATTATCGTGCACGGGCCGCGTCTGGACGACAACCGGGTCGACCTGCTGCGCGAGATTGGACTGCCCTTTGTGGTGCATGGCCGGATGACGCAGGCGCCGCAGGATTGCGATTACGACTGGGTCGATGTGAACAATGTGCGCGCCTTCCGGCGGGCGACGGAATTCCTGCTGGATCTGGGTCACCGGCGGATCGCGCTGATCAACGGTCTGGTGTCGATGGATTTCGCCCTGCGCCGCCGCCGCGGTTATGAGGAGGCGCTGGACTCCCGCGGCCTGCCGGTAGACGATGCGCTGATCCGCTCCGAAGAGATGACAGAGACCTATGGATACCGCTCTGCCGTGGAAATGCTGGACGGGGCCGATCCGCCCACGGCGTTTCTGTGTTCCTCGGTGATCGTTGCCATGGGCCTGCGCCGCGCGGTCGAGGGGCGCGGCCTGCGTCTGGGGCGCGATATCTCTGTCATCACCCATGACGACGACCTCAGCTACCTGTCCAACGGGGGCGATGTGCCGATTTTTACGGCGACCCGCTCGTCGGTCCGACTGGCAGGGCGTTTGTGCGCCGAGCGCTTGCTTGAACTGATACAAACCCCTAGCCTCGCTCCGCGCCAGCGCCTACTAGAGGCGGAACTGACCGTGGGCCAGTCCACAGGCCCTGCCCCGCGGTCCTGACAGATCAGCAAGGATGCCTATGCAATACAGTCGCGCAGATTTCCCCGCCGGATTCCTGTTCGGAGCCGCCACGTCCTCTTACCAGATCGAGGGGCACGCGCAGGGCGGCGCGGGGCGCACCCATTGGGACGATTTCGCCGCCACGCCGGGCAATGTGGTGCGCGCCGAAGACGGTGCCCGTGCCTGCGATCACTATCGCCGCTCCGAGGCCGACCTGGACCTGGCCGCCGGCATGGGGCTGGACGCCTACCGGTTTTCGACCTCCTGGGCGCGGGTCCTGCCCGAGGGGCGGGGGGCGCCGAATCCGGAAGGCCTTGATTTCTACGACCGGCTGGTCGACGCGATGCTGGACCGCGGGTTGAAACCCTTTCCGACGCTGTATCACTGGGAACTGCCCTCGGCGCTGGCGGATCAGGGTGGCTGGCGCAACCGCGACATCGCGCAATGGTTCGGCGATTTCACCCATGTGATCATGGGCCGGATCGGCGACCGGGTTCATGCCGCCGCGCCGATCAACGAGCCCTGGTGCGTGTCCTGGCTGAGCCATTTCCTGGGCGCCCATGCCCCCGGCCTGCGCGACATCCGCGCCGCCGCCCGGGCGATGCATCATGTGGGGCTGGCGCATGGCTATGCGATCGAGGCGATGCGGTCGCTGGGGATGACCAATCTGGGCGCCATCACCAACCACGAATACGCCACCCCCGCCGACGGGACAGAGGCAGCTGCGAAGGCCGCGCAGCTGTATGACGGGATCTACAACCGCTGGTTCCTCAGCGGGATCTATGGCGGCGTCTATCCAACCGACGTGCTGGAAGGGCTGGAGCGGTACCTGCCCGCAGGCTGGCAGGACGATATGAAGACGATCGCGACGCCCGTCGACTGGGCCGGGATCAATTACTACACCCGCAAGCTGATCAAACCGGCGCCCAGCGGCATGTTCGGCGACTTTATCGGGTCGGTGGGCGACCTGCCCCAGACCACCATGGGATGGGAGATCTACCCAGAGGGGCTCTATCAGATGCTGCGCCGTGTCGCCGGGGCCTATGCCCGCGACATCCCCATCTATGTGACGGAAAACGGCATGTCGGCGTCCGACAAGATCTCGCGCGGGGCGGTCAACGACCGGTACCGGATCGACTATCTGAACACGCATATGGGGGCGGTGAAACGCGCGCTGGCCGACGGCATCGATGTGCGCGGCTATTTCGTCTGGTCGCTGATGGACAATTACGAATGGGCCCTGGGCTATGAAAAGCGCTTTGGCCTGATCCATGTGGATTTCAACACGATGGCGCGCACGCCGAAAGCGTCGTATCACGCGCTGAAACAGGCATTGGCGCGCTAAGATGACATATGAGTCGGACCGATATTCGCTGGTCGCCGATATCGGCGGCACCAATACGCGGGTGGCGCTGGCGGACGGGCTGGATCTGGTGCCGCGCTCCTTGCGCCGGTTTCGCAATGCCGATTATCCGGGGCTGGAAACCGTGCTGCGGGAGTATCTGGCGGCAGAGGGCAATGTGGATTGCAAGGGCGCTTGCGTCGCGGTGGCGGGGCCGGTACGCAACGGCATCGGCGAGATGACCAATCTTGACTGGAAGATCGACACCGCGACCCTGGCGCAGGCCGCCCAGGCGGAAACGGTGTCGATCCTCAACGACCTGCAGGCACAGGGCTTTGCGCTGCAGCATCTGTCACAGGACAACCTGCTGCCGGTGATTCCGACGCCCGACGCGCCCGAGGATGCCACGCGGATCGTTGTCGGCGCGGGCACCGGGTTCAATGCGGCGCCGGTGTTCCACACCCGCCGCGGCCGCCTCGTCGCCCCGTCAGAGGTCGGCCATTCCAGCATGCCGATCCGCAACGAGGGCGACCTGCGGCTGGCGAAATACGTCGAAAGCGCCCATGGCTTTCCGGGAATCGAGGATGTTCTGGCCGGGCGCGGGCTGGAGCGGATCTATGCCTGGCTGGGCTCCGAGGCGGGCGTGGTGCGCGAGATCCGCGCCGCCGAGATCATGCACGCCTTGGGCGAAGGCACTGACCCGCGGGCCGAGGAGACGGCGCGGATCTATGTGCGCCTTCTGGGCTCGGTCGTGGGCGATCTGGCCCTGACGGTGCTGCCCTTTGGCGGGATCTATCTGATCGGCGGCGTGGCGACGGCCTTTACGCCCTATCTGGACCGTTTCGGATTTGCCGATGCGTTCCGGGACAAGGGGCGGTTTGCCGGTTTCATGCAGACCTTTGGTGTGTCCGTGGTCAAGGACGATTGCGCCGCCTTGATTGGGTGCGCCAGCCACCTGATGGAGCTGCAAGAGCTGTAGCATCCGGCCCGGCCGCCTGCGTGGCGGGGGACGCTGTCCCCCATCGCCTGCGGCTCCCCCCCTGGAGTATTTATCGCCAGAAGAAGCTGGCGGTCTTTGAGCGGGGAATGTCAGGCGCCCGGCGTTATCCCGCCAGCGCCTTCCAGAGCATCCGCACCGCGATCAGCGCCAGCAGCGCCAGGATCAGCCGGTCGAATTGCCTGGCCGGGATGTGGCGCGACGCCCAGGCCCCCAGCGGCATCGCGCCCAGCAGCGGCAGGACCGCCAGCAGCCCGTAAAGTGTGCGGGTTCCATCGAGGATCCCGTAGGCCCAGAGCATCGGGATCTGCACCAGCGACATCAGCGCGAAGGACACCGAGATGGTGGCGATGAAGGTCTCTCTCCCCAGGCGCATGGAGTTGAAATAGGTCAGGATCACCGGCGCCGAGATCCCGGTGGCCCCCTGCAGCAGGCCGGAGACGGCGCCCACCGGCCACAGGATCCGCCGCGCGGCGGGTTGGCTGAGGATCCAGTCGGGCCGGGCCAGGCGGAAGGCGATATAGGCAAAGACCGCCGCCGCGACGCCGATCAGCAGCAGGTCGGGGGACACAGAGGCCAGAACGATGCTGCCCGCGATGGCGCCGCCGGCCGTGACCAGGCCAAAGATCCAGGTGAAGTCGCGTGGCAGGGCTTTTGCCCGGTGCTGCCAGCCCTGATAGAGATTGCTGCACAGGTTCGGGATCACCATGATCGCCACGGCGAAGGGCACGTCGAAGAACAGCACCAGCACCGGGATCGCCACGACCGGCGCCCCGGCCCCGACCGCGCCCTTCAGAAAGCCGCCCGCCGCAAGCGCCAGAAAGATCGCGGCCAGTTCGCTTGCGTGTTCCATCCCGTGTCGCCTTTGTTGTGGCTTCCTGCCTGGCCGCCACCGATTGTCCGCACCAGACCGTCCGCCCGGCGGTCCAGCCCTAAAGACAGCGGCTGGCGGGCGCAACGCTTCGCACCGGACCCAAGGCGCGCGCCCCGCCTTGCGGCGCAGCCTGGGCCCGGCACCGGAGGTGATTGAACCCGAGCCGCGCCGGTCACGACCCACAGGTGAACCGCCGGCGCGGCATGCGCCTCGCCCATGCCGCGCGGGACAAGATTCGCGGCACCGGGCGGGCCGTGGCGCGACCGCCGCGGAACCGCGCTGCAGAGGGAAAACCGGATGTGTCTGGCATGAAGAATGTCTCTGAAAGGCCACAGTTGGATGTGGATCTTTTGACCATCCCCCCGGGCCAGATCGGCAATTTCCCGCCGATCCAGACGCAATTCTCCGGTCCGATAACCCCGAAAGCGCGGCGTTCTCTCGCCGCCGCGGGCGCGCCGGGCCCGGCGCGCCTGCCCGCGCGGCGCGGCGTTTTGCGCCGGGGTTCCGGGCGGCTGCGACATCGCATCGGGCGGCGTTGGCGCAGGGCGCGCCCCCAGAAAAGCCGCGGATCGGTCAAGCTGTCATACATGTGCGCATACAGCCTTGGGTCTTCGGCCCTGTGTGCGCCCTCGGATAGTGTCCGGGCGGACTCGGGACGCGGGCCCGTAACCGGTCAGGCCCGCCCGAAGGTCGCGCGGCGCAAGACCCCGGGCGTTTCGACCTCTGCCCCGGTCCGCGCTGATGAGGTGAAGAATGCTCACTAACTGTTACATGTCGTTACATGACTCGAGAGACCGGGGAATTTCGCGGAGCATCCGAGCATACCGTATTGTGAGTATCGACAAATCCGGTAGTCTGCCGCAAACAGTGTCCTCGATAGATGGGCCGGGCAGTGCGCTGCCTAAGGAGGGATAGATGGTGAATGAGGCCAAGCCGGAACGCCCGGGCTTTGCTGCTGTAGCCGAGCGACGGTTCCGGCTTGCCGGGAAGGCGATCATCGAAAAGGGGCATCCCTATTTCGTGCCCGTCGATCGCTTGGAAAAGATGTATGCGTCCAAGCCGGACGGCTACGTCAGTCTGGCGCATTACGACTACCTGGGCCTTGCCCGGAATCCGGAGGTTCTGGATGCCGCGTCAAATGCCGTGACGGAGTTCGGCTCCGGCGTTGGCGCGTCCCGCCTGGTGGGCGGCGAGCGCATGGCGCACCGCGAGCTGGAGCGGAATCTGGCGGAGTTTCTGGGCGTCGGCGACGTGCTGTCCCTTATTTCCGGCTATCTGACCAACCTGTCGCTGATCAATCACCTGCTGGGTCCCCGCGACCTGGTGCTGATCGATGAGCTGGCCCATAATTCCATCGTGGTCGGCGCCAAGTCGGGCCGGTTCGATTGCAAGACCTTCGCCCATAACGATTTCGCCGACCTGGAGCGGATGCTCAAGGAACAGCGCGATCAGTATCGGCACGTGCTGGTGGTGGTCGAGGGACTGTATTCGATGGATGGCGACATCCCAGACCTGCCGCATCTGATCGAGCTGAAGAAGCGTCACGACGCCTGGGTTCTGGTGGACGAGGCGCATTCCTACGGCGTTCTGGGCGAAAACGGGCGCGGGATTTGCGAGCATTACGGCATAGACCCGTCCGAGATCGAATTGTCCGTCGGTACGCTGTCAAAAAGCTTTGTCTCGTCGGGCGGGTTCATCTGCGCCACCGAAGAGGTGATCGCCTGGCTGCGCTTCACCCTGCCGGGCTTTGTCTATTCCGTGGGGCTGTCGCCCTCGACCGTGGCCAGCGCCAATGCCGCCGTCAATATTCTGCGTCGCGAACCGCAGCGCGTGGCCGAGCTGAAGCGCAAGTCCCGGCTGTTCCGCGACTCCGCTCGCGCCGCCGGGCTGGATCCGGGATGCGCGATTGGCGAGGCGGTGGTGCCGCTGTTCTTTGAATCGCCCCAGCAGACCATGATGGTCAGCCAGGTGCTGATGGATCACGGTATCTATGCGCCGCCCATCGTGCAAGTGGGCGTGCCGAAGGATCAGCCGCGCATCCGGTTCTTCTTTTCGGCCGAACATCGCGATGCCGACATCCTGCGTGCCATCGATATCGTGGCAGAGGCGGTGCATGGCAACGTCAAGGTTCAGATCGCCAATTCCTGACCCCTGAATCAGACTGGGCCAACCGCATACGCCTCTCCTGCGCGCGCAAACGCAGGCGCTGCATTTGGTCGCGCCGTGTCGCGGGCCGACCGGTCCCGGCAGCAGCAGCGTATCTGTCTCTCCTCCCACAATGTCTTGCCGGTCCCGCCGCGCATTTTCCGACCCTATGAGCCTGCGCCATGGCGGCGCGGCAAGCCGCCGCCGGATGCCCCTGCCCTACCGTCGCTCTTTCTTTTCAAAAACGGGTGTTTTAGGCTTCGCGCACAACACCAATTTTCCAGGGAGACGGAAATGAAAAAGCTGCTGATGGCCTCTGCGGCCACCATGGCGATGACCGGAGGCTTTGCTCAGGCGGCCGGTCATTCCAGCGAAGTCAAGATCGGGATCATCCTGGGCTTTACCGGCCCACTTGAAACCATCACGCCGCATATGGGTGACGCCGCCGAAATGGCGATCGCCGAAGTCAACGACAGCGGCCTGCTGCTGGACGGCACCGTTGTCACTCCTGTGCGCGGCGATTCCACCTGCATCGACGCGGGCGCCGCCACGGCGACGGCGGAACGCCTGATTACCGCCGAAGGCGTGACCGCGATCATGGGCGCCGATTGCTCTGGCGTGACCGGCGCGATCCTGTCGAACGTGGCGATGCCCAACGGCGTCGTGATGATCTCGCCCTCGGCCACCTCGCCCGGCCTGTCGACCGCCGAAGACAACGGGCTGTTCTTCCGCACCGCCCCCTCTGACGCACGTCAGGGTGTGGTCATGACCGAAGTCCTGATGGACCGCGACATCACCGAAGTCGCCTTGACCTACACCAACAACGACTATGGCAAGGGTCTGGCCGATTCCTTCCAGGCCGCGTTCGAGGCCGCGGGCGGCACCGTCACCATCTCGGCGGCGCATGAAGACGGCAAAGCCGATTACTCGGCCGAAGTCGGCGCGCTGGCCTCAGCCGGGGGCGAAGTGCTTGTGGTCGCGGGCTATGTGGACCAGGGCGGCCTTGGCGTCATCCGCAGCGCGCTGGACACCGGCGCCTATGACACCTTCGTCCTGCCCGACGGCATGTATGGCGACAGCCTGATCGAAAACCTTGGCGCCGATCTTGAGGGCTCCTTCGGTCAGGTGCCGGGCACCGACAGCCCGGGTGCGGCGACCTTCGCCGAACTGGGCGCGGCGGCGGGCTTTGACCCCACCTCGTCCTTCACGGCGGAATCCTATGACGCCGCCGCGCTGATCATGCTGGCCATGCAGGCCGCCGGGTCCACCGACGCCTCGGTGTTCAAGGACAGCGTGATGGATGTGGCCAACGCGCCCGGAGAGCCGATTTACCCCGGCGAGCTGGCCAAGGCACTGACGATCCTCGCGGAAGGTGGCGAGATCGACTATGTCGGCGCCTCCGCGGTGGAGCTGATCGGACCGGGTGAAAGCGCGGGCAATTACCGCGAATACATCATCGAGGACGGCACCCAGAAGACCGTGCGCTTCCGCTGATCCAGGCGGCCGATATCAGGGGCAATCCGGGACCAACCCGGGCTGCCCCGCCATGCAGGAAAAGGGCGCGGCATGATCGTTGTTGAAGACCTACACAAGCATTTCAGCGGTTTTCACGCGGTCGATGGCGCGTCCCTGTCGATTGCCGAGCGCTCGATCACCGGGCTGATCGGCCCGAACGGCGCCGGAAAGACCACGCTTTTCAATGTGATCGCGGGCGTTCTGAAACCCACCTCGGGGCGTGTGACGATGGCGGGCGAGGATATCACCGGCCTGCCCCCGCATGAGCTGTTCGGCAAGGGGCTGCTGCGGACCTTTCAGATCGCGCATGAGTTCTCCTCGATGACGGTGCGCGAGAACCTGATGATGGTGCCCGGCGGCCAGATGGGCGAGACGTTGTGGAACACCTGGTTTCACCGTGCCAGAGTCGCGCAAGAAGAGCGGGCCTTGTTGAAGAAGGCCGACGAAGTCCTTGAATTTCTTACGATAGACCATGTGAAGGATGAAAAGGCCGGCAACCTATCCGGCGGTCAGAAAAAGCTGTTGGAACTGGGGCGCACGATGATGGTCGACGCCCGGATCGTGTTTCTGGACGAGGTCGGCGCCGGGGTGAACCGCACCCTGCTGAACACCATCGGAGATGCGATCGTTCGACTGAACAAGGAACGCGGCTATACCTTTGTCGTGATCGAACATGACATGGATTTCATCGGCCGCCTTTGCAATCCCGTGATATGTATGGCGGAGGGCAAGGTCCTGGCCGAGGGCACGCTCGACGAGATCAAGGCCAACGAACAGGTGATCGAGGCCTATCTGGGCACGGGCTTGAAGAACAAAGTGGCGCAGCAATCCGCCTGACCTGACACCTTGCATAAGGATCGCGCTTGAAGCTATTGATATGAAAGGATTTCCAGGATGATCAGACAGATGCTAGCGGTCGGTGTGCTGGCCATAGGCGCAAGCCCGGCGCTGGCGCAGGGGTGCGCCGATATCACGGACACCGTCGCCTTTTGCCCGATGGACACGCTTTGGGACGGGCTGCCGTGGCACCGGGTCCAGGATCCCGAGATGATTGTCTGGGAGACATCGGACATGGCGCTGATGGTCACCAAGGTGCCGGTGGTTTTCGAGACTGGGCCGGTGGAGGTTGGCCTGGCGGATCTGGATGAGTTCCTCAACGCGATGGAGGCGCCCGCCGAGGGTGCGGAAGAGATCGCGCGCTTTCCCCCGCTGGGCGAGGAGGTGATGGCCCTGGCACGGGTCACCCGCCAGCCGGAGGATGGCACCATCGAATATGTCACCCTGTACTCAATCGCGGAGGCCTTCGTGTCGATCAAGACAATCGTCCATGCCGACACCCTGACCCAGGATCACGGCCTGCGCCACGAACACGCGCTGCGTGCCATCGTCGAGGTCGAGTCTTGAACCGCAGCCCCTATCAGGACGACCGCGGCAATCGCGACCGGTCCATCGTCAACCCGAACGGCGCCGCGACGATGGCCCCGGGGACGTATTCCGGCACCGTCTCCGGGCCCGCCGAGGCAGAGCCGTTTCTGATCGGCGACGCGATGACCGGCGGCTATGGCGGCGGCGCGGACATTCTGCACGATTGCACCATCGCCGTGGACAAGGGACAGATCGCGGTGATCGTCGGGCCGAACGGAGCGGGCAAGTCGACGGCGATGAAAGCGGTGTTCGGGATGCTGGATCTGCGCGGCGGCGACGTGCGGCTGGGCGGGGAAAGCATCGCCAGGCTTACGCCGCAGGCGCGGGTGGCGCGGGGCATGGCCTTTGTACCGCAAACCTCGAACATTTTCACCTCGCTGACGGTCGAGGAGAACCTGGAGATGGGCGCCTTCCTGCGGCGCGACGACATTTCCGGGACGATGGCTCAGATCTATGACCTGTTCCCGATCCTGAAGCAAAAGCGGCGCCAGAAAGCCGGGGAGCTGTCGGGCGGACAGCGCCAGCAGGTCGCCGTGGGCCGGGCGCTGATGACCAAGCCCTCGGTCCTGATGCTGGACGAGCCGACCGCCGGGGTAAGCCCGATCGTGATGGATGAGTTGTTCGACCGGATCATCGAGGTCGCGCGCACCGGGATCTCGATCCTGATGGTGGAACAGAACGCGCGGCAGGCGCTGGCGATTGCCGACAAGGGCTATGTGCTGGTGCAGGGGCGCAACCGCTTTACCGATACGGGCGAGGTGCTCCTGAACGACCCAGAGGTTCGGCGAAGCTTCCTTGGTGGGTGAGCTATGGGGCACAGGCACTTGATCTTGAAGGGGATTGCCGGTTTGGCCGTGACGGCGGGGCGCCGTGCAAACGTGGCCGTGAAGCAGGCCCGTTGCAGCCCGGCATGATCCTGCGCGCGGCCTTTGCCAGTGTGCTGCCTTGTCTTGCAGCCGCTCCGGTGGCGTCCGAAGGGGCGCGGGCGGCTTTTGACTGCACGAGGACCCGTGTCTGTGATGGCAAGGGCACCTGCCGGGTGTCAGATCGCGGCGTGACCTTTGAACTGGCCCCGACCGCCTATGGCGATGGGGTGCAAAGCTACGATCTGACCTATGACGACGCGACCGTGACCGCCCGTCAGCGGGGCGACGTGTCTCAGGTCCCGATCCAGTGGCAGACAGAGGACGCGCGACATCTGATGCTGGCGGTGCCCGGCGGCTTTGTCTGGATCCGCCAATCGAACGCCACGCGGGACACAGAGATCGGGTTTCTGTCATGCGCCGCCCGGTGATCCTTTGGGCGCTCGCGCTCGCCGGACCCGTACAGGCAGAGCGGCTGGCCTGTTCCCTGACACCCGAGTGCCGGGGCGATGGCTGCCCCACCGACGTTCTGACGCTGACCTTCGACATCGACCGCACCCAGTTCGTCCGGCCGATGTTCCGATTTGAACCGCCGCGTCGTCTGGTCACCCGTGTCTTCGCCACGACCGAGGATTATGCCGCCGAGCCGATCCTGATGGGCGACGGCACCCGCGGCTTTCACGCCGAATTGCCGGACCGGGACCGCCTGCTGACCATCGCGCTGGACGGCACCGCGATTTACACCGACACTGAAACCCGACATCGCCGAACCGGCACCTGCAAGGAGATCGCCGAATGACCCGCTTTGCCGCCCTGATCGCAAGTCTTCTTCCGGGGATGGCACTCGCCGACCCGGGCAGCTACGCCGATTGCGATTTCGACACTTTCTGCCGGGCGGATCTGTGCGAACCCGTGACCGGCCTGTTTCGCTCCTTGGCGCAAATGGACCCGGCGGATGGCGGCGACTGGCTGTTGCTGGGCGAAGCGGGCGCCGAGATCGGCACGACTCTGTCCCTGCCCACCGCATCGGAGCTGACGATCCTGTTCCCCCCCGATGTGGCCAAGGGCATCGACAGTTCCATGGTGCTGACCCTTGCCGAAAACGGCACCGCCGTCTGGACCAGCACGGGCATCAACATCTCGGGCGATGCCTTTGCAACGGTCTATTATGGCACCTGTGTGAGGCCGGAATGATCCGGCTGGCCGCCCTTTTGTGCCTTGTCGCTCCGGCCGCGCAGGCGGCTGTGACCACCTATGATTGCCGTATCTCGACCGTCTGCGTCTTTGACGAGGGCTGCTACATCATGGATGAGCCGAACCCGATGCTGCTGACACTCGGCGCCGATGGCATGGGCGAGGTCACGCTGGAACGGCGCAGCGGCACGCTGACCGCGCTGGGGGAAACCGAGGGCGCGGTCAGCTTTCTGGCCCGCGAAGGCACGCGGTCGCTGGCTCTGATCACGATCCATCCCTATGGCACCGTGACGGTTTCGGTGCAGGACATGACCGCCCCGCGCGAGTCGGTGATGATGAGTGGAGGCTGCCTGTGGCCGCGTTGACCCCCAACAGGGCGCGGCCCGCCGGGACGGGTGCGGCAAAGGCCCCCTGCAAGGATTGTGACAAGAAGGGGCTGGCATGGACCTGCTGAACGCGATCGTGGCGCTGTTGAACTTCGTGGTGATCCCCGCCACGGCCTATGGCGCGCAATTAGCGCTAGGGGCGCTGGGGGTGACGCTGATCTACGGCATCCTGCGGTTTTCCAACTTCGCCCATGGCGACACGATGGCCTTCGGGACGATGGTCACCATCCTGCTGACCTGGGGGCTGCAAAGCCTGGGCGTGTCGCTGGGGCCCCTGCCCACGGCGCTTCTGGCGCTGCCGGCGGGCATCGCGATCACGGCGCTGCTGCTGATCGGGACCGACCGGGTGATCTATTCCTTCTACCGGGTGCAAAAGGCGAAACCGGTGGTGCTGGTCATCGTCTCCATGGGCGTGATGTTCATGATGAACGGCATCGTGCGCTTCATCATCGGCCCCGACGACCAGCGTTTTGCAGATGGCGAGCGCTTCATCATCTCGGCGCGGGAGTTTCGCAACCTGACCGGCCTGGATGAGGGGCTGGCCTTTCGCACCACCCAGGGCCTGACCATCGTGACGGCGGTGATCGTCGTGGCCGCGCTGTTCTGGTTTCTGGGCAAGACCCGCACCGGCAAGTCGATGCGCGCCTTTTCCGATAACGAGGATCTGGCCCTGCTGTCGGGCATCAACCCCGAACGGGTGGTGGCGATCACCTGGATCATCGTCGCGGGGCTGGCCACGATTGCGGGCGTGCTCTATGGCCTCGACAAGACCTTCAAGCCCTTCACCTATTTCCAGTTGCTGCTGCCGATCTTTGCCGCGGCCATCGTGGGTGGCTTGGGCTCGCCTCTGGGCGCCATCGCGGGC
>CAYGRI010000100.1:8447-14776 GCA_964352155.1 uncultured Maritimibacter sp. | reverse complement strand
GGGGGCTTTGCCCCCGCCCTGCGGGCTCCCCCAGAGTATTTTTGGCCAGAAGAAGGGCCAAAAGCAGGGGGGGCATGGGGACGGCGGTGCTTCTGTGCTTTCCGCGCGGCGGAGGAGCTTCTATAGACTTACGGACCCGGACCCGTGCCATGGAGGGATGCGCGATGAAGATGACCACCGAAGAAGCCTTTGTGAAAACGCTGCAGCGGCATGGGATTGAACATGCTTTCGGGATCATCGGATCGGCGTTCATGCCGATTTCGGACCTGTTTCCCAAGGCCGGGATCACGTTTTGGGATTGCGCCCATGAAGGGTCCGGCGGGATGATGGCGGATGGCTATACGCGGGCGTCGGGCAAGATGTGCATGATGATCGCGCAGAACGGCCCCGGGATTACCAATTTCGTCACCGCCGTGAAGACCGCCTATTGGAACCACACGCCGTTGTTGCTGGTGACACCGCAGGCCGCCAACAAGACCATCGGGCAGGGCGGGTTTCAGGAGGTGGAGCAGATGGCTGCCTTTGCCGATATGGTGGCCTATCAGGAAGAGGTGCGCGATCCGTCGCGGATTGCCGAAGTGCTGAACCGGGTGATGGTGAATGCTCGGCGCGCCTCGGGGCCGGCGCAAATCAATATTCCGCGCGATGTCTGGACCCAGATAGTCGATATCGAGATTCCCGATCCGGTGGAATTCGAGCGCCCTGCGGGGGGCGATGCGGCCCTGGCCGAGGCGGCGGCCTTGCTGTCGGAGGCGCGGTTTCCGGTCATTCTGAACGGCGCGGGGGTGGTGCTGGCCGGGGCGATTTCCGACAGCATTTCCTTGGCGGAGCGGTTGTCGGCGCCGGTCTGTGTGGGATATCAGCACAACGATGCCTTTCCCGGGTCGCATCCGCTGTTTGCCGGGCCGCTGGGCTATAACGGGTCCAAGGCGGGGATGGAGCTGATCTCCAAGGCCGATGTGGTGCTGGCGCTGGGGACGCGGCTGAACCCGTTCTCGACGCTGCCGGGCTATGGCATCGACTACTGGCCGAAGGCCGCGCGGATCATCCAGGTGGATCTGAACCCGGACCGGATCGGGCTGACCAAGAAGATCTCTGTCGGGATCGTGGGGGATGCCAAGAAGGTAGTGCATGGCCTTCTGGCGCGTCTGTCTGACGATGCCGGTGATGCGGATCGTGCGGCGCGCGAGGCGACGATTGCGCAGACGAAATCTGCCTGGGCGCAGGCTTTGTCCTCGATGGATCACGAGGAGGACGATCCGGGCACCACCTGGAACCAGCGCGCCCGGGCGGCGAAGCCCGATTGGATGAGCCCCCGCATGGCGTGGCGGGCGATCCAGGCGGCGCTGCCGCGCGAGGCGATCATCTCGTCCGACATTGGCAACAATTGCGCCATTGGCAACGCCTATCCGTCCTTTGAACATGGACGGAAATATCTGGCGCCGGGGCTGTTCGGGCCTTGCGGCTACGGGTTGCCATCGATTGTGGGAGCCAAGATCGCCTGCCCGGATGTGCCTGTGGTCGGCTTTGCGGGCGATGGTGCTTTTGGCATCGCGGTGACCGAACTGACGGCGATTGGCCGCCCGGAATGGCCCGCGATCACCCAGATCGTGTTCCGCAATTATCAATGGGGCGCCGAGAAGCGGAACTCTACCCTCTGGTACGACGACAATTTCATCGGGACCGAGCTGGGCGAGGGTGTGTCTTATGCCGGGATTGCCAAGGCCTGCGGGCTTGAGGGGATCGTGGCGCGCACAATGGAAGAGCTGACGGCGGCGCTGCGCAAGGCGATCGAGGATCAGATGCTGCATGGGCGGACGACGCTTATCGAGGCGATGATCAACCAGGAGCTGGGGGAGCCGTTCCGCCGCGATGCGATGAAGAACCCGGTCGCGGTGGCGGGGATCGATCCGGCAGATATGCGGCCTCAGGCGCCGGCATGACACCGGGGGCGCGTCATGCCCCGGACGCGGTGCGGGCGCCAGAGGCCTGTTCGAGGTACAAGACACGCGCCGCCATCGCGAACAGTCCGATGCAGCCGGTCGCGGCGGTCAGCAACACCCAGGGCAGCGGGGCCATTCCGGCCGCGCGGGCCCGGGGGACGAGGATCGCCAGCCCCAGCCCAATGGCCAGCAGCAGATCGAACCAGACCTGGTTCCCCGTGAGGTCGGAGGTATGGTTGATCCAGAATTGGATCAGTCCCTCGCGGGCGACCGTGACCAGCGAAAACCCCAGGAGGACCGCCGAAAGAACAGCGGGTCCGACCCATGCGTTGCGCAGTTTCGGGGGCGCCCCGACCGATAGCACCAAAGCATAGGCGCCAAAGGCAAGGGCAGCGAGGATGGGCAGTGTCTGGGTCAGGGTCATCTTGCGGCTCCTGTGTGTTCAAATCGAATCGTAGCGAGTGCTACATACGCTGGAAGTGAAGCGACCGCTACAAAAATGCAAGTGTCATGAAAGACGAAAAACAGACCCGGTGGCTGGACGCGATGGCGGCGCATGTTTTGCAGCATGGCCTGACTTCGGCCAGCTTGCGTCCGCTGGCCAAGGCCGCAGGGACCAGCGACCGGATGCTGATCTATCATTTCGGCAGCAAGGAAGGGCTGATCGACGCGCTCTTGCGGCATCTGGCAGCGCAGTTGGCCCAGATGCTGACACAGGCCCTTCCGGCTGAACGGTTTTCGACCATGCGGGAGTGCGCAGAAGCCATTCTGGCGTTGATGCGGACCCCGGCGGCCAAAGGTTATGCCCAGGTGTTCCTGGAGATTGTGGCCGCTGCGGGGCGGGGACAGCCGGGCTATCGCGAGACCGGGCACGATGTGCTGGCCTTCTTTCGGGACTGGCTGGCCGTGCGTGTTCCCGCGTCCGAAACCGACCCCGGGGCAGCGGCGCAGGCCTTGCTGGTGCTGGTCGAGGGGTCGGTGATTCTGGATGCCGTGGGGCATGGCGGATTTGCCGACGAAGCTTTGGTGCGGTTCTTTCCGCACGGACCGCGCCGCTGATGTCGCACCGTCTGGGAGAGCGCTGCAAAGTTTGCTAGACGAGGCGCGTCAGGCGAAAGGAATCCCGATGCCCCAAAGTCGTATGCGTGTGGAAATCAACGAGATTCCGGTGGCGGTGGAGCGTTTGTTGACGCAGGGCTGGGACGCCATCGCCCAGGCGGCCGAGGCGGCGCGGCTGCGCGATCCGGCCTTTGTGGTGACCGTGGGGCGCGGGTCTTCGGACCATGTCTGCACCTATCTGAAATATGCCGCCGAGATCCTGATGGGGCTGCCCGTCGCCTCTGTCGGGCCGTCTGTGGCGTCGATCTATGGGGCACGGCTGCGTCTGGCGGGCAGCCTCTGTCTGGCGGTGTCGCAATCGGGGCAAAGCCCGGACATCGTGACGCTGGTCCGGGCGGCGGCGCGGGACGGGGCGTTGAGCGTGGCGCTGACCAACAATCCCTCAGCACCCATGGCCCAGGCGGCGGATCATGTGCTGGCGATCCATGCCGGGCCAGAGCATAGCGTGGCCGCGACCAAGACGCTTGTGACCTCTGCCGTGGCGGGGATGTTGCTGCTGGCGCTGTGGCAGAAGGACGAGGCGCTGCTGGCCGCGATCCGCGTGTTGCCCGAGGTGCTGCGCCGCGCCGTTGCCGTGGATTGGGGCCCGGTCAAGGCCTCATTGGTGGACGAGGCGTCGGTCTATTGCATCGGGCGCGGGCCGGGCTTCGCGATGGCGAATGAGGCGGCGCTGAAGTTCAAGGAAGTGGCGCAGATCCACGCCGAAAGCTATTCCTCGGCCGAGCTGATGCATGGGCCGGTGTCGATTGTCGCGCCTGGTTTCCCGGTGCTGGCGCTGGTCGCCGGGGATGCGGCCGAGACCGCGGCGGTGGAGGTGTGCGACAAGGTCGCTGCCACCGGGGCGGAGGTCTTCGTCACCTCGGATCGAGCGGTTCGGGCGACGCGGCTGCCCTTTGTGCGCGCCGGGCATCCGCTGCTCGATCCGATTGCGCTGATCGCATCCTTCTATGGGCTGGTCGAGGCGGTGGCGGTCGACCGGGGGCTGGATCCGGACACGCCGCGCCATCTCAAGAAGGTGACAGAGACGCTGTAACCCCCCTAAAGCCGCACGATTTCGCCGCTATGCGCGGCCTTGATGGCGGCGAAGGTCAGGGCGAGCGAGGTCAGGTTGTCGCGGGCGTTGTGGATCGGCGTGCGGTCTTCCTCGATCGCGCAGAGCAATTCGCCCATGGCGCCCCGGAAGCCGTCGTTGAACCAGGTGCCTCTCAGCTCGGGCGTGGCGCGGCCTTCGGCGGTGACCAGCGTCACCTCTTGCGTGCCCAGATTGGGACCACGGCTGATCAGGCTGCCCTTGGTGCCCGCGATATAGGTGCTGTCCTGCGCGCCGTATTTCGTCGCCCCGGCAAAGCTGAAGCTGGCCTGGCCCCGGTCGAGCTGCACCAGCGCCTGCGCCAGCAGCGGCACTTTAGCGGACTGGCCGCGCGCCAGGGTGGCGCTGGCTTGCACCGATTGCAGGCGCGGGCCGACGAGGCTGGCGGCGAAATCGAACCAGTGGATCGCGAAATCATAGAGGATCAGCTCGGGGATGCCTTCGAAGGGGGTGCCCTCGATCCAGCCGTGATCCCAGTTGATGGCGATTTGCAGGCTGGTGATATCTCCGATCAGCCCGGCCTCTACGGCGGCGCGCATCCAGGCCATATGCGGCGCCCAGCGGCCGTTCTGGTTGACGGCCAGCCGCACCTCTCGGGCATCGGCGAGATCGGCCAGCCGCTGCCCGGTCGCGAGGTCCTGCACGAAGGGTTTCTGCGACAGCACATGCTTTCCCGCCTCCAAAGCGGCTTCGATCAGCGGCAGCCGGTCAGCGGGATGGGGGGTAAGGTCCAGCACCTTGATGGAGGGGTCGGTCAGCAGGCTGTCGAAATCATCGGTGACGCGGGCCTGGGGAAAGAAGGCGTCACGGCGGGCTGTGGCATGGGCCAGGGTCGGGCTGCAGATCACGGCGACGTTGAAGCCCGCGTCGCGGTAAGCCTCCAGATGCGCGGCAGAGATGCCGCCGGCGCCGACCAGGGCGATCCCAGGGGTGTAGGCGCGCGGATGCGGTGGCAGGTAGGGCAGATCCGGCGCGGGGATGTCGGCGGCGCTGGCAGTGCGCAGGGCGTAGGTGTCCTGGTCGGTCATGGCAGGAGGGCCAGCGTGCGCTTTTCGGCGGCGGAGCGGGCGGCGGTGTCGACGATGCGCTGCGCGGTCAGACAGAGGCCCGGTTCCAGCGGCCCGTCGATCGGCAGATCCTGCGCCAGACGAGAGACCATGTAGTCGATCGGGTTGCGGCGGCCCGGCGGCAGCGTGTCGACGGGATGCCTGTGCTGCTCTGGCCGGGCGCGGGTTTGCAGGGTGACGTGATCGGCATAGTCGAAGCTGGACAGGGTGCCGTCGGTGCCCACGAAGCTAAAGCCGCATTGCGGTTGCGGCTGATGCGTCCAGGGGTCGGTGAAAGTGCCCCAGCGCGTTTCCATCTTCGACAGGCCGCGGGTGTAGCGGCAGATGGTGATGGAATGCTGATCCACCTCGATCCCCGGGGTGTCGTCGGTCACGCAGGTCACCTCCAGCGGGGCCTGGCCGTTCATGAACCAGGTGCCCAGCGTGGCGCCGTAGCCCAGGTAATCCAGCAGGCTGCCGCCGCCCGCGGCGCGTTTGTACCACCAGCTGCCGGGCTTCTGACGCTCGACCTCTTCGGAGGTGACCTCGACCTTGTCGGCCAGGTGAAACAGCGGGCCGCGATTGCCGCCGTAGGAATGGACCTCCAACAGGTCGCCGATGGTGCCTTCGTCGATCAGGCGCTTGGCGGTGACATGGCTTTCGACCCAGGCGAGGGGCCAGTTGATGGCCAGTTTCCGCCCCGCGGGCGCCATGGCGGCGATCATGCGGCGGGCGTCCTTTGCGGAGGCGGCGAAGGGTTTTTCGACCATGACATGGGTGTTGTGGGCGGCCAGACGCTCTGTCATCGCGGCGTGATCGCCGGTGGCGGCGCAGAGGATCGCGAGATCGGGTTTCGCGGCGGTCATGCAGCGTTCGAGATCGGTGAACAGTCTGTCGGGCGGCAGGGCGAAGGTTGCGGCGGCGGGCGCCATTCGGGCCGGGTCCGGGTCGTAGATCGCGGCGATCTCGGCATCGGGATGGTCGTGGATCATCCGCAGGAGGTCGCCCATATGCATATGGTCAAAGCTGATACCGGCGATGCGCATTCTGCGTCTCCTGTCGTGGGGGCTGAGTGTCTGGCGGGTGCGGGACCGGGGGGGGGGGGGGGCCGCCGGGCCGCCCGCCGCCCGG
>CAYGRI010000100.1:0-8437 GCA_964352155.1 uncultured Maritimibacter sp. | reverse complement strand
GGGCTGAGTGTCTGTCGGGTGCTGGTCCGGTGGGGCGCTGCCGCTCGGGACCGCCCCTGAGTTTTTGGTGCGAGAAGTAGGGGGCGGCGGGCGTGTCACGTCAGCGGCTTTCGTCGGTCAGGCGGACATAGGCGGCGGTGACGCCCAGGATGATGACGCCGAACATGATCCGGCGGGTGCCTTCGGGCATTCGGAGCAGGGTGAGCATTGTGGTCAGCACCGTGAGGATCAGCGCGCCGACGATGGTGCCCGCATAGCCGCCGCGGCCGCCGAAGATCGAGGTGCCGCCGATGACGGCTGCCGCGACCGAGGGTAGCATCAGCGGGACGGCGAGCGACAGGGAGGGGGCTTTGATGAGGCCGACGTAGAGCAGGCCGGTGAGGCCCGCGATCAGGCCCGACAGCGCGTAGAGCGCAAGGTAGACCTGCCAGGAGCGCACGCCGGACAGTTTGGCGGCATGTTCGTTTTCGCCCAGCGCATAGAGGAGGCGGCCAAAGCCGGTGCGGCGCAGGCCGATCAGAATCAGCGCCGCCAGCGGCACGAACAGCAGCAGGGCGTTGGGCAGTCCCCAGGTGCGGCCGGTACCCAGCCAGGCCAGAAAGGCCGGCACCTCGGAGCCGCTGGCGATTACGAAGCGCTGGTAGACCTGCAGGCACCCGGTGGCGATCAGGCCGGTGCCCAGGGTCATGATCAGCGGATGCACCCGGCAGAAGGCGATGCCGAAGCCGTTCACCAACCCGACCAGCAGCGCCGGAACCAGCGCCAGCAGAATGGCCGGTGCGGGCCCAATCAATGGCACTTGGGTGGCCATCACGAAGGCGGAGACGGTGGCAACAACTCCGGCGGACAGGTCGATCCCGCCGGTCAGCATGGTCAGGGTCTGGCAGGCCGCCAGCATCGCCAGCGGGATCGCGAATTTGACGGTGTTGGCGGCCCACCGTTCGTTGATGATGCCGGGGCGCATGACATGCAGCACCACCATCAGGCCGATCAGCAGCAGGATCAGCGGCACCAGCGGGTAATCCCGGATGAAGCGCCGGATGAGGTTTCCCAGCGGAGGCCTCTCGGGGTTCTTGGAGATATCCGTCACGCTTTGCGTCCCTTCATTGCGACCAGGCCTCCGATCATCACGACGACGACCATGATCGTCCCTTCGACAATGGTGGTCACGTTTGGATCCACCGAGAACAGCGTCAGCACGGTGCGCACCAGCCGCAGGATGAAGACGGCCAGGATCGCGCCCCACAATCCGCCCTTGCCGCCGCCCAGCACAATGCCGCCCAGTACGACGGCGGCGACCGAGGCCATCAGGTAGGGCCCGGGCACCGGCGCGCCGATCCCGGTGGAGGCGGTCAGCGCCAGCCCGCCCATGGCGGCCCAAAGGCCCGCAATCGCATAGGCCAGGATCTTGGTCCGGTGCACAGGCACGCCGGTGCGGTAGGCGGCACTGCTGTCGCTGCCGATGGCATAGATCGACAAGCCCAGCTTTGAGCGGCGCAGCGGGATCCAGACGATGGCCAGCATCGCCAGCAGCAGCACCAGCGCTTTGGGAACATAGCTCCAGACGCTCTCCGGCGGCAGCGGGACCGGCCCGATCAGCAGCCCCTTGACCCATTCGGCCGCCGCGCCGCCCGGGGCATTCAGGATCAGCAGGGCGACGCCTTCCCACACATACATCATCGCGAGGGTCACAACGATGTCCGGCACGCGGGTGACCACGATCAGCGCCCCGTTGATCGCTCCCATGGCAGCGCCGATCGCCAGCACAAAGGGGATCACGAGGATCGACGCGCCGGTGCCTGCGCCCTCCATCAGAACCGCGGCGGTCACCGAACAGACTGCCATCATCGACGCGATGGACAGGTCGATCCCGCCCGCGATCACAACAATCGCCTGGGCCGCAGTGGCAAAGGCGAAGGGCAGGGCGGCCTGCGCCAGGCTCTGGATCCCGTTCGCGCCATAGGTCGGCTGCGCGATCCGGGCCAGGGCGAACAGCGCCAGCAAAAGAACGACTAGGCCGGCGTTCCAGCCGAATCGGCGCAGCAGGCGGGTCATGCCGGGACCTCTGTCCGCGACAGGCCATAGGCGGCGCGCAGCAAGGTCGGCTCATCGGCCTCCGCCGCCTCGATCACATTGACGACGCGCCCATTGAAGATCACCACCGCCCGGTCGCAGGCCAGCTGAACCTCTGCCAGCTCGGACGTATACAGCAGCACCGCCGCGCCATTGCCCGCCAGATCGCGAACCAATTGATAGATCTGCCGCTTGGTGCGCACGTCGATCCCCCGCGTCGGATCAAAGCACAGCAAGGTCTCGACCCCTTCGGCGATCCAGCGGGCAATCGTGACCTTCTGCTGGTTGCCGCCCGACAGGCGCTGCACCTCGCCTTGGGCGCGGGTGTCGATCTGCAGCGTGTCGATGGCGGCCCCGACGCGCGCCTTCTCGTCCTTCATGTCGATGATCCCCCAGTGACGCGGGGCGGCGGAATGGGGCAGTGCGATATTCTCGCGGACCGAGCGCTGCATCAACAGCGCATCGGCCCGGTTGCCGGGAACAAGGCTGAGCCCCGCAGCAATCGCATCCGCCGGATGCCGGAACACGGCCGGCTGCCCGTCCACCTCGAGCGTCCCGGCCGAGGGCTGGGCAAATCCGGCGAGCACATCGAACAATTCATCCTGCCCCTGACCCTCCAGCGCCACCACACCCAGCACTTCGCCGGAATGCAGCTCGAACGAGACATCGCGCAGCTTCGCCCCTGCCGCCAGGCTCTGCGCGCGCAGCCGCACTGGGCCGCGCGGCGCTTGCGCCGCAAGATCCGGCAGGCTCTGCTCGATCCTTGCGCCGAGCATCAGCTCCACGATCCGATCCTCCGCGCCCTCGGTGATCTCCAGATCGCCCACGCGGCGCCCGTCCCGCAAAACCGTGGCGCGGTCGCAAATCGCGGCAATCTCCAGAAACCGGTGCGAGATAAAGATCACCCCCCGCTGTGACGCTTTCTGCTCCTGCATCACGCGCAGCACATTCTGCACCAGATCGGTGGGCAGGGCCGCGGTCATCTCGTCCAGCAACAAGACATCGGGTTCCAGCGCCAGCGCGCGCGCCAGATCGAGAATCCGCAACGTGGCCAGCGGAAGCTGCCCGGTCGGATCGTCCAGACGCAAATCGGGGATCCCAAGCTCCTGAACCCAATGGCGAAACGGCTCCAGTGGGGTACCCGACAGGCGCAGATTGTCCGCCACATCCAGATCGGGGATCAACGAGGGCTCCTGATACACGGGCACAAGACCCGACGTCAGCGCCTCCGCCGGCGAGCCCACGCGCTGCACCTGGCCCCTGATCCGAACCTCGCCCCGATCTGGCCGCACCGCGCCGGTCAGGATCTTGACCAGTGTCGATTTGCCGGCGCCGTTGGCCCCCATCAACGCCACGATCTCGCCCGCGCGCACCCGAAGCGCCGCATCGGTCAGTGCCTGCACCGCGCCAAAGGATTTCGCAACCCCCTCGGCCTGCAACAGCGGTTGCTCCGTCATCCCGCGCCATGCCCCTTCTTCTGGCTGAAAGTACTCTGGGGGAGCCCGAAGGGCGGGGGCAAAGCCCCCAACGGTCGGATCGCGCAGCGATCCGACCGCCCTATGTCTCCGTCAAGACCGGCGGCGACTACTCGCCCGGCCCTTTGCAGGCGATGATCTGTTCCATGCTGTAGGTCGTCCAGCCGGGAATCGACACAGAGACGGGCCATTCCGGATCCAGCGACGGGTTCGCCGCGGCCATCAGCTGCGCCTTGCCGTCCTCGGTGGCGTTTTCCCAAAGTACCGGGTCCACCAGCACCGTCTTTTCCATCGGCGCGTTGCCCTCGAGGATCCGCAGCGCCAGCGCCACGCCCGCGCCACCGACCGACCCGGGGTTCGTCACCGCCGCGCCCGTCAGCCCTTCGACAGAGGTCAGCTGCCCAACGAAACCGGCATTGTCCGCCCCCACGACCGGCACCAGCGGCACATCGGATTCCACCAGCGCGTCGACGATCACATTGTCGATGCCCGAGGTCCAGATCCCGTCAAACGGCAGGCCCGTGGCGATATAATCAAGGATCTGCTGCTTGCCCTGATCCTGCTGCCAGCCGGTAAAGACCTCGTGGGCCACGCTCACATCGGGAAATTCCGCCAGCGCCCGCTTGAACCCCTTGTCGCGGTCATCATCCGCCGAGGTGCCCGCCGCCCCGCGCATATAGATCACCTCGCCGGACCCGCCGATGGTCTCGAACAGCCATTTGGCGCCCAGATAGGCATATTCTTCCTGGTTGTTCGACAGAACATAGGTGTCCGGCGCGCTCACGCCCTGGTCCACTGCCACCACGACGATGCCACGCTCAACTGCTTCGGAAATCGCCGAGTTCAGCGCATCGGGCGAGGAGGGGTTGATCACGATCGCATCCACGCCTGCCTCGATCAGGTTGCGGATATCCTCGAGCTGCCCGGCGGCATCGGTGTTGCGATGCGCGATGTTCAGCGACGCGACCTTGCCCGAGGCCAGCGCCTCGGCCTTCATCGCGCAGACCATCTCTTCGCGCCAGCCGTTGCCCTGCACCGTGTTGGAAACGCCGATCACGTAATCGTCGGCAAAAGACGCCACCGGCGCCCCGATCATCAGCGCCGCGACGGCGGCTCCCATCCATGCTTTTGTCATGTCACTTCTCCCATTTGGACATTCAGTGTTGGTCTTAATCCGCGCCCGCGCGATTTTGGTGGCAACCCGCGCCCGTGCGATTTTGGTTCAGCGCGCCTCCGCGCGACTTTCGACTACAGCGCGCACCCGCGTGGTGGCCCCGGCTAGACAATAAACGGCTGCAAGGTGCCGCGGGCCAGACGAAAGCCGCGCTTGACCGACGCGTCATCACCTTCAAAATCGCGGTCCTCATGCTCGACCACGACCGGACCATCATAGCCAACCCGGTAGAGCTCGGAAAAGAACCCGGCCCAGTCCACGTCGCCCAGCCCCGGCATCCGGGGCACCTGCCATCCCATGCCCGCGCTCAGGATGCCGCGGTCATACAGGCCGTCGCGGTCGATCATCAGGTCCTTGGCGTGGACATGGGCGAAATGCGCCCCGAACTCGCGGATAAAGCGGCCCTGATCGATCATTTGCAGGATCAGATGCGAGGGGTCGAAATTCATTCCCACCGCGCCGTCCCAGTCTTCCAGAATACGGCGCCAGATCCGGGGGCTGTAGGCGATGTTATGCCCGCCCGGCCATTCGTCATAGCTGAAGATCATCGGGCAATTCTCGAACGCCAGCGCGACGCCCTGATCCTTGGCATAGGCTATGATCCCAGGCCAGATCGCCTGCGCCCGCTCCCAGTTGGCATCCACGGTTTGTGCCGCATCGCCGCCGCAGAAGGTATTGACCAACCCCACGCCCATCTTTGACGCACAGGCGATCACGGCCTTCAGATGCGATACCACGGCCGCGCGGTGCTCCGCATCGGGATGCAGAGGGTTGGGATAATAGCCCAGGGCAGAGATACTTGCGCCCATCTCTTCAAGTGATGCTTTAAGTTCGGTCGCCTCAGTCGTGCCGATCCCGGCCACGTCGATATGGCTGGTCCCGGCATAGCGGCGCGTCGGCCCGGTCGAGACGGGCCAGCAGGCCACCTCCAACGCGGTGAACCCTTCGGAAGCGGCCCAGCTTGCGACCTCTGTCAGCGGCGTGTCGGGGAAGGGGGCGGTCAACAGACCCAGGTGCATGTCAAACCTCTTTCATCTCGATCCAGCGGCCTTCGCGGGCGCTTTGCAATACGGCATCGCAGATGCGCATCTCTTCGTGCCCGTCGCGGAACGTGGCATATAGCGGCTTTGCCGGCCGCTTTCCGGCGGCGATGGCCCGGTACATTTCGCGGAAATGGGCGTGGTGGGTGTCAAAGAAGCCCTCCACATGGCCGCCGGGCAGGCTGGCGGCGGCGGCGCCGGTGGCATTCATCATCCCCGGATCGCGGTGCAGGATCTGGTTCGGCGCGTCCCGCTGGCCGATCCAAAGCACATCCGGCGACGCACTCGCCCAGGCCGCGCCCGCCTTGGATCCCGCAATCTCCCAGGCCATGTCGTTCTTGCGCCCGGCATTGATCTGGCTGATCGTCACCGACCCCCGCGCGCCATTGGAATAGCGTAGCAAGATCAACGCGCTGTCATCCGTTGTTACAGTGGCTGGGCGCGTCTCTCCCTGCGCTGCGGCAAAGGTTTCGACCGGCCCCACGGGCTGCTGGCGGATCGGCATGAAGGTGACAAGTTCGGCAAACACCGCCTCGATCTCCAGCCCGGAGATAAAGCGGGTCAGATCCACCCAATGGGTGCCGATATCGCCAAAAGCCCTGAGCGCACCGCCCTTGTCCGCCTCCAGCCGCCAGTTCCAGTCGGTGTCCTGCATCAGCCAGTCCTGCAGATACTGGCCAGAGATCAGGCGGATGTCGCCCAAGCCCCCCTCGGCCACCATCGCATGGGCATGCTGGTTCAGCGGATAAAAGCGGGTGTTGTAATTGACCGCGCAGATCAGATCGCACGCCGCCTCCCACCCCGCCATCTGGGCGCTTTCGGCGGCGGTCATCGCCAGGGGCTTTTCGCACATCACATGTTTGCCCGCCGCGAGGATCGCGCGAACCTGGTCGAAATGCACGTGGTTGGGCGAGGTCACATGCACCACATCCACATCGTCGGCCAGCAGCGCGTCCAGCGAGGCATAGGCCCGCGCCACGCCAAGGGCGGCCGCCCGCGCGGCCCCGCGCTCGGCGCTGGATCCCAGCACGCCGGCGATGGTGACGCCCAGACGCCGCAGCGCCTCTATATGCACGCCGCCGATAAAGCCTGTGCCGATCACCGCCGCGCGTGTCATGCGTCTTCCCCCCGATCAGACAACCGAATAGCCCCCGTCCACCGCAAGACAGGTGCCGGTGATGTACCGCGCAGCGTCCGAGGCCAGGAACAACACCGCGCCGACCATATCGTCGGGCGTGCCCCAGCGGCCCAGCGGCGTGCGCGCCTCGATCCCTTCGACAAATGCGGGGTCCTGCCGCGCGCGGGCCGATTGCTCTGTCACCACAAAGCCGGGCGCGATCGCGTTGACCCGAATGCCGTCGGGCGCCCAGGCGATAGCCAGTGATTTCGTCAATTGCACCACAGCGGCTTTCGAGGCGCCATAGGCCGGGTTCCGGGGGCTGCCGAACTGCGCATACATCGAGGCGATGTTGATCAGCACCCCATCCGCGGCGGCCAGTTGCGGCTGAAACCGGGTGGCGGTGCGGAAACTGCCCTGCAGGTTCACATCCAGCACTTTCGCGAAGAAATCCGGCGCCATCTCTTCGCCTCGGGCGGTGATGGCCGCGCAATTCACCAGAATGTCCAATTCCAGCATCGCCGCCGCCAGCGCATCGACGGCCGCCAGATCGGTGACATCCAGCCGGTGATAGGGGATCTGCGCCAAAGCCTCGACCGGGGCGTCCTCGGCCCCGGTGATTGTGACCCGGGCGCCAGCGGTATGGAACGCGGCGGCGATGGCAGAGCCGATTCCCCCCCGGCTGGCCCCCACAACAAGGACATGTTTGCCCGCAAAGTCGAACCGTAGCTGCGACATCACCATCCTCCCACGTCGGCAGGTTGGCCATCCTTGGCTGAGTCCGCAAGGCCTTTCAGTGGCAAAGATGCATCTTCTTGTGATTGCAGATCCCCCGGGGTGCGGACGCGCTTTGGCAACCGGTCCGGCGCCGGTTTGCCGGATCTGACAGCCCGCTTTTGGCGCTCGGCGCCGATGCTCCCATCCGCGCAATCAGCCCAACCGGGCGGCGCGGCGCGGGGCGGATCAGCCAGCGTCCAAGGGCCGCGCGGCCAGTTCCTCGGCGATGGCGGCATCCAGCGGGGTGTCGTAGGTCATCAGCAGATAGCCCAGCACGGAATAAAACCCCACCGTGGCGATCAGGTCGATCACCGCGTGGCGGCCGAGCGCCGTTGCTAGCTCGGCCTCCAGGTCCGGGCTCAGGGACTTGTCATCGACCAGCGCGTCCACCGCGCGGACGATCAGCCCATCCTCGCCCTCGGGCCGATCCCGCAGCGCCGCGATCCGCGCGTCGGACCAGCCCAAGGCGCGGGCGCGGCTGACATGGTGGTTCCATTCATAGGCAGAGCCCAGCCGGACCGCCGTGCGCAGGATCACCACCTCGGAGCGGTCCGGCCCAAGGGCGCTGTCCCTGACGATATGCTGGCGCAGCGGCGCCCAGGCGCGCAGCAGCGCGGGGTGATGCGCCATCGTGCGGTAGACGTTGAGCGCACCGGCAAAGCCATCGTGCAGATCGGCGATGTCAGAGGGCCAGTCGGCATTGGAGACGGGGGGGCAGGGGCTGTGTGTCATCCCGGCAGAATGCGGCGATTGCCTGGGTGGTGCCAACCCGAACATGCGC
>CAYGRI010000099.1:0-14778 GCA_964352155.1 uncultured Maritimibacter sp. | reverse complement strand
GTTCGAGGCCGGCACGCCGGGCATCGTCCAGATGATCGGTCTGGGCGTCGCGCTGGATTACATGATGGCGCTGGGGATGGAGAATATCGCCGCCCATGAACGGCATCTGCGCGACTATGCGGTGGAAAAGCTGAGCGGGCTGAACTGGCTGAACCTGCAGGGCACGACGCCGGACAAGGCCGCGATCTTTTCCTTCACGCTCGACGGGGCGGCGCATCCGCATGACATCTCGACCGTGCTTGACAAAAAGGGCGTGGCGGTGCGGGCCGGGGCGCATTGTGCCGGGCCGCTGATGGATCACATGGGGCTGACGGCGACCACGCGCGCCTCGATGGGGCTTTACAACACCACGGATGAAATCGACACTCTTGTGGACGCGCTGGAGTTGTGTCACGACCTTTTTGCCTGATCGGGACAGGGCGTTGCGGCACTTGACGGTCGCCTTGGGGCGTGAAACCGGGTAAATTGCCCGAACGATGGGTGGAAAGGGGCGGCTGCGATCCGGCTGGGCCCCCGGGCCCTTGGCCATAACGGAACCGCAGGCGATGAAGATCTCGATCGTAAGCCCCTTGCACAACGAGGCCGAGAATGTCGACCCGTTGGTGGCCGAGATTGCGGCGGCCTGCGCGGGGTTCGAGGCGTTCGAGGTCTTGCTGGTCGATGACGGATCCCACGATGCCACGGCCGAGCGGATCCGGGCCTTGCAGGCGGACCGGCCCTGGCTGCGGCTGTTGCAGCATGAGCGTGCGGGGGGCCAGTCAGCGGCGGTGCACAGCGGCGTGCTGGCGGCGACGGGCTGGGTTGTCTGTACGCTCGACGGCGATTTGCAGAACCCGCCGTCTGAGATCCCGAAGCTGGTGGCGCCGTTCCTGGCCGGGGACGCGGCCGAGACGCTGGGGCTGGTGGCCGGGCAAAGGGTGGCGCGGCGCGACAGCTGGTCCAAGCGGATCGGCTCGCGCTTTGCCAATGCTCTGCGGGCGTGGCTTTTGGCGGATGGGACGCGCGACACGGGCTGCGGGCTCAAGGCGTTCCGGCGCGATGCCTTCCTTGAGATGCCGTATTTCGATCACATGCACCGCTACCTGCCCGCGCTGTTCAAACGCTATGGCTGGGACATCGTCCATGTCGATGTGACCCACCGCGAGCGCAGCGCGGGGATCTCGAAATACTCCAATCTTCACCGCGCGCTGGTGGGTATTCACGACCTGATCGGCGTTGTCTGGCTGCTGCGGCGGGCCAAGAAAGTGCGCGCGACCGAGGCGCGGGTGGATCAGGGCACGGCGCGCGTGACCGTGTCAAAGACCCGGGAGGACGCAGCATGATCGAGGCGGCGCTGGCCTTCTTCAAGGTCGAGACCACGGCAGAGCTGATCTGGGTCTGCATCGGCCTGGGAGCGCAGCTGATGTTCTCGGCGCGGTTCATCGTTCAGTGGGTCGCGTCCGAACGTGAGCGCAGATCGGTGGTGCCGGAGCTGTTCTGGTGGCTGTCGATCGTTGGGGGGCTGACGCTGTTTGCCTATGCGATCCACCGGCAGGACCCGGTCTTCATTCTCGGCCAGTCGGTCGGGGTCGTCATCTACACCCGGAACCTCT
Organism: uncultured Maritimibacter sp.; assembly: GCA_964352155.1. Taxonomy (GTDB): domain Bacteria; phylum Pseudomonadota; class Alphaproteobacteria; order Rhodobacterales; family Rhodobacteraceae; genus Psychromarinibacter. Next base: position 13,186 of record CAYGRI010000099.1, on the reverse strand, counting down.
GGCTGATATATGCAGAAAAGCGCGCTGCCGCGCCAAGCGCCTGATCCCGTTCTGATCGCCGGTCTGGCGATTGCGGCGATCACGCTGTACCGCGTTGCCCTGTTGCCCTTCGCCACCGCGGATCTGTTCGTGGACGAGGCGCAATATTGGCAATGGTGGCAAGAGCTTGACTGGGGCTATTACTCCAAACCACCGCTCATCGGATGGGTGATCCGGGCGGTCACCGATCTGGCGGGCAGCGATGCCGCGTTCTGGGTGCGGGTGCCGGGGCCGCTGTTGCATGCGCTGACCGGGCTGATCGTGATCGGTGCCGCGCGGCAGGTGGCAGGGGCGGCGCCGGCGGCGATGGTGGGGCTGGCCTATGTGTCGATGCCGGCGGTTGCGCTGGGGTCGCTGCTGTTCTCAACCGATACGCTGCTGATGCCCTGTTTTGCCGCGGCGACCTGGATCTATCTGCGGCTGGCGCAGCGCGCCTCTGTGCTCGGGGCCGCCTTTCTCGGCCTGGTGCTGGGGCTGGGGATGCTGGCGAAATATGCGGCGATCTACTTTCCGCTTTGCGCCGTACTGGCCGCGGTGTGTCTGCCCTCGGCGCGGATCCGCTGGCGGGATGTGGCGATTGCCGCTGGAGTCTGGGCGCTGGTGATCGCGCCGAATGTGATCTGGAACCTGCGCAACGACCTGACCACCCTGTCGCATACCGCCGACAACATCGACTGGGTGCGCGGCGATGGCCTGCGGCTGAACCTATCGGGCGCGGCGGAGTTCGTGCTGTCGCAACTGGCGGTGATGGGGCCGGTGCTGTTCCTGGCCTATCTGGGGATCGCGGCGCGCTCGTTGCGGTGCGCGGGCTGGCAGCGTCTCTGGCTGCTGTGGATGTCGCTGCCGATCCTGACGCTGGTGACTCTGCAGGCTCTGTTGTCGCGGGCCTATGCGAACTGGGCCGTGACCGCCTATGTCGCCGCGCTGATGTTGACGATCCCGGTACTGTGGCAGCGCGCACGCTGGCTGCTGTGGCTGGGGCTGGCGGTGAATCTGGCGCTGGTGGCCGCTTTGCCCTTTGCCGCGACGCGTGCCACGGTCTGGACGATTGGCGCGGCGGACAGGCTGGTGCTGGCCCGCTACACCGGCCGCGCCGCGCTGAGCCTGTATGCGATGGAGGTCGCCCGGGGCGAGGGGATCACCGACCTCGTGTCGGACAACCGCGACGTTCTGGCCGATCTGTTCTACACCGCCCGCGACTCGGGCTTTGCGATCTTTGCCAAGCCCGCGCCCGGCCGCCCGCCGCATTTCTACGCGCAACGGCATCCCTATCCGAAGGACCGGCCCGGCGCGGCCCTGTTCGTGTCGTTTTCGGCGGTATCGCCGTGCAGCGGCGCGGTGCCTGTCGCACAATGGCAGGCGGGGCCGGGCGCCTATGCCGGGCGGACGCTCACGCTCTACCGCATCGGGGGCGCGTGCTGGCCGGCGGAGTGAGCGCTTCGCAGAGGGGGAAACGTTGCCACCGTGGGGGTCTGACACATAGCGTGCAGGCGGTCTGACGGGCGCTGAAGTCGTTGCGCTGGAAGCGCAGGTTTCTGGATGTCCGTCCACATCGCAGAGAAGGCCGCCGCCGTCCCGGCTCGTTGCGTGCGCGGGGACAGGGCCATTGCGGACAGGCCGCCTGCCGTGGCTAGCTGCGCCGGATGGCCCGTCGCGCCACTGGTCGCGCCACAGGACGGGCAGTCTTCAGGGAGGACATTGCCAATGAAACTCTACCACGCGCCCACGAGTGTGTGTTCCCAGAAGGTCCGGATCGGCATGGCCGAGATGGGCCTGACCTATGACAGCGCGTTGCTGGACCTGCAAAAGGGCGATCAGTTCGCGCCCGCTTATCTGGCGCTGAACCCGGATGCGGTGGTGCCGACGCTGGTCGACGGCGATGCGCTGGTCGTCGAATCCAGCCTGATCGTGGAATACCTGGACCGCGTCTACAATGAGGGCCGTCTGATGCCCCGTGGCGGCGCTGGCGAAATCGCGGCGCGGCACTGGCTGCTGCGCACGGTGCCGATCCACGCCTCGATCAACGCCATGAGTTTCTCGACCGCGCTGGGGCAGAAGTTTCGCGGCGACAAGACCCCGGAGAAGGTGCGCGCCATGGCGGCCAGAATGCCCGACCCGGTGATGGCGATGAAGCGGGCGGACCTGATCCTGAACGGGCTGGACTCTGCGTTCGTGGGGCAGGCGCTGATGTATCTGGCGCGGATGTTGGACGACATGACCCGCGCGCTGGACCGGTCTGATTGGGTGACGGGGCCGGAATTCGGGATCGTCGATATCGCCCTGGTCGCCTATGTGGACCGGCTGGACAGGCTGGGCATGGCCGGGTTGTGGCAGGCCGACTATCCGCAAGTGGGCGACTGGCTGGCCGCGATGCAGGCCCGGCCCAGCTATGAGGCGGGGATCGGCGCCTTTTCTTCGGTGGCGGCGACGGAGGCGATGCGGGCATCCGGCGCGGCCTACTGGGACCGGATTGCCCGGATGTGGCAGCAGGCCCGTTCCGCCTGAGAATCGTTGACTTGAGGTGTCTTCCTGTATCACGATACCCCTGCATCGCATGGTGGGTATCAGCCTGCGGGCAACCAGGGAGGAGACCATGAAGACATTTTCAATGGCCGCGGCATCGGCCATCGCAATCGCGTCGGTGTTCGGCGGGGCCAATCTCGCGCTGGCTGAAACGCTCAAGATTTCAACTTTTGTGCCGCCCAAACACGCGTTCAACCGGATGCTGGCGGCCTGGGGTGAGGAGCTGTCCGAGAAATCCGGCGGCACCCTGACGGTCGAGATCTTTCCCGCCGGGCAACTTGGGCCCCCACCGCGCCAGTTCGATCTGGTGCGCAGCGGCGGCGCCGATGTGTCCGTCGTGCTACACGGCGCCACGCCGGGACGGTTCCCGATGACAGAACTGGCGGGGCTGCCCTTGTCGCATCCCTCGGCCGGGGACCTGAGTGCGATCACCTCGAAACGTCTGACCGAGCTGGCGCCGGAGTATCTGGCGGCGGAACATGCGGGCACGCGGATCCTGTGGCTGGCGGTAACGCCGCCGCTGATGGTGCATCTGTCCGACACCGACCCGTCGGATCTGAGCAATCTGGAAGGCAAGCGGATCCGCTATGCGGGGAAGGTCTGGCAAAGCATCATCGAGACAATGGGCGCCTCGCCCGTTCCGGTGCCGCCCGCGGAAAGTGCGGATGCCATGGGCAAGGGCGTGGTCGACGGAGCGACGTTCCCGTTCGAGGCCACGCTTGCCTTCGATCTGGCGCCGGTGTCGAAATACACGCTGATGCCTGGAATCGCCTCTGCCACCTTTGCGGTGGTGATGGGCGATATGGCCTATGACCGGCTGTCGGACGAGCACAAGGCGATGATCGACTCCACCACAGGTCCGATGCGTGCCGAGGCGTTCGGCGCCTTGTGGGACGCCGGCGAAACGCATGGCCGCGCCTATATGGAAGAGGGCGGCGTGACCCTGGTGTCGCTGGGCGCGGATCAGATGGAGGCTCTGGCGGCCAAGCTGGCGCCGATCACCACCGCCGCGATCCGGGCCGTGGAGGATGCCGGGATGCCCGGCGCGGCCTTCTTTGACGCCTATACCCAGTAGAAAGGGCCGGGGTCCGTCCGTCGGGGCGGACCCTGCTTGTTGCCATGTCAGATCAGACACCGGGCCCGCCCCGGCCCGATATCCTGTCCCGGATCCTGCACGGGATCGCCGCGCTTGCGCTGGTTGCGATGATGCTGGTGGTCGTCACCGATGTGGCGCTGCGCTTTTTCCTGAACACGCCGGTCCGGGGAGCCTATGACGTAGTCGAACTGTGCTTGCTGGTCATGGTGTTCTTTGGCATCGGCCCGGTCATCGCCAACCGCCGCGAGATCCTGATCGACCTGATCGACAGCGCCCTGCGGCCCGGCGGGCTGAAGGTGCTGAAACTGGTCACGGCGCTGGGGACGTTGGCGGTGTTCGTGTTTCTGGCCTGGTCGATGATCTCTCCGGCGATGGATGCCTATCGCTACGGCGACCGCTCTCTGGAGCTGGGGATCAAGGTCTGGATCCTGTGGGTCATTGCCTTTGTCGGGCTGGCCGGGATCCTTTGGGCGACGCTGTGGTCGATCTGGCGGCTGCTGCGCGGCGAGGGCGGGGCATGAGCGCCTTTGCCATCGGCATGTCCGGCATCGGCGTAATGTTCGCGCTGCTGCTCTTGCGGCAACCGGTCTGGCTGGCGCTGGCGGCTTGCGGGATCCTGGGGAACATCCTTCTGAACAATGTCATGATGACGAAATTCGTGGCCGGGACGGGGACGTTCGATGTCGCCTCCGGCTACGGGCTGTCGGTCATCCCGCTGTTCGTTCTGATGGGAGAGGTCGCATCAGGCTCGCGCATGTCGCGCGATCTGTTCAACGCGGCGCGGGTGGTGATGACCGGGCTACGGGGCGGGCTGGCGATCGCCTCGATCGCCGCGTCGGGCGCGTTTGGGGCGATCTGTGGATCCTCTGTCGCCACGGCGGCCAGCATGACGCGGATCGCTCTGCCAGAGATGCAGCGCGCGGGCTACAAGGACGGCTACGCGGCCTCTTCCGTGGCGGCGGGCGGGTCGCTGGGCATCCTGATCCCGCCGTCGATCATTCTGGTGATCTATGGCTCCATCGCCGAAGCCTCGGTCGCGCGGCTGTTCGCGGCGTCGATGATCCCGGGGCTGGTGCTGCTGCTGTTGTATGTCGTCATCGCCTGGGTCCTCGCGGGCCGTGCTGTGGACAACGAAGGCGTCAAGCCCGTGTCCATCGGTGCGCGGTTGCGGGCGATCCTGGCGCCCTGGCATTTCCTGCTACTGTTCCTGGTGACCATCGGCGGGATCTATGCGGGCATTTTCAGCCCGAACGAGGCCGCCTCTGTCGGCGCCTTCGGGGCGATTGTGATCGGCTTTGCGCGGCGCAGCCTCACATGGCAAGGCTTTGTGCAGGCGGTGCAGGCGACGGTCCTGATCTCTTGCGGGTTGTTCATGATCATCATCGGCGCCACCATGTTCGCCAATTTCGTGGTCCAGACCCGGCTGCCCGACACGCTGCTGGCGCTGGCGCAGGGGGCAGAAATGACGCCCGCCATGGTGATGCTGCTGATCATCCTGCTCTACATCGTGATGGGCTGCTTTCTGGAAGGCATCGGCATGGTGCTGATCACGGTCCCGGTCTTTCTGCCGGTGGTCGAGGGCTTTGGCTTCGATCCGATCTGGTTCGGCGTGCTGGTGGCGGTGCTGGTGGAACTGGGGCTGATCACCCCGCCGGTGGGGATGAACCTGTTCATCATCAAGGCCCAGGCGCCGTCGCTGGCGATGGGAGAGTTGTACCGGTCCATCACGCCGTTTCTGCTGGCGCCGGTGGTGCTGGTCGCGCTTTTGTTCGCGGTGCCGCAACTGGCGCTGTGGTTGCCCGACCTGCTGTATTGAGGAACGCCATGCGCAAGACCGTCCTGATCCGCCATGAACAGACCGAATGGACCGACATCTACAAGACGCGGTTGACCAAGATGTTTCCGGACATGGACTTTCTGGCCGCGCATAGCGTCGAAGAGGCCATCGCACTGGGCCCCCGCGCCCATGCCATCATCGGGATCGGGCCGCAGATGCCGCCCGCATTGATCCGCGCCATGGGGCAACTGGAATGGATCATGTCGATGACCACCGGGGTCGACAGCCTGCTGGCGATGGAGGATCTGCCGCCCGGCCTGCCGATCAGCCGCGTCCTTGGCGTGCATGGGCCGCAGATGACGGAACTGGCGCTGATGCTGATGCTTAGCCTCGCCCGTGATCTGCCGGGGATGCTGCAGGCGCAGGCGCGTCGCGCATGGGTGCGCCGGGGCCAGCCGCTGCTATACGGCAAGACGCTGTGTCTGCTGGGGCTGGGCAATATCGCCGAGACGCTGGCGCGAGTGGCCAAGACGCTGGAGATGCGGGTGACCGGTGTCTCTGACAGCCGCACAGAGGCGCCGAATGTGGACCGGATCTATAGCCGCGCCGCGCTGCATGACGCGGCGGCGGAGGCGGATTTCCTCGTCGTGCTGGTGCCCTTGTCGGACAGCACGCGCAACATCGTCGATGCGGGCGTCTTGCGGGCGATGAAGCGCTCGGGCTTTCTGCTGAACCTGGCGCGCGGCGGTTGCGTCGACGAGGCCGCGCTGATCGCCGCGCTCAAGGCGGGGGAGATCGCGGGGGCCGGCGTCGATGTTTATGAACAAGAGCCGCTGCCCCCCGACGACCCGATCCGCGACGCTCCAAATGTCATCCTGACGCCGCATATCGGCGGGATGGCCGATATCTACCACGAACAATGCTTCCCCATCGTGGTCGAGAACCTGAAGACCTATGCTGCCCATGGGGCGGGCGCGTTGAAGGACACCCTAAGCCGATGACCCTGCATTCGCCGATTTCCGACGCCGAAATGGAACGCCGCTGGGCTCTCGCCCGACAGGTGATGGACGATCTGGGCGTCGATGCGCTGATCGCCCAGGCGCGGGAGGATTGGGTCGGCTCGTATGTGCGCTGGCTAACCGATGTGCCCGCCAACAATGGCTATCCGCGCACGGTGGTGTTTCACCGCGACCGGCCGATGACGGTGATCGAGATGGGGCCCTTTGGCGGCGACCGCGACATGTCGGGCGATCCGGATCATCGCGGGGTGGGGCGGATGTTGCACACGCCGTCCTTCGTCTCTGTCGGCTATACCTCTGGCTATGACGCCGCGTTGCTGATCCAGGCGCTGACAGAGGCGGGCGCGGCGCGTCTGGGCCTGCTGTGCCCCGGCGCGCTGCCCCATGATCTGGTGACGGCGCTGCAAGCGGCATATCCCGCGCCCGATATCGTCGACGCCACCGATGCGATCGACAGCGCCAAGGCGGTCAAAAGCGCCGAGGAGATCGCCCTGATCCGCGCCACCGCCGACCTGCAGGACAAGGTCTTTGCCGAGGTCTGTGACTTTGTCCGCCCCGGCCTGACCGACCGTGACATCGCCGCCCATGCCGAGGCGGTGGGCCGTCGCCTTGGCAGCGATCAGGGCATCTATCTGGGGGTGTCGGCGCCGCAGGGCCAGCCCTCCCGGTTCCTCTACCGCCCGTTCCAGATGCGCGAGATCCAGCAGGGCGACCACCTGTCGATGCTGATCGAGGTCAACGGCCCCGGTGGCCTGTATACAGAGATCGCCCGGACCATGGTGCTGGGCCAGGCGGACGACCATCTGTTGCAGGCCTTCGACAACGTGAAGGCGGCGCAGCACCATACCCTGTCGCTGATCCGCCCCGGCGCCGATCCCGCCGCCATCGCCGCCCGCCATGACGACTGGATGCAAGCGCGCGGCCTGCCGCCCGAGATCCGGCTATACGCCCATGGTCAGGGGGTCGAGATGGTCGAACGCCCTTTGATCCGCCGCGACGAGACGCTGCCGCTGGCCGAACACATGTGTCTGGCCGTGCACCCCGGCTATGACGATGGCCGGGTCTTCGCGGTGATCTGCGACAACTACATGGTCACGGCAGAGGGTGTCAGCGACTGCCTGCACAAGACCGAAAAAAAGATCTTTGAACTCTGAAAGGACCCGCCATGTCTGCCAAGATCGCGTTGGAAGAACACTTCATGCATCCCGATTTCGTCGAGTATTGGGCGAAGACGGCGATCAACATCTCGCCCGCGCTGTTTGGCAAGGTGCGCGAGAAGCTGGAGGATTTCGGCGAGGCGCGGCTGGCCGAGATGGACGGGATCGGCGTGGAAAAGGCGGTGCTGTCGCTGGCCGGTCCTGGTGTGCAGGTCGAAAAGGACACCGCCACGGCGGTCAGGCTGGCGCGGTTCTGCAACGATTATCTGGCGGAAAAGATCGCCGCCAACCCCGCGCGCTATGGCGGGTTCGGCCATCTCGCCCTGCAGGATCCAATGGCGGCGGCGGACGAGCTGGAGCGCTGCGTCAAGGATCTGGGCATGTCCGGCGCGCTGGTCAACGGCCAGACCAACGGCGCCTATCTGGACGACGACCGCTTTTCGGTGCTGTGGGAACGCGCCGCCGATCTGGGCGCGCCGATCTATATCCACCCCAACAATCCCGCCGATGTCCCCTATATGTACCAAAACCACCCCGAGCTTTGGGGGCCGGTCTGGTCCTGGACGGTCGAAACCGGCAACCACGCGCTGCGGATCGTCTTTGCCGGCGTGTTCGACCGCTATCCCGGCGCCAAGCTCATCCTTGGCCATATGGGCGAAACGCTGCCCTATCAGCTCTGGCGCTTCGACAGCCGGTGGGAGATCTCGAATCGCGGCGCCATGCGGCTGGAGCTGCCACCCTCGGCCTATTTCAAGCGCAACTTCTGGTGCACCACGGCGGGCGTCTGCTCGGACGAGCCTTTGCGCTGCGCCATCGACGCGCTGGGGGTGGAGCGGGTGATGTTCTCGGTCGACTACCCGTTCGAGCGCCCGAAAGAGGCGGGGGATTGGTTCGATGCCGCCCCGCTGACCCAGGACGAACGCGAGAAGGTCGGCCATGGCAATGCGCGGGCGCTGCTGAACCTGTGATCCGGGCGCATGCGCTGGGGGCACGGTTTGACCGTTGGGCCAGGACGCGGCGGGCCGTGTCTGGCGCGGCGGCGGTGTCTCCGGCAGATAGGCGGGGTCCTATGGCTCCTCCCATGGCTCCCGGCGCGGCAGGGCGGCTCACCGGTTGCGCCGGGACACGGTCGCTTTGCCTGATGTCGTTGCGCATGCTTTCTTTTCGGCCGGCGGTCGCGCGTGGGTCGGCATTTTCCGCGTGACCTTCTCGTGGACGCATGATTCACTCCAGCCATGCCCAATCCCACCGATACCGCCCTTTTGACCCAGATGTTCCATGCGGCTGTTGCCGCCGCCGATCCAGAGGCGGCGATGCGCCCGCATCTGCCCGACAAGCCCGCGGGCCGCACCTATGTGATGGGCGCGGGCAAGGGCGCCGCGCAGATGGCGGCGGCGTTCGAGCGCTTGTGGGACGGTCCGGTCGAAGGGCTGGTGGTGACCCGCTATGGCTATGCCAGCGCCTGTCCGACGCTGGAGGTGGTCGAGGCCGCGCATCCCGTCTGCGACGCCGCCGGGCTGGCGGCCGCTGCGCGGTTGATGGCCGAGCTGGAGGGGCTGGGCGAGGACGATCTGGTCGTGGCGCTGATCTGCGGCGGCGGCTCTGCCCTGCTCCCCGCTCCGCCTGGCGATCTGACGCTGGAGGATGAGGCGGCGCTGAACCAGGCGCTACTGGATTCGGGCGCGCCGATCTCGGCGATGAATGCGATCCGAAAGCAGGTAAGCCGCGTCAAGGGCGGGCGGCTCGCGGCAATCGCCCATCCGGCACGGGTGGTCAGTCTGATCGTCTCGGATGTGCCGGGGGACGATCCGGCGCAGGTCGCCTCTGGCCCCACGGTTGCCGATGCGGTGGGGCGGGCGCAGGCGATGGCCCATGTGGCGGCCTACGGCATCGACCTGCCAGAACGGATCCGGGCGTTTCTGGACACCGCGCCCGAGGATGCGCCGGACCCGGGCGACCCGGCCTTCGCCCGTGATACTGTGACGGTCATTGCCTCTGCCGCGAAATCGCTGGAGGCGGCGGCGGAGGTCGCCCGGGCACAGCGCGTGCACCCGGCGATCCTGTCGGATTCCGTTGAAGGCGAAGCGCGAGAGGGCGGCAAGGGCAGGGCCGCGAGGGCGCGCGAGGTGCGCACCCGCGCGCGGCCCTTTGCGCCTCCGGTGGTGCTGTTGTCGGGCGGCGAGACGACGGTGACCATGGGCGGCGCCAAGGGCGGGCGCGGCGGGCGCAACACCGAATTCCTGCTGTCCTGTGCGCTGGCGCTGGATGGCGTGCCGGGGCTGACCCTGCTGGCCGCCGACACCGATGGGATCGACGGGTCCGAAGACAATGCTGGCGCCTTTGCCGATGGCGACAGTGTGGCGCGGCTGCGGGCCCTGGGCCAGGACCCGGCAGAGATCCTGCGCCGCCACGATGCCTGGGGCGCCTTTGATGCGCTGGGCGATCTGTTCGTGCCGGGGCCCACCGGGACCAATGTGAACGACTTTCGCGCGCTTTTGGTGCGGGGCCATCAGACCGATTGATTCGTTTCAAGATCAGACCCTTAGGCCACAGACCTTCAACAATAGCCTGTGGCGCGGGCGATTGATCCCGCGCGGCGAATAGTGGCAGGATCAAGGCAAAGCGACGGCACCTTGGTGGCATTGGGCGAGCCGGTCAGTTCCGGATGCGAAACACTGTGCTGCATGCCCCTGGGTCAGCCAGGCACAGCGGTGCTGCGCCGTTTCGCGAATTGCCGCGTCGCACTTGCCCGAAAAGACAGGAAAACCCGCTTTGGAATCTGCAAAACGGTCGCTGGAGGCGGGAGGTCCAGTGTTCCTGCGGCTGAAACAATTGCGCCCGTTCTGCCCCCCAGGCCGGTGCGAAAACGGAAAGGATTCTTAAGGAATTCGGCATAAACCGTCTAAAACTAACCACAATTCTTCTTCTTTGCGGCGGGTCCCCGGGTAGGATCGTCGGCATGGGTTGCGGGGGGGCGCGCCCATTTGTGCGGGCGACACCTTGCAAGCCCGATAGGGGAGTTTTGTATGACGATTGAACAGCAGGTCTCGATGGATGTATCGGCCGCGACGGGGAGCGGCGACCGGAACCGGATGGCGGATGAAGATGGCGCGTCGGTCACGCCTTGTTTCACCCCGGGCACGATGATCGCCACCATCCGGGGCGCGGTCGCGGTCGAGGAGCTGCAGGTCGGCGACAAGGTTCTGACCCGGGACAATGGCTTGCAACCGATCCGCTGGATCGGGGCGAAGACCCTGAACGGGCGGGCGCTGACCGACAATGTCCACCTGCGCCCGGTGATGATCCGCAAGGGCGCGCTGGGGGGCGAACTGCCGACCCGCGACATGATGCTTAGCCCAAACCACCGGGTGCTTGTCGCCTCGGACCAGACTGCGCTGTACTTCGAAGAGCGCGAGGTGCTGTGCTCAGCCAAGCATCTGATCAACAACCGGGGCATTGAAACGGTCCGGGCGAAAAGTGCCACCTATGTCCATTTCATGTTTGACCGCCACGAGGTGGTTCTGTCCGATGGCGCCTGGTCCGAGAGCTTTCAGCCCGGCGATTATTCGCTGCGCGGCATCGGCAACGCCCAGCGGCAGGAAATTCTGGAATTGTTCCCCGAATTGAAGGCGGGCGAGGGCCTTGGCGGGTTCCTTGCGGCGCGCCGGGTGCTGACGCCGCGCGAGGCGGCGATGCTGGCGGATTGAACCGGGTGCAGCTGGTGCCCGTCGCGCCGGGATGCGCGGGCGCCGATCAGGCCCCCGTGGTGGAGCGTCCGCTGCGGGGGTCTTTCTTTTGCGGTCAGCCCCTGGCGCCTGGCACCGAACCACAGGTAGGCGAAAATCTGGGTGATGGACCGGGCAGGGCGAGAGGGCGGGATTCGGGGACCCACTTTGGGCCCGTGTCTGGGCCCGACTCCGGCCTGGACTCTGGGCTGGACTCTGGGCTGGACTCTGGGCTGGACATGGGGCGCGGGGCGCGCCAATCTCTGCCCGGGTTTGACAGGCAGGGGACCTTCATGGCGCGCGCATGGCATCATCTTCCACTTTCGGCAGTCGCGGTTCTTTGGAACCTGATTTTGGTCGGCGATTACATGGGCTTGCGGCTGAATGTTGACGTGTATGTCGACGGGTTCACGCCCGAGCAACTGGCCTGGTTCGCCCAGATGCCAACCTGGATGAGCGGGGCCTGGGGGCTTGCGGTCTGGTCGGGCTTGCTGGCCTCGGTGCTTTTGGTGTCGCGGATGGCGACGGGCGTGTTCTTCTTGCTGTCGGCGATTTGCTGGGCCGTGCTGACGGTGGGGCTGCTGTGGTTCCGCGATCCGCCGGTGACCGAGGTGACGGGCGACATGGGCTTTTACATGCTGGTGGCCAGTCTGGTTCTGGCGCTGCTGTTCTTCATTTACACCCGCTGGATGCGGGTGCGCTGGCGCAAGATCGGCAAGCCGGCGGTCTAGGCGCGCCGCGCCCGGTCTCAGAGGGTTAGGTGGAACAGGCTTTCGCGGCGGCCGTGGAGGCTTGTGCTGTTCGGTTTGGAACCTGCGCTGGCCGGGGCGGCGGGATCCAGCGGAGCCACGCGTGCCGCGTGGCAAGACTATTCTCTCTGCCGCCGCCTTCGGCTTTGGCAGAGTCCGCGCTTTGAGAGCTGACGCGTCGCAGGGAGGCCAGGCCCGGTTTCCCGTGCAGGACTGGCTAGCGTCGGGCGGCGCGCCAGTTGGCCCAGTCCTGCGGGGTGTCGAGGTCGGTGAGCGCGCGGCGGCCGGGCAGCGGGTCGAGCACCTGGGGTTCCGCTTTGAGCACGTCGCGCCCGCCGGTGTCGCCGGTGAGGCGGGCCAGCGCCGGGAACAGCCGCGCGGGCACGATGGCCGGGGCGCCTGGGGTGCCATCCTCGGCCGCCGCGCGCAGGACGGTGTCGCCGCCTAGCGTCAGGAAGCGGGCGGCGAGGCGTCGCAGATCCGCTGGCTCCAGATCCGGCATGTCGGCCATCAGCATCATCGCGCCCGTGGTGCCGGCGGGCAGGGCGGCCAGACCAGCGCGGATCGAGGTTGACATGCCGTCCCGGGCGTCCGGCACCACCTGCACTTGTAGCGTCAGGTCCGCCAGTGCGGCTTGCCGGGCCGGGTGATCCGGCGCGGTCAGGGCGATCACCGGCAAGCCGCTGGCCATCGCGCGGAGGGCGCTGCGGCGCAGCAGCGGGGTGCCCTCGATCTCTTCGGTCAGCTTGTCGCGCCCGCCCATCCGCGAAGACGCCCCGGCGGCGAACAGCAGGATCGCAACGCTCATTTTTCGGGGATCAGCCCCCGGGGGCTGAAGCGCAGCACCAGCACCAGGATCAGACCCATGGTGAACAGCCGCATATGCGCCGCCGATTCCAGCAAATGCGCCTTTAGCCAGCTGCCGTCCGCCATGCCCGCCGTGATCAGCTCCATCAATTCGCGGCCGCGCGGTTCGACCTCCACCCAGAGGTACCAGATCAGGAAGCCGCCCAGCACCGAGCCGAAATTGTTGCCAGAGCCGCCGCCCATGACCATCACCCAGACCAGAAAGGAGATGCGCAGCGGCTGATAGGAGGATCG
>CAYGRI010000098.1:649-14823 GCA_964352155.1 uncultured Maritimibacter sp. | reverse complement strand
TCGTGGGCGAATCCGGGTCTGGCAAATCCATGACCGCGATGTCGCTGGTGCGGCTTTTGCCCAAGCACGCGGCCCATATCCGCAGCGGCAGCGTCAAGCTGGACGGGCGGGATCTGCTGACCCTCTCTGAAAGCGAGATGCGCCGGGTGCGCGGCAGCGAGATCGCCATGATCCTGCAGGATCCGCAAACCTCGTTGAACCCCGCCTTCACCGTGGGCGACCAGATTTCCGAGGCGCTGAGCCTGCATACCGACGGGCCGCGCCGCACCCTGCGCGACCGCGCCATCGACGCGCTGCGCAAGGTCAAGGTGGCGGCGCCGGAACACCGGGTCGATGCCTATCCCAGCGAACTCAGCGGCGGCATGCGCCAGCGCGTCGTGGGGGCCATCGCGATCTCGTGCCAGCCCAAGATCATCATCGCGGACGAGCCCACGACCTCGCTCGACGTGACGGTTCAGGCGCAATATCTGCGCCTCTTGAGGGAGTTGCAGCAAGATACCGGGATGGCGATCCTGTTCATCACCCATGATTTCGGGATCGTCGCCAATCTGTGCCACCGGATCGTGGTGATGTATTGCGGCCGGATCGTCGAATCCGGCCCGGTGGACAAGATCTTTGCCCGCCCCGCGCATCCCTATACCGAGGCGCTGATCGCCGCCGTGCCCAAGCTGCATGGCCAGCAGGGCCGGTTGCGCACGATTGCCGGGCTGCCGCCCTCGCCCATGGATCAGGTCACGGGCTGCCCCTTTGCCCCGCGCTGCGACTATGCCGACGCCAAGTGTTTCGAGGCGCTGCCCCCCACCGAAGAGGCCGACGGTGACGGCGATCACACCGCAAGCTGCTGGAAGGTCCTGGACAGATGAGCGACGCGCCGATCCTTGAGGTGCTGAACCTCAGCAAGCATTTCGACGTGCGCACCGGCCTGTTCGGGCGCGAGAAGCGCACCGTCAAGGCGGTCAACAATCTGAATTTCAGCATCGGCGCGGGCGAAACCCTTGCTTTGGTTGGCGAATCCGGCTGCGGCAAGACCACAACCACCCGGATGCTGCTGCGCCTGCAAGACCCGACCCATGGCAGCGTCCGGTTCGAGGGGCAGGATGTGCACCAGCTGACGGGCACCGGCCTCAGCGACTATCGCTCGCGGGTGCAGGCGGTGTTTCAGGATCCCTGGTCCTCGATCAATCCGCGCCAGCGGGTCTGCGATTTCGTGGCAGAGCCGCTGATCGCCAATCAGAAACTGACCAAGGCAGAGATCGAGCGGAAGGTCCATGCCGCGCTGGATGCGGTGGGTCTGCGGCCCCAGGATGCGCGCAAATACCCCCATGAGTTCTCTGGCGGGCAGCGGCAGCGGATCGCCATCGCCAGCGCCATCGTCACCCGCCCGCGCCTGATCATCCTAGATGAGCCTGTGTCCGGGCTGGATGTCTCTATCCGCTCGCAAGTCATCAACCTTTTCAAGGATTTGCAGGCAGAATATGGCCTCAGCTACATCCTTGTGGCGCATGATCTGGCCACCACCCGCTATCTCGCGGACCGGGTGGCGGTGATGTATCTGGGATCCATTGTCGAATATGGCGACACCGATCAGGTATTCGACACCCCCGCGCATCCCTATACCGAAGCGCTGTTGTCCGCCGCCCTGTCCGCCGATCCCAACGCCCCGCGCAACGAGATCGAACTGACGGGCGAAGTCCCCTCGCCGCTGAACCCGCCATCGGGCTGCGCCTTTCACCCGCGATGCCGGCGTTCTCCGGGCGATATCTGCAAGAAACAGGCGCCGACGCTGTCGCTCTTGCAGAAAGATCATGTGGTAAGCTGCCATCTGTTTGGCTCTTAGCCAGAACGCGGCGACCATCGCCCAGACACCGGTTGCGGCCTCGGCCCATATGTGACGCGAGGTCCACAGGCGCGGGTTCGGCATGTGGGGGCGCCCCGGCGCGCGGGGCCCGGCGCCATCTCCGCCCCTGCGCCTTTGGGGATGTCATTCGGATTGCAGGACAAAAAGGATCTGGACGCCCCGGACCCAAGATCGCAGGATGCGCGAACCCAAACGATGTGGAACGCCCCATGCAAAGACTGCTGATGGCCCTGTCCTTCGCGCTTTTCCTGCCGGCCCTTGCCCAGGCCCAGGACAGTTGCATGGAGGAAGGGCCGAACGGTGCCTGTTTCAACCTGCTGTACGAAGCGGCGGAGCTGCCCGACGAGGTTCTGTTCGTCGGCTACCGCCTTGCCGATTGCGGCGACCCCACCCGCGCCCTGTCCGAGATCGGCGCCATGAGCAACCGCGATTCCACCGGCCGCACAACCTTTCTGGTGCCCTGCCAGATCGGAAAGGCGAATGTCTCTTATTATGTGGTCGTGCATCACCCGGCGCGGGGACTCACCTATGAGCCGATGGAGTTCGAACTGCCCCCGGCCCATAACAAGCCCGGCCGGATCGTGATCCTGAACCCGTTCTGGGACCCGGGCATCGACGTCCTGGAAACCACCCGCTTTGGCAATATCAACCGCAATTGCGGGGCGCGGGAAATCCACCACTGGCTGCCCGGCGAAAACCGGTTCGAGCTGCAATACTATTTCGCCAAGGACGGATGTGGCGGGCCTCAGACCCGCCCCGAGGATTTCCCGCTGGAATGGACCATCGACGAAATGGGCGGCTGACCGGGCGGCCCGACGCCTGATCCCGCCGCGCGCCCTTCGCCGATCCCGGCGACCCTGACACGCCGCGCCGGCTGTTCCCGGCGCGCAAACCATGGCATCCAAACAGCACGATTCCGGGAGCCGCGACATTTCCACCAATGACCACCTCAAATCGATCACGCTTCGGCATCTGCGCGTGATCGCGGCGCTGGCCGATCTGAAACTGGTGGCGCGGGTGTCGGAGGCGCTGGATGTCACCCAGCCCGCCGTGTCCAAACAGATCACCGAGCTGGAAAAGATCGTCGGCGTGCCAGTTGTGACGCGCGAGCGCAACCGGCTGTCCCTGACCCCCATCGGGCGCAGGCTGGCCGAACATGCCCGCCAGGTGCTCAACCAGATCGACCGGGCCGCGTTTGACATCGAGGCGATGGCGAGCGGTCTGTCGGGGGCGGTGTCGATCGGGGTGGTCAGCTCGGTGGCGCCGACGCTTCTGCCAGGCACGATCGCCTTGTTCAAACGCAGCGCGCCGCGGGCCAGCGTCTCGGTCCAGGAGGGGCATTTTGTCGAGCTTTTCCCGGGGCTTGAGGCCGGAACCATCGACCTGCTGATCGCGCGGATCTGGCAACCGCAGGAAATGCCGGGCATCGATCAGATGGCGCTGTTCTCGGAACCGGTGGTGGTGGTCGCCGGGCGCGCCCACCATTTGGCGGAAAAGACGGGGCTGGACTGGTCGGATGTGGCGGCGGCGCAATGGATCCTGCCGCAAGCCAATTCCGTGGCACGGCAGGCGATTGATGCACTGTTCGCCGCCAACGGGCTGGCGCCGCCAAGCAACACGATTGCCTCGCTGTCGCTGGCGTTGAACCTGGAGCTGTTGCGGGTCATGCCGGTCCTTGGCTTCATGCCGCAGCGCCTCGCCCAGACCCATACCGCGCGCGGAGAGCTTGCCACCCTGCCCCTGAACACCCAGGGCTTGCTTTCCGAAGCGCGCTGTTTCTGGCGCCGGGACAGGACCTTGCAGGACGGCACCCTGTCGCTGTTCCTCAAATGCCTGCAGCAGACGGCGGATGACATGAAAACCATTCCATTTGGTTAAGGTATAATGCCGATATGGGCTCTATTATCGAATAGATCATAAGAATATCTTCTCCCAGCACCTGGTTTGGGAGGACTCGTGTGGCACATCGCCTTTGCGTTCGGACTTGGGGGGCCCCATGTCGCTGACAGCCTTGTCTGCCTGCGAAGTTCTGGCCGCGTTTCAAAGCCGGAGGCTGACACCCACCGCCTATCTGGCGGCCTGTCTGGACCGCATCGCCCAGGTCAACCCGAAGATCAACGCCCTGGCCGCGCTGGATATCGACGCCGCCCGGGCCGAGGCGCAGGCCGCCACCGCGCGCTGGCAGGCAGGGCAGCCGAAAGGCGCACTGGACGGGTTGCCTATTGGGGTCAAGGACTTGCAGGACACAAAGGGCCTGTTGACCACCCATGGCAGCATCCGCGCCCGTGGCAATGTCCCCGACCGGGACCTGCCCATGGTCGCGCGCCTGCGCGCCGCCGGAGCCATCGTGCTGGCCAAGACCAATGTCCCCGAGCTTGGTGCCGGCGGCAACAGCCGCAACCCGGTCTGGGGCGCCACGGGCAATCCCTTCGATCCTAACCTGATCGCAGGCGGTTCCTCTGGCGGATCGGCGGCGGCCCTCGCGGCGGAGCTTCTGCCGCTGTGCACCGGGTCTGACACCGGCGGATCGCTGCGCATCCCGGCGGCGCTGTGCGGGGTTGTGGGGTACCGCCCCTCTGTCGATGTGATCGCGCATCCGACCCGGCCGCTGGGCTGGTCCGGCATCTCTGTGCTGGGGCCGATGGCGCGCACGATGGAGGATCTGATCCTGATGCTGACACTTTGCCAGGGACAGGACCCCGACGATCCCCTGTCCGCCGCCAGCGCGCCGGACCGTTTCGCCGCGCTGCCTCAGGTCGCGCTGCAAGACCTGCGGGTCGGATACAGCGCCGATTTCGGCGGCGCGGCGGTCGACCCCGGGATCCGCCAGACCTTTCAGGCGCGGATCGACCTGATCGCCCCCAATGTTATGGATTGCCGCCCGGCGGACCTGCATCTGGGCGAGATGGACCGCTGCTTTGACATCCTGCGCGCCGAAAGCTTCATCGCCGCCTTTGCCGAGGCGCTGGTGGAGACGCCCGAGGCCTTCGGCCCCCATATCGCGGGCAATGTGGCGCTGGGTCAGGGCATGTCGCTGGCCGACCGCGCCTGGGCGCATGCCGAGCAAACGCGAATCCTGCGCAAATTCAACGCGCTGATGGAACGCTTTGATGTGATCCTACTGCCGACGGCGCCGGTCTCGCCCTTTCCCTGGACCGAGTCCCATGCCCAGGTGATCGACGGGCAAGAGATGGACATCTACTACCGCTGGCTCGCGCTGGCCTATCGCGGGTCGCTTGCCGGGGGGCCGGCGATCACCCTGCCCTGCGGACGGGATTCCAAGGGGATGCCTTTTGGCCTGCAGATGCTGGGCGCGGTGCGCGGCGACGACAGCCTGCTGGCCCATGCGCGTGCCTTCGAGGCGCTGTTTGCCCGATCCGAGGTCACCGCCCGCCCGCACGCCGATCTGGCGGACATGCCGCCCTCTGCCATCGACCTGCGGTCAATCGTGACGCATCCGCCGCTGATCGAGGGCGGCTCCGCGCGCGACACCGGCCCCGTGCGGACGGCGGTGTAGGCCATGTTTTACATCCCCATCGTCTTCCTCGTCCTGCTGATCACCGGCACCGCCTTTGCCTATCTGATGGGCGCGGTGTCGGTCCTGGCCTTTGTCGCCACCGACCGGATGCAGTTCCTGTCGATCTTGCCGCAACGGATCTTTGCGCAGCTCGATGTCTTTGCCTTCATGGCGATGCCGCTGTTCATCCTGACCGCCGAGATCATGGGCCGCGCCGGTGTGACCCGCAGCCTGATCGACTTTGCCATGTCCATCGTGGGCCGCTTCCGGGGCGGGCTTGGCCATGTCAACATCCTGACCAGCGTGTTCTTCGCGGGCATCTCCGGCTCTGCCGTGGCCGACAGCGCCGCCCTGTCGCGCACCTTTGTGCCCGAGATGAAGGCCCGCGGCTACGACCCCTATTACGCTGGCGCAATCACCGCCGCGTCGTCGATGATCGGGCCGATCATACCGCCCTCGATCATCATGATCATCTATGGCGGGCTGACCGGCGCCTCGGTCGCGGCGCTGTTCATCGCGGGCGTGCTGCCTGGGCTGCTGCTGGCGGCGGGGCTGATGCTGCTGAACGCCATGCTCGCCCATATCAAAGGCCATCCCGGCGGCACGTCCGACGATCTGCCGCGCTTTCTGCCCAGCCTGCTGAACGCCGCCCCCGCGCTGTGCCTGCCGGTTGTGATCCTGGGCTCGCTGGTCTTCGGGCTGGCGACCCCGACCGAGGGCTCGGCGATCGCCGTCCTGTTCGCGCTGCTGGCGGGGCAGTTCTACAAGGGCTTGAACTGGCGGATGATTTTCGATGCGGTCGAGGCGACGGCCAAGATGACCGGCACGATCTTTATCATCCTCGCCGCGATCTCCGTGCTGGGCTATCTGGCGGGCCAGCTTGGCTGGTCGCAGGCGCTGGCAAACTGGGTCGACAGCTTTGGCCTGACCGGCACGCGCTATCTGTTCTTCCTGGTGGTGATCTTTCTCATCGCGGGGATGTTCATGGACACGCCCGTGGCGCTGACGCTGCTGATCCCGCTGTTCGCCCCGCAGGCGCTGGAACAGGGGATCAGCCCGATCCACCTGGGCATCGTCTTGTGCTTCAACCTGTGCGTCGGGCTGATCACGCCGCCCTTGGGCAAATGCCTGGTCGTGGTCGCGGCGCTGACCCATCTGAATTACTGGCGGCTGGCCTATGCTGCGCTGCCCTTCATCGCCCTGCAGGTCCTGATCCTGCTGGCGCTGGTCTACTGGCCCGCGCTCAGCCTGGCTCTGCCACGCCTGTTCGGCTTTTCCGTGAACTGAGAAAGGGAGGAAACTCATGCAACTCAAAGCACTTACACTGGCCGCCTTGCTGGCGGTGGCGACATCGGCCAGCGCCGAGGTCAAGATCGCGCTGGACAGCGCCCCGGATCTGGAAACCTCCGGATCCTACAACTGGGCCGCCGCCTTTGGCGCCGCCCTGAGCGCGGCGGGCATGGACGTGCGCGAAATGCCGCGCGGCTCTGTCGGGAACGAAGCCGAGAAGTTCGACCAGATCTCCACCGGTCTGCTGGAGGTCTCGCTGTCCGATGTCCGCGCCATCGCGCAGGTCGATCCGTTCATCTATGGCGTCCGCCTGCCCTATATCTTCGATGACATCGCCCATATGGACCGGGCGCTGGCCGAGGGCGATGTCTTTGCCAGGATCAACGAAAGCCTGGCGTCCCAGGATGTGATCCTGCTGGCGCTGGCCCCGCTTGGGCCGTCATCCGGCGTGATCACCACGACGCAGGCCGTGCGCTCTCCCGCCGATATGGCGGATCTGCGGATGCGCGCGCTGGATGACGCCCAGATCGCCATGTACCAGGCCTGGGGATCCAGCGGCACCATCGTGCCCTGGGGCGAGGTTCCGGCGGGTCTGCAAACCGGCGTGATCGACGGCTACCTGAACTCGCCCTTCGTGCCGGTGATGTTCGGCCAGACCGATTTTGTCAAGAACTTCGCGGATGCGGGCGTGATCTGGCCGCTGCGCGCGGTTTTGGCCTCCAAGGATTGGTATGAGGGGCTGTCGGACGCGGACCGCGCCGCCGTTGATGCGGCGGTCGTGGCGGCGGATGCGGCGACCCGCGCCTGGATGGCCGAAGCCTCCGACAAAGGTCTGACCGCGCTGGAAGAAAAGGGCGTGACCGTGCAGCGCCTGACGGCAGAGGAACGCGAAGTCTTCCGCCAGGCCTCGCTGCCGGTCTATGATTCCGGCCTGATGACGCCCGAAGACGTGGCCCTGTGGAAGCGTCTGTCCGACGGCACCCGCTAAACCAACCAAGGCGGATGGCCGGTGCCATCCGCCTTACTCCCGGAACGGAAGATCCCCATGCGGCGCAGCATCATCCTGATCAGCAACAAGGTTCACCGGGCCACGCGCTATGTGGCTGTTTTCGCGGTCTGTCTGATGTTCGCCACCGTGATGGTGCAGATCGTCGCGCGCTATGTATTCTCGTCTCCGCCGGTCTGGACAGAGGATGTCGCACGCTACGCGATGGTCTGGACCGGCCTTTTGGGGGCGACCTTGTCGTTCAAGACGCGGTCCGACGCGGTGCTGATGGACAGCGTGCTGCCGCCGCGGCCCCATATCCTCGGGCTCGTGTCAGAGGCGATCCAGTCGGCGGCGGTACTGACCTTTGTGCTGCCGGTCGTGTATTTCTGCTTCATCGGGCTCAAGGGCGGTTTTTCAAAGGGATATCTGGCGCGGCAATCCGGGCTGACGGCGGATACGCTGGGAATCCCGATGGTCTGGATCTCTGTCTCTGTGCCGCTGGCGATGATCATCGTCCTGCTGCATCTGGCGGCCCGCTGGGCGGGGGACGCCCCCCCGGACGAGGGCGCGACCTAACCGCCGCGGGGCCTTCCCGGGTCTGGCGTGGCCGTTCGGCCCGCCACGCAGATGCGACGGGGCGGACCTGTCACCCCCGAACCTCCTTCAGATGCAGCAGCGCAAAGCCGGTCAGGGCCAGGGCAATCCCGCTGGCACAGGTGCGGGTGATGTTCCAGACCTGCCAGGGGGCGGAATATTCTGTCCAGATCCGCTGCGCCGCCGCGCTGTCCTGGGGGATCGCCACCAGCGCCAGGGCTTCGTTCATCGGCACATTGACCGCCATGGTCAGCACCAGCCCGCCCAGCAGATAGATCCCCCCCGCCAGCAGGAACGCCATGGCAGAGCGTGTCCGCCCCTGCCCCCGCGCGACCAGCCCGGTCAGGATCAGGGCAAAGGGCGTTCCAAAGAAGGCCGGCGCAAAGACCGCATTGCGCACAGAGGCATTCATCGCCTGCATGGCCCCGATGGCAACCGCCGGATCGGCGGCATCCAGCCCCCACATGGTCGAGCAGATCCAGGCGTAGAAGAACCCGAAGATCCCCCCGGACAGCAAAAGCGAGGCCAGCGCGAGACCCGTCAGCATCGGCGATACCGCGGTGTGTTGTGTGGCATGTGTCATGACGACTCCTAAAAGCGTAATTGGTAATACGGTTGCAGGTATCCGTAATATGCGTTACGGATTTCGTCAACAGCAAAGGAGCCGCC
This sequence comes from uncultured Maritimibacter sp., assembly GCA_964352155.1. Classification (GTDB taxonomy): domain Bacteria; phylum Pseudomonadota; class Alphaproteobacteria; order Rhodobacterales; family Rhodobacteraceae; genus Psychromarinibacter. The sequence continues at coordinate 5,907 of CAYGRI010000098.1, read as the reverse complement.
GATGCGCGCCGAAACCAGATCGCAGCGTCAGGACCAGATCGAGGCGGCGGCCTATGAATTGCTGGAACGAAAGGGCTTTGCGGGAACCTCGATGCTGGGGATTGCGCGTCTGGCCAAAGCCTCGAACGAGACGCTGTACAATTGGTACGGCGACAAGCTGGGCCTGTTCAAAGCCCTGGTCACGCGCAATGCCGCCGAGGTCAAGGCCCTGTTGGAACGGGAACTTTCGGCCGGGCAGGACGCGATGGACATCCTTGGCCTCTTGGGGCCGAAGCTGCTGGCGCTGCTGCTGGGACCGCGCGCGATTGCCCTGAACCGCGCCGCCGCGGCGGATGCCAGCGGAGCTTTGGGGCAGGAATTGTCCCGGGCCGGGCGCGAGTCCGTCCTGCCGCTGATTCTGCAAGTGCTGGAGCGGGCCAGATCCGCCGGGCATTTGACCTTTGAGCACAGCGATCAGGCGGCGGGCCTGTACCTCGACCTGCTGGTGGGCGATCTGCAGATCCGGCGGGTGATCGGCACCCTCCCCCCGCCGAACCCCGACGTTTGCGAAGCGCGGGCCGCGCGGGCGGTGGCGCTGCTGCGGCAGGTCTTGTCCTAGGGCGCGCTTGCGTCACGAAGGAGTGCCCGAACGGCAGGCTCCCTGATGTGATGGGGATCATGGCTCGCGCCGGCGGATCAGCCGAGCTGCACCTCGACCGCGCCGATCCCCTCGATCCGCCCGGCGACATGCGTCCCCGCCGGCACCCAGGTCAGCGGATGCAGCGACCCGGTGATCACCACCTGCCCCGCCCGCAGCCCGCCGCAATGCACGCCCAAGGCGCGGATCAACGCGGCCAGCGTCGCCAGCGCGCCCGCGCCGCCGCCCGGAACGGTCGCTGGACCGTCCAGCAAGGAGCTGTCACCCGCCCGCAAGGTCGCCTGCACGGTCGAAATCTCTGCCCCGTCCCAACCGGCGGGGCTGTCGCCCAGGATCAGCCCCCCGTTGATCTGGTTGTCGGCAAGCTTCCACATCGGGTCCTCGGCGGCGGGCCCAGACAGGCGGGTGTCCACGATCTCTATCACCGCGACAGGGCGCAGGATCCGCGCCAGCGCCGCGTCGAACCCCGGCGCGTCTGGCGGCGGCGGATCGGACAGAAGGCGCAGGCCGACCTCCAGCTCGACCCCCAGCGTGCCATGCGGCGCCGCGACCCGCGCCCCCGACGTCTGCACCCCCGATTGCGCAATCGGCGCAAAGATCGGCGCCGTGCCGGGCTTGAGCGCCACCTTATAGCCGGCCACCGCGCCCAGATGGCGCATCACCTCTGTCTGGACGGCATAGGCGCCCGCAAGATCCGGCGCCGGGCCTGACGGCGCAATCCGCGCGTCCTTGTCCCGCGCGGCGATCAATTCCCGCGCGGCGCCCGTCGCGTCGAACTCATCTGTCAGCATCGTCCTGTTCCCCCATGGTCTGCTGCTTTTTTCCGCACCCGGTCAGACAATGCGCCCCGCCGGCCCGCGCCGGATACAAGCGGGCTTTCACCCGCGTCCGGAAACCGGCATCGCTGTGGAGGATGTACCCTGTTTCCGAAAGAGTCCCAAGTGCCCAACGCACGCTTTGTCCTGGTCCCAAAGGCGGCCCCATGGCCCGGATCCCTCGCACCGCCGCCGCGCAGCCAGGCCCGATCGCCCGCGACGAACCGCGCGCCAGCGCTGTGGCCCGGATGATCGCGCTGCCGAATGCCGCCCATGCACAAGGGTGCGATCGTGTCGCCTTTCCCGAACGGGCGCTGACCACCTTCTTGCCGCGCTGGATCTTCCCGGATCCGGCAAAGGTCGATGCCCGTTTCGAAACCGCCATGCCCAATCCAGCGACCCGGCCCCTGTTCGACCGGGCGCGGGATCTGGGCATCGCCGTCTCCCTGGGCCATGCCGATCTGACCGAGGCGAGCCCCTTCAACACCTCGATCCTGGCCGACAAGGCAGGCCGCATCGTCAACTGCGACCGCAGGGTGCATCTGCCCGGCCATGCCGATCCCCTGACCGCGATCATGCCGGTCGATGCGACGGCCGAGGAACAGGCCGCGATACGCGCGGTCTACGGGCTCGACCGGCCGCTGCCGGTGCAATATGCGATCTGGATCGGGACCCTTTTGCAGGGCGACACGGGCAAATCCGGCGCCACCGGCCGGCCCGTGGCGGGCGACGTGTTCGGCGCCGTGCAGAACCCGCTGCTCCTGGCCGCAAGCGCTGTGGTGATCGCCTTTACCATCGGCGTGCTCCTGGACGTTCTGGCCGGATTGACGCAGGCGGTGATTCCCGCCGAATCCGTCGACGGCGCGCCCTATGGCGCCGCGCTGATGGGTCCCGCCGGATCGGACATACCGCTGATCGCCCTGGCCCGCAAAAAGAAAGCCCAAACATGAGCCTGATCGAAGACCGCCTGACCCAGATGGGGCTGGCCCTGCCCGCCACCGCCCCGTCGCGCGCCCTGTTCCTGCCGGGCAAGATCACCGGCAATCTGCTGGTCCTGTCGGGCCAGATCTGCGAATGGGACGGTGTGCCCCAGTATTTCGGCCCCGTGGGCGACGGGTTCGACCTGGAAACCGGGCAGGCCGCCGCGCGAATGTGCGCACTGAACCTGCTGTTCTCGATCCGCGCCGTGGCGGGCTCGCTCGACCGGGTCGCGCAGGTGGTGCGCCTTGGCGGCTTTGTCGCCGCGCCGCCGGGATATGGCGAGGGGCCGATGATCGTCAACGGCGCCTCGCAGCTGTTCATCGACCTTTGGGGCGATGCCGGCCGCCATGCCCGCACGGCGGTCAACGTGGCCTCTTTGCCCGCCAATGCGCTGGTCGAGGTCGAGGCGACGGTGGAACTGATCCCACCGCCGGACGCCTGACGCCAGCGTCCTGACAGCCCCCCCACGGAGGCCGCTATGGCACTGCTGATCGCCAATCCGAACGTGTCGCAGGCCATGACAGACCTGATGGTCGCCGAAGCCTGCGCCACCTGCCGCCCGCCGTGACACAGGGCCTGGCAATGCTAAAACTGGCACCAGCCGTTGTGGATCCAGCCGCGAAAACTGGCCCTTTTGCCATCCCGCATGCCGTTTTCCACATAGCACCACCGGCCCTGACAAGGCGCCGCCACATCAGCCACATCGCCGTTCCGGAAGACGCCGATGATCTCGAACCCCGTCCCCGGACCGGCCCGCAGCTTCAGCACTCCGTCGCGGTCATAGTCGAGACCTTTGATCAGACAATCGACGCCCGGATCCTCTTTCGACATGGGCGGAACGATGGTCTGGGCCCAGGCCTGGCCCGCAAGTAGCGTCGCGATGGCGGCAAGGCCCGCCCAACCCCGGCAAATGCGCATCTTTAAACCCTTTTTTTATCTGCTCGCGTGTTCAGTTTATCGGGGAACGAAGTGCTTGGCAAACCTGGGGCGACACTTCGCGACGGCTTGCGGCGCCTGTGCACCGGCGCGTCACAGACGCGTCACAGGCCGGGCCGCATGGCGCCTCTGGACCCCGCCATCCCCCCCGGCCCTGCCCCGCCCTGCGCCACAGCGTCGCGACCGGGCCGCAATGCGCCGCGCGACGGCTTTCCCTTCGTCGGCAAACCGCTATGGTGCAGCGCAATCATCAGAACCGAGGTTCCATGGATCCGCTTGTCATCTTCACCCCGTCCGGAAAACGCGGCCGTTTCGCCCGCGGCACCCCGATTCTCACCGCCGCGCGGCAATTGGGCGTGGACCTCGACTCGGTGTGCGGCGGCCGGGGGATCTGTTCGAAATGCCAGGTCGCGCCGTCCTACGGATCGTTCTCGAAACACGGGGTGACCGTCAGCGAGGATGCGCTGAGCGCCTGGAACGAGGTCGAGGCGCGCTACGACCGGGTGCGCGGGCTGAAACCGGGGCGCCGGCTGGGCTGTCAGGCGACGGTGCAGGGCGATGTGGTCGTCGATGTGCCCGCCGAAAGCCAGGTGCACAAGCAGGTGGTCCGCAAGGCCGCGGCCGTGCGGGCGATCACGATGGATCCGGCGACGCGGCTGTATTATGTCGAGGTGGCAGAGCCGGACATGCACGACCCCTCCGGCGATCTGGAGCGGTTGAAGGCCGCGCTGGCCGATCAATGGCAGGTCGAGACTGACCGGCTGATCGTGCCCCTGCCCGTGTTGTCCAAGCTGCAACCCACTCTGCGCAAAGGCAAATGGGCGGTCACCGTGGCGCTGCACCGGGGCCATGCGGATGCGGGCGAGCGGCTGCTGGACCTGTGGCCCGGGCTGTACGAAGGCGCGTTGTACGGTCTGGCGGTGGATCTTGGCTCGACCACCATCGCCGCGCATCTGTGCGACCTGCGCACCGGCGAGGTTGAGGCCAGCGCGGGCGTAATGAACCCGCAGATCCGCTTTGGCGAGGATCTGATGAGCCGGGTGTCCTATGCGATGATGAACCCCGGCGGCGACCGCGAGATGACCGCCGCCGTGCGCGAGGCGCTGAACGGGCTGGCCCGCGACATCTGCGCCGAGGGCGGGACCGACCCGCGCCTGCTGATGGAGATGGTCGTGGTCTGCAACCCGGTGATGCACCATCTGCTGTTGGGCGTCGACCCGGTGGAGCTGGGCCAGGCGCCCTTTGCCCTGGCCACTTCCGACGGGCTGACGCTGGACGGGCGCGAGCTGGACCTGACCACGCTGAACCCGGCGGCGCGGGTTTATCTGCTGCCCTGTATCGCGGGCCATGTGGGCGCCGACGCCGCCGCCGTTGCCCTGTCAGAGGAACCCTATCTGTCCGACGATCTGGTGCTGCTGGTGGATGTGGGCACGAATGCGGAGATCCAGCTGGGCGACAAGACCCGCGTCTTGGCCTGTTCCTCGCCCACCGGCCCCGCCTTCGAGGGGGCGCAGATCTCTTCCGGCCAGCGCGCCGCGCCGGGTGCGATCGAACGGGTGCGGATCGACCCCGAGACCAAGGAACCGCGCTTTCGGGTCATCGGCAGCGAGCTGTGGTCGGATGAACCGGGCTTTGCCGCCGAGATCGCGGCCAGCGGCATCACCGGGATCTGCGGGTCCGGCATCATCGAGGTGATCGCCGAAATGCGCATGGCCGGCATCGTTGACGGCCCCGGCCTGATCGGATCGGAGGAACAGACAGGCTCTCCCAACTGCTTTGCGGACGGGCGGACCAATTCCTATCTGCTTTATGACGGCACCGACAACGGCGGGCCAAAGATCACCGTGACCAATACCGATATCCGGCAAATCCAGATGGCCAAGGCCGCG
>CAYGRI010000098.1:0-639 GCA_964352155.1 uncultured Maritimibacter sp. | reverse complement strand
GCCGAGCAGACCGGCACGGCGCGGATGATCCCCGACGGGCGGACGCATTCCTATGTTCTGCATGACGGCACCGCCGAGGGCGGGCCGCTGATCACCGTCACCCAGGGTGATATCCGCGCAATTCAACTCGCGAAATCAGCGCTTTACGCAGGCGCGCGTCTGCTTATGGACGAGCTGGGCACCGATACCGTCGACCGGGTGGTGCTGGCGGGGGCGTTTGGCGCCCATATCTCGCCCAAACATGCGATGGTGCTGGGGATGATCCCCGATTGCCCGCTGGACAAGGTGAGTTCTGCCGGCAACGCGGCGGGGACCGGGGCGCGGATCGCCCTGTGCAACCGCGCCTCTCGGGCCGAAATCGAGCGCCGGGTGCACGAGATCCACAAGGTCGAAACCGCCATCGAGCCCCGGTTTCAGGAACATTTCGTCGCCGCCAACGCGATCCCCCACGCCACGGCGCCCTTCCCGGAGCTGCGCAAGGTGACGGATCTGCCCGATGTCTCTTTCAACACCGGCGGCGGCGAAGGCGATGGCGGGCGGCGGCGCAGACGCCGCGCCTGATCCCGCGCGGCGCCGACACAGGTTCCCGATTCCGCAGCCCCCCGGTTTCGCAGCCCCCCGGTTTCGCAGGCCCCCGGT